>JBKJQQ010000028.1:0-5004 GCA_046593875.1 Mycobacteriales bacterium | reverse complement strand
CCCCCACGCCTCCCCGCGCCCGCCGGCGCGCCAGCCGCCCCGCCTCGGGCGAGACCGCCACACCGGCGACCGCTGACCTCACGACCGGCACGGACCCCGTGCGCCCGGGTCGGCGTCGTGGCGCCAGCCGTCCCGCCGGTGCGGCCCCGTCGGTGCCGGCCCGGCCTGCGCCTGCGCCTGCGGCCGCGCCCGCGGCGATCCCCACCGCCGCCGCTCCCCCCGCCCGCGTCGCCGCCGCCAGCACGCCCGGCGCCGCCACGCCCGGCGGGGCCACCTTCACCTCGCTCGGCGTCCCGGCGCCGCTGGCCGCTGCTCTGGCGCGCCAGGGCATCGAGGCGCCGTTCCCGATCCAGCTCGCCACCCTGCCGGACACCCTGGCCGGCCGGGACGTGCTCGGCCGGGGCCGTACCGGCTCGGGCAAGACACTGGCCTTCAGCCTGCCGCTCGTGGCCCGGCTCACCGGCGGCCCCCGACGCCCCCGCCAGCCGCGCGGGCTCGTGCTGGTGCCGACCCGCGAGCTGGCCAACCAGGTGCTGGCCGTCGTGCAGCCGCTGGCCCAGGCCGCCGGTCTGACCTGCACGGTGGTCTTCGGCGGCGTCGGCCAGAACCCCCAGGTCAAGGCGCTCGCCCCCGGCGTCGACGTGCTCATCGCCTGCCCCGGACGGCTCGAGGACCTGATCGGCCAGGGCTTCTGCGACCTGTCCGGCGTGGAGATCACGGTGCTCGACGAGGCCGACCACATGGCCGACCTCGGCTTCCTGCCGGCGGTCAAGCGGCTGCTCGACCGCACGCCGGCGAAGGGCCAGCGGATGCTGTTCTCCGCCACCCTCGACAACGGCGTCGACGTGCTCGTCAAGCGCTACCTGTCGTCGCCGGTGACGCACTCGGTCGACCCGGCGATCGCCCCCGTCTCGACGATGACGCACCACGTCTTCGCCGTCAGCGCCGCGGACAAGCCCGCCGTCATCCGTGAGCTCGCCTCCGGTCAGGAGCGCAGCCTGCTGTTCATGCGCACCAAGCACACCGCGAAGAAGCTGGCCAAGCAGCTCACCGCCGCCGGCATCCCCGCGGTCGAGCTGCACGGCAACCTCTCCCAGGGCGCGCGCGAGCGGAACCTCTCGGCCTTCACCGACGGCAGTACCCGCGTGCTCGTCGCGACCGACATCGCGGCCCGCGGCATCCACGTGGACGACGTCGCGCTGGTCGTCCACGTGGACCCGCCGACCGAGCACAAGGCGTACCTGCACCGCTCCGGTCGCACCGCCCGCGCAGGCGCCGGCGGCACCGTCGTCACGCTCGCGACGCCCGAGCAGGCGGGCGAGGTGCGCACCCTGGCCAAGCAGGCCGGCATCCGTCCGACGACGGTCTCCGTACGCCCCGGCTCCGCCGAGATCGTCGCGCTGACCGGGCCGGCGGCGGAGCACGTCGAGCCCGCTCCGGTCGTGGAGCAGGCCCCGCAGCAGCCCCGCTCCCGCGGGCCGCGCCAGGCGCAGGGCCAGCCGAAGGCGCGGTCCGGTCAGAAGGCCGCGCCGAAGGCCAAGACCAGCGCCGGTCCGGCGCGTACGCGGGCCGAGCTCGCGGCCCGCGCCGGCACCCCGACCGCAGCCCGCCGCCCCCGCAGCCGCTAGCCGATCTGGCAGACGGCCTGCTGCACCCCCGCAGGGTGCAGGCCGCGAAAAGCGGTGCCGGCACGTGTCACCGTCCGACCGCGCGCCACACGATCCGGGAGCACCCTGCCGACAGGGACGCTCCCGGATCGTGTTGCAGCGGGAGGTCACGGGACCGACGGTGCCTCAGGCGGTGACGCGCCCGCGGCGGGGCAGCACGACGAGCACGCCGGCCACCGGCAGCAGGACGAGCAGCAGCAGCGCCGTGCGCATGCCGAGCACCTCGGCGAGCCCGCCCACGACGGCTGACCCGATGCCGCCGCCGACCAGGAACACCAACGTCGCGATGCCGAGCGCCACGCCGCGCACGTCCGGCGGCACCGCGTCGCTGACCGCGGCCATCAGCGCCGGCTGACCCAGCCCGAACGCGAACGTCGTCAGCATGACCGCGAGGACCAGCACGGGAGCAGCGGCGGCGGCGGACGGCAGCGACGCACCGAGGGCGGCCACGATCAGGGCCAGCGCGGCGAGGGAGCCGGACACCGCCAGCGACCGCGCAGCACCGAGGCGGACCAGCACCGGCGCGGCGAGCCGAGGCGCGAGGATGCCGGTCACGGCGCTGGGCACCAGCGCGAGCCCGACGTGCAGCGGTGACCAGCCGCGGCCGACCAGCACCACGGGGACCGCGATCAGCAGCGCGAACCACGCCGCGGGCACGGCCGAGGACGACAGGGCGCTGCGCACGACGGTGCCGTTGCGGACGACGACCACCGGCAGGAAGCCCTGCGGCCGGCGCCGCACCCGCGCCGTCACCGCCGGCACGCCGAGCGTCAGCAGCAGGGCGCCCGCCACGGCGACGACGACCCCTGCGGAGGGGGACTGGACGAGCAGCACGAGCCCGGCGGCGGTGAGCGCCACGAGCAGGGCACCGAGCAGGTCCAGGCGTGCGCCGCTGCCGTCGGTCGGGATCGCCCGCCACAGGACGGGGACGACGAGCAGGCCGAGCGCCGGGAACGCCACCACGGCGCGCCACGACAGCAGGTCGGCGACGCCGCCACCCGCCAGCGGACCGAGCGCGGTGACCGCCGCGGCGGTGCCCGCGACCCGGCCGAGGGCGGCGGTGCGGACGGCGCCGGCGTACTTCGCGCTGACGATCGCCATGCCGAGCACCGGGACCGCCGCGGCGCCGGCGCCCTGCAGGACACGTGCCGCGAGCAGCACCGGGTACGACGGAGCCAGCGCGCCGAGGACCGCTCCGGACGCCATCAGCCCGACGCCGACGGTCAGCGGCAGGCGGATGCCCGCGAGGTCGGCGATCCGGCCGTAGACGGCGGTGGCCACGGCGAGCATCAGCGCGTACAGGCTGATGATCCAGGCGCTGCCCCCCGTCGTCAGACCGAGGTCGGACGCGATCGCGGGCAGGGTGACGGCGACGGCCGCGCTACCCATGCCGGCGAAGCCGAACAGCAGCCCGACGAGGGCGGCGACGCGGCCGGCGTCGTTCGGTGTCTCCACCCTTCTGTGAAGGCGTGGCAGCGACGGCCTCTTCCTCTAGCGTCGGGACGTGACCGTGTTCACGCCCAGCGACCCGGCCTTCGTGGCCGACCCGTACCCCGCCTACGCCGTGCTCCGCGCCGGGCCACGCGTGCAGTACGACGAGGCGACCGGCAGGTGGCTGGTCAGCCGGCACGCCGACGTCGACGCGCTGCTGCGCGATCGCCGGCTGGGGCGCAGCTACCTGCACGTCGCCACCCACGCCGAGATGGGTCGCCCGGGCGAACCGCCCGAGCACGCGCCGTTCTGGCACGTGATCCGCAACGGAATGCTCGACGTCGAGCCGCCTGAGCACACCCGGCTGCGGCGTCTCGTGAGCCGCGCCTTCACGCCGCGGACCGTCGAGCGGCTGCGCGCGACGGTGGAGGCGGTGACCGAGCGGCTCGTCGACGAGGCGCTGGGGCGCGGCACCTTCGACCTGATCAGCGTCGTCGCAGAGCCCCTGCCCGTCACCGTGATCGCCGAGATGCTCGGCGTCCCTGAGGCGGACCGGCACCTGCTGCGGCCGTGGTCCGCCGACATCTGCGGGATGTACGAGCTGGACCCGTCGCCGGAGACGGCCCGCGCGGCGGTACGGGCGTGCGAGGAGTTCGGCGCGTACCTCGTCGACCTGTCGCGGGAGCGCCGGGCGCGACCGCAGGACGACCTCGTCACCGCCCTGGTGCAGGTCGAGGAGCTGACCGAGGACGAGCTCGTCGGCACCTGCGTGCTGCTGCTCAACGCCGGCCACGAGGCGACCGTCGGCGTGACGGGGAACGGCTGGTGGTCGCTGTTCCGCAACCCCTCCGAGCTGGCCCGGCTGCGCGCCGACCCGTCGCTCCTGCCGACGGCGGTGGAGGAGCTGATGCGGTGGGACACGCCACTGCAGATGTTCGAGCGGTGGGTGCTCGAGGAGCTCTCGCTGGACGGGGTCCGCGTGCCGCGCGGTGCCGAGCTCGGGCTGCTGTTCGGCTCCGCCAACCGCGATCCGGCGGTCTTCGCGGACGCGGACCGGCTCGACGTCGGCCGCGACCCGAACCCGCACGTGGCGTTCGGCGCCGGCGTCCACTTCTGCCTGGGCGCGGCGCTCGCGCGGCTGGAGCTGCAGACCTCCTTCGGGACGGTGCTGCGCCGGATGCCGCGGCTGGAGCTGCTGGAGGAGCCGGTGTGGGCGCCGGGCTACGTCATCCGGGGTCTGCGGGAGCTGCGCGTCCGGGCGTGACACCCAGCGCGTGGGCCACCCGGTCGAGCCGCTGCGCCAGCTCGAGGTCCGCGGAGGTCACGGCGTTGCGCACGTGCGTCCAGAGGGTGAAGGTCACCTTGCCGCTGTCGAGCGTCACCTCGGCGTGGTGGTCGAGCTCCTCCTCCACGTCGACGACCTGCTCGAGCAGCGACCACAGGTCCCGGGTCCGGTAGGTGGCGATGAGCCGGCTGCCGTCGCAGCGCCAGCCCGGCAGCTCGCGCAGTCCCGCGGCGACCGCCTCGACGCCCAGCGGCGCGTAGCGCGCGGCCCGGCTCGCAGCATCCAGGAGCGTCCGCATCTGCCACCCCTCTCGGTGGGTCCGCCTCCACCATGGCACTGCCCGGCCCGTCGCACCAGGGGTCTGCGCCCGGCTACGCGTCGGCGGTGAGGCAGGGTGACCGGATGAGCGCCGACCTCCACTTCTGGTTCGACCCCGTCTGTCCCTTCGCCTGGATGACCGCGAAGTGGGTGCGGGAGGTCGCCGAGCAACGGACGTACGACGTCGAGTGGCGGCCGATCTCGTTGCGGCTGCTGAACAGCCACGTCGACTACGACACGCACTTCCCGCCGGAGTACGAGGCCGGGCACACCGCCGGGCTCCGCCTGCTCCGCGTCTGCGCT
>JBKJQQ010000234.1:0-13737 GCA_046593875.1 Mycobacteriales bacterium | reverse complement strand
CTTGTTGCGTTCGCAAACGCGGCAGTGGGCGCTGCTCCGAACGGCAGAGGCCGGCTTCGCAGCTGCGGGACCGGCCTCGTTCCTGAGAGTGTCGGCCTAGAAGGCGGCTTCGTCGAGCTCCATCAGCGACAGATCGGTGGCCTCGGCGATGCTGCGCTTGCTGGTCAGCTCGGGGAGCACGTTGGCGGCGAACCACCGCCCGGCCGCGACCTTTCCCGCGTAGAACGCCTTGTCGCGCTCGCTCGCAGTCGGCAGGGCGTCGAGCGCCACGGCGGCCTGCCGCAGCAGCAGCCAGGAGATGATCAGGTCGCCGACGGCCATCAGCAAGCGGGTCGAGTTCAGCCCGACCTTGTAGATGTTCGGGTTGGCGTTGCGGCTGCCCTCCTGCGCGGCCGACATCAGGTCGTTGACCATGACGCCGTTGATGGCCTGGACGTCCTCGAGCGCCTGCGCGAGCAGCTCGCGCTCCTTCACCAGCGACCCACCGGCGTCGGCCTTGCTGAACTCCTGGATCTCGCCCAGCAGGTGCGTGAACGCGGTGCCCTGGTCACGGACGATCTTGCGGAAGAAGAAGTCCATGCCCTGGATCGACGTGGTGCCCTCGTAGAGCGTGTCGATCTTGGCGTCCCGGATGTACTGCTCGATCGGGTAGTCCTGCGTGAAGCCCGACCCGCCGAAGACCTGCAGCGAGGTGGCGAGCAGCTCGTAGGCCTTCTCCGAGCCGTAGCCCTTCACGATCGGCAGGAGCAGGTCGTTGAGGCGTACGGCCAGGTCGTCGACCTCGCCCTCGTGGGTGGTCAGCTCGACCCGGTCCTGCTGGCTGGCGGTGTAGAAGACCAGCGCGCGCAGGCCCTCCGCCCAGGCCTTCTGGCGCATGAGCATGAGGCGGACGTCGGGGTGGTGGGTGATGGTCACGCGCGGGGCCGTCTTGTCGGTCATCTGCGTGAGGTCGGCGCCCTGGACGCGCTGCTTGGCGTACTCGAGCGAGTTCAGGTAGCCGGTCGACAGCGTCGAGATGGCCTTGGCGCCGACGAACATGCGGGCGTTCTCGATGACCTGGAACATCTGCGCGATGCCGTCGTGGACGTCGCCGATCAGGGTGCCGACCGCGGGGGTCTTCTCGCCGAAGGTGACCTCGCAGGTGGTGGAGACCTTCAGGCCCATCTTCTTCTCGACGCCCGTGACCACGACGCCGTTGCGCCCGCCGAGCTCACCGGTCTCGAGGTCGACGTGGAACTTCGAGACCAGGAACAGCGACAGGCCCTTGGTGCCCGGGCCGCCTGCGCCCGCGACGCCGACGGGGCGGGCGAGCACCAGGTGGAAGATGTTCTCCGGCCAGTCCCACTCGGCCGAGGTGATGAAGCGCTTCACGCCCTCGATGTGCCAGGTGCCGTCCTCCTGCAGCCGGGCGGTCGCGCGACCGGCGCCGACGTCCGAGCCGGCATCGGGCTCGGTGAGCACCATCGTGGCGCCCCACTGCCGCTCGATGGCCAGCTCGGCGAACTTCTTCTGCTCGTCGGTGCCGTTGCGGTGCAGGATCGCGGCGAAGCCAGCCCCGGAGCCGAACATGTAGACGGCCGGATTGGCGCCGAGCAGCATCTCGTTGCAGGCCCAGCGCAGCGACGGCGGGGCGCCGATGCCGCCCAGCGTCGTCGGCAGGTCGAGCTTGTCCCAGCCGCCGTCGGCGTAGGCCTGGTAGCTCTTCAGGAAGCTCGTGGGCATCGTCACCGTGCCGGCGTCCTTGTCGAACACCGGCGGGTTGCGGTCGCTGTCGATGAAGCTCTCGGCGAGGTCCTCGGTGGCCAGGCGCTCGACCTCCTTGAGGACGTCGCGGGCGCTGTCGCGGTCCAGCTCGCTGAACGGGCCCTGACCGAGCGCCTCGTCGGCGCCGAAGACCTCGAACAGGTTGAACTCGATGTCGCGCAGGTTGCTCTTGTAGTGGCCCATGCCTGAGAACTCCTCCGAGAGGCGCCGCGGGTTACCGGCGAGTAGGGACAGAATGCTACCGACGGGTAACCGGCGCAAGCCGCCAGGCGGAGCAACGTGACGTCCCTGTCACTCTGCGCAAATCGGCCCCACGGAAGCGCTCGACGCGAGAGGATGGAAACGTGACCACCGAGCAGACGGCCGGCCGCCGCCCCTCGCAGGCCCTCAGTCAGGAGCAGCGACTGCTCGAAGCGGTGTGCCAGGCCGTGATCGCCACCGACGTCGACGGCGTCGTCCAGCACTGGAACCGCACGGCTGAGGAGCTGTGCGGATGGAGCGCCGAGGAGGCCGTCGGTCGTTGCATCCTCGATCTGACCCTGCCCGCTGCTACGCGCGAGAAGACCGCGGAGCTCCTGGCGGAGGTACTTGCGGGCCGGGCCTGGACAGGTGATCTGGTCGTCCGCCGGCGGGACGGCAGCGACTTCATCGCGCTGGTGACCGGCGGCCCGCTGCTCGACGAGTCCGGTCAGGTATGCGGTGTCGTCGCGGTCTGCTCCGACATCACCGAGCGCGTGCGTGCGGAGTCCTCGGCCCGGCGGATGGCGACGGCGGTCGCGTGCATGGGTGACGCCGTGGTCACGAGCTCGCCCGACGGCGTCATCCAGAGCTGGAACGCCGCGGCCGAGCACCTCTACGGCTGGTCCGCTGGGGAGGCCATCGGCAGGCACTCCTCGCTGCTGGCCCCTCCGGGCGGTGAGACCGCCTTCGCCGTGCAGAGCGAGGGGCTGCGCCGCGGCGAGACCACCCGTGGCGAGATCCTGCGCTGGCGGCGCGACGGCACGACGGTCATGGTGTCCCGGACCGTCTCGCCGGTGCTCGACGCCGACGGCCGCTTCATCGGGGCCTGCTCGATCGCGCGGGACGCCACCGAGCAGCTCGCCTGGCAGCGCGCGCTGTCCCACGCCGCCCTCCACGACGACCTGACCGGGCTGCCCAACCGCACGCTGCTCACCGACCGGCTGAACCAGCTGGTCGCCGCCGCGCAGGCAACCTCGAGCCCGCTCGCGCTGCTCTACGTCGACCTCGACGCCTTCAAGGACGTCAACGAGGCGGAGGGTCACTCGCTGGGAGACCGCGTCCTGGTGGAGGTCGCCCGGCGGCTGCAGGCCGTGGTCGGCCCGGCCGACACCGTCTCCCGCTTCGGGGGCGACGAGTTCGTGCTGCTCGTGCCGGGAGCCGATGAGGTGGCCGCCGCCGCCGTGGCCGAGCAGGTCCTCGCCGCGGTCCGCGAACCGCTGGAGCTCGACGGACAGCGCCTGCACCTGTCCACCAGCATCGGCGTGGCCTGCACCCCGCAGGTCGAGGGCGACGCGCTGCTGCGGGCCGCGGACGCCGCGGTCTACGACGCCAAGGCGCGCGGCCGCGGGCAGGCGAGCGTCTTCGTCGGCGAGCTGTCGCAGCAGGCGGAGGAGCGGCTCGTGCTGTCCGGCGAGCTGCGCGAGGCGCTGGCCGAGGACGCGCTGCACCTGGTCTACCAACCCATCGTCGCGGTCGACAGCGGTCAGCTGATCGGGCTCGAGGCGCTCCTGCGCTGGGACCACCCGCGTCTCGGCTCGGTGCCGCCGCACACCTTCGTCGTCGTCGCGGAGCGGACGGGTCTGGGTCGCGCCCTGGATGCGTGGGTCCTGGAGCACGCCTGCGCCGAGTTCGCCGATCTGCGCAGCCGGGGCGTCGTCCCCGTGGACTGCTACCTCGGGGTCAACGTCACGGCCTCCAACGTCGTCGACCCGGGCTTCCCGGAGGCGATCGAGGCGGCTGTGACCCGGGCGGGCCTGCCCGCGACGGCGCTCGTGCTCGAGGTCACCGAGACCGCGGTCATGAACGACCTGGAGCTGGGCGTGAGGATGCTCACCCACGTCGTCGAGCTCGGCGTGCGCATCGCCATCGACGACTTCGGCACCGGCTGGTCGTCGCTGACCTACGTCCGCGCCCTGCCGGCCAGCATGATCAAGCTGGACCGCTCCTTCGTGGCCCACCTGCACGAGGACGACGCCGACCTCGCGATCGCGGCCTCGGTCATCGAGCTCGGCCGGGCCACCCGCATGTCGGTCGTCGCGGAGGGCGTCGAGACGGCGGACCAGCTCGCCGTGCTGCGCCGGCTGGGCTGCGCGGCAGCGCAGGGCTACCTGTGGCACGCCGGTGTGCGGGCTGAGCAGCTGGCGGCCGCACTGGCCGCCGTCGCGACCGTGGCCGAGGCGGTCGTGGAGGCCCCGGTGCTGCGCGCGCCGCGACGGCGGCTCGAGGTCGGGCCCGAGCACGGTCTGATCCGCCTCTGGGAGCTGCACGGCGAGGGCGCCTCCTTCGCGACGATCGCCGCCGCGCTCAACCGCGAGGGGTTCCAGGCGCCGAGCGGCCTTCGCTGGCACGGCAAGACGATCGCCCGGGTCGTCGCCGAGCCTTCGCTGTCCTCGTACGACGACGAGGGGTAGTGGGCCCGGTCGTCCTGCGGCCCGCCGCGGAGCGCTTCGTCACGCGCCAGCCCGGCATCTCGACGCGGCACTGCTTCTCCTTCGGCCCCCACTACGACTCGGCACACGTCGCGCACGGCCGGCTCGTGCTCCACGACGAGCACCTGCTCGACCCGGGTGCGGGCTTCGCGCCGCACTCCCACCGGGACGTCGACGTCGTGAGCTGGGTGCTCGAGGGGACGCTCGTGCACGAGCAGGACGGGGTGACCGCACGCGTCCGCGCCGGCGGGCTGCAGCGCATGACCGCGGGCCCTGCCGTCGTCCACAGCGAGCGGGCCGCGGACGAGCCCACCCGCTTCGTCCAGCTGTGGCTGACCGCCCCGCCCGGGACCGCATCGTCGTACGAGCAGGTCGTCACGGGGGACCTGGACGAGGTGCTCCCCGGGATCTGGGCGGGGCGGCTGGCCGGGCGGTGGGCGCTGCCGGAGGTGCCGAGGGCGCACGTCTTCGTCGCCCGGGGCGACTGCACGCTCGGCGGCGCGGCGCTCTCGGCCGGCGACTCGGCGCGACTGACCGGGGCGGGGCTTCAGGAGCTGGCCGGTGACGCCGACGTCATGATCGTCGGGCTCGGGGAATGACCGGCCCGGTGCGGGGTACCAGAGCCTGCGGGGACGTGGCCCCGACGACACGTCCGGCTGGGTTGGAGGGGTTGTGGAGCAGGTCGCCGAGCAGGTGCTCGCGCTCCGTGGCACGCCCGATGCCGCCCCCGAGGCCAGGTCCGCGCTGCGTGCGCTGCTGACCGGCACGCCGTTCGCCCACCGCCTCGACGACGGCGAGCTGGCCCTGTCCGAGCTCATCACCAACGCCGTGCTCCACGGCCGCTCCCCGATCCTGCTGCGCCTGGTGCTCTCCGACCGCCACGTGCGCGTCGAGGTCGGCGACGCCAGTGCCGTCAGCCCGTCGTTCTCCATGCTCGACCCGACGGCGGTCACCGGCCGCGGGCTGATGCTCATCAGCGCCGTCTCCGACCGGTGGGGTGTGGAGCCCGACGACGACGGCAAGCGCGTCTGGTTCGAGCTGCACGCCGGTGCGCGGGCCGGGTCCGAGGCCGACGTCGACGCCCTGCTGGCCTCCTGGGGCGATGACCTCGACGGGGACCCGGCGCTCGAGCAGGTCCGCGTGGTCATCACCGACCTGGACACCGAGCTGCTGGCGGGCGCCGAGGCGCACGTCGAGGGACAGCTGCGCGAGCTGAGCCTGCTGGCCGGCGACGAGGACCTGTCCGAGGATCTCGCCCGCGTCCTCCGCTCCGCCCTGCGCGCCGCCGCCGGGATCGAGCCGGTCCGCCGCGACCTCAAGCACCAGCTGGCCGTCGCGGTCTCGGCCGGCCACCCCCGGGTCGACATCGCCCTCACCGTGCAGCGGGACGACGCCGAGCTGGTCCGGGACTTCTCGCACGCCATGGACGAGGCGGATCGCCTCAGCCGCAGCGGCGCGCTGCTCTCGACCCCGACGCCGCCCGCGCTGTCGGCGGCGCGGCAGGGCTACCTGCACCGACTGCTCAACCAGCTGAGCAGCTGAGCCGCGCCCCCTGGGGCAGGCTGGCTCCATGAAGCTCCCCGGCGCCCACGTCCTGGTCACCGGCGCGTCCCGCGGCATCGGCGCGAGCATCGCGGCAGGCGCGGCGCAGCGGGGGGCGACGGTCACGCTGGTCGCCCGATCCGCGGCCGCGCTGGCCGCGCAGGCAACCGAGCTCGGCGGCCATGCGCTCCCCTGCGACCTCGGCGTGCCCTCGGAGCGGGCCGACCTGGTCGCCCGGGCCGAGCAGGGCGCCGGCCGGCCGGTCGACGTGCTCATCAGCTGCGCCGGCCTGGACGCCGTCGGCGGGATGCTCGAGGTGACGGCAGAGCAGATGCACGCGCTGTACGAGGTGAACCTGCTCGCGCCCGCCGAGCTGGTCCGGCAGGTGCTGCCCGGCATGCTCGCCCGGGGGCGCGGCCACCTGGTGACCGTCTCCTCCGGCTTCTCCACCGTGGCCGCGCCCGGTCTGGTCCCCTACGCCAGCAGCAAGGCCGGGCTGTCGCACTTCCACGCCGGGGTCGGACTGGAGCTGCGCGGCACCCCGATCGGGCTGACCCTGGTCGAGCCCGGCCCGGTGCGCACCGCCATGTGGGAGGACATCGAGGAGCACGGCCTCGCCGCGGCCGCGCTCGAGCGCTGGATCCGGCTGCGGCTCACCCGCGTCGTCACCCCGGAGGAGGTCGCGACCAAGGTGCTCGACGGCGTCGAGCAGGGGCGCGCCCACGTCGTGCCGTCCCGGCGGATGTCGCCGGTGCTCGCCTTCAGCTGGATCCCGCGGCGGGTCGGCGACCTCGTCCTGACCGGGGTGCGACGGCGCTGACCGGGATCCTGCTGGTCGCCGCGGGCGGGACGGTCGGTGCGCTGGCCCGCTACGGCGTCGGCGTCGCGCTGCCGCACGACCCGGGGAGCTGGGCCTGGTCGACGCTGCTCGTCAACGCCGTCGGCGCCTTCGCGCTCTGCCTGCTCCTGACGCGGGTCGCGGACGCCCGCACACGGCTGCTGCTCGGGACCGGGCTGCTCGGGGCCTTCACCACCTTCTCCGGCCTGACCGTGGACGCGGTGCTCCTCGCGGACGCCCAGCCGCTCCTGGCCGTCGCCTACGTCGTCGTCGGCGTGGTCACGCTGCTCGGCGCCGGGCTGCTGGGCCGTGCGGTGGCCGCCCGATGAGCCCGGAGCTCGCCGTCGCCGTCGGAGGTGCGCTGGGTGCGCCGGCGCGCTACCTGCTCGACGCCGCGGTGCCGAGGCCGTACGGGATCGTGCTGGTCAACCTGGTCGGCAGCCTGCTCGCCGGCGTCGTGGCGGGGGCCGCACCGCCGGCGCAGCTCTTCCTCGCGGTCGGCGTCCTCGGCGCCTTCACCACCGCCTCGACGGTGGCCTGGGACGTGCTCGGGTCCGATCGTCCGGTGCGGCTGCTCGCGCTGCACGTCGTGCCGGGGCTGGCGCTGGCCGCCGTCGGGTTCGCCGTCGGACGGGCGCTGTGACGACCCTCGACGAGCGGGTGGCCGAGCTGGCCGCCGAGCCCGGCCGGACCTGGGGCGTCCGTGACGCGGTGCTGGCCCTGCTGGCCGCGCCGGCCTCGCTGGTGCTGTCGGTGCTGCTGCTCGCGGCGCTGCCGGAGGTCCCGACCGCGCTGGCCATCGGGGGCGCCACCGTGCTGCTCGGCCTCGCGGTGCTGCTGGTCGTACGCCGTCCTGCTCGTCAGTCCGGCGGCGTCGAGCGGGCGCTCGGACTGGACCTGCCGCTGTGGTCGGACACCGGGCGGGTGGTGCGGTGGTCGCTGCTGCTGCTCCTGGCGCAGAGCGCGGTCATCGTGCTCGCCCGGCTCGCGGTGCCGGCGCTGCGCGACGTCCAGGTCGACAACGCGGGCTTCCTGCGGGACCAGGGGCCGTACGCGCTCGTGCTGCTCGTCGTCGCCGCCGTGCTGGTGGCGCCGGTCCTGGAGGAGCTGCTGTTCCGCGGCGTGGTGCTGCGCGGGTTGATGCTGCGGACCGGGTTCTGGCCGGCGGCGGCCGTCTCCTCGGTCTGCTTCGGAGCGCTGCACGCCACCGCGGTCGGGCTCGAGGGGCTGCCGGTCGTGCTGGCCACGGGCGTGTTCGGGCTCGGGCTGTGCGTGCTGACCCGGCGGACCGGCCGGCTCGGCCCGGCCATCGGCGTGCACGGCCTGCGCAACGCGCTGGCGGTGGCGACCGTGGCGCTCAGCTAGCAGCGTCGCTCGACGCCCGAAGGGCGAGCAGCGCGGGCTGCACGTCGGGGGCGAGGTCCAGCGCCACCTCCATGCTGGTCAACGAGAACAGCCGCGCGACCGGGCCGCGGGCGCCGGCGACGATGCAGGTCCCGCCGACCTCCTTGACCGAGCGCGAGGCGCGCAGGAGCGCTCCGAGCCCGGTGGAGTCGCAGAACACGAGCGCGTCCAGGTCGACGAGCAGGAGGCGCAGGCCGTCGTCGAGCACGCGGCGCACCGCGGCGTCGACCTCGGCGGTCCCCCCGAGGTCGAGCTCGCCCACGAGCGACAGGATCGCGATCCCGTCGTCGTGCAGCACCGAGATCGTCAAGGTCACGTCGGCCACCTTCGCAAAGACCGCCGCCGCGGGCAACGTGGGGCCGGTCACCCCGCCGGGGGCTCCGGGTCGTACGCCGTCCGGAACACCCGCGTGCCGCCCACGCCGTCGCCCCCGGTGATCGTCCGGGTGACCGCGATCCGGAAGCCGCCGCCCTCGCGCGGGATGCGCGGCCCGTGCGAGGCGCTGACCTGCCGGCCGCCGTTGTCGCCGTAGAGCGCCACGGTCACCGAGCCCGCGGTGCTGCTGGTCTGGACGAGGATGCCCCGGCCGGTGTCGTTGGTGATCTTGACGTCGATCGAGCCGAAGTAGACCGTCGACTCGCGGCCGGGCGGGTAGCGCGAGATGTAGAAGCTGTGCGGCTGGTGCGCGGGGATCGGCAGCCCCGCGAAGAAGGCGGCGTTGAACAGCGTCGTCGCGAACTGGCTGACCCCGCCACCCACCTCGTCGACGAGCTCGCCGTCGACGATCGCGCCGTCCGCGACGAAGCCCCGCGCCTTGGTGCGGCGCCCGGCGGTCCCGTTGAGGCTGAACGTCTCGCCCGGCGCGAGGTAGGAGCCGTCGACGATCTCGGCGATCCGGCGGATGTTGGTCGCCCGCGGCTGGCCGGCCTGGAAGCTCGTCGTGAAGGTGCCGATCAGGGTGCGCACCCCCGCGGTCTCCGCGGCGGCCGTCGTCAGCTCCGGCTCGACGACGACCAGCGGCAGCTCGCGCTGCAGGGTCCGCTCGCCGGCCAGGATGAGCTCGCTGAGCCGGGCGGTGGCCGGGTCGACGTCGACGGCCAGCCCGGTGGCGCCGGGGGTGACGCTCACCTGCGCCGGCTGCGGCACCCAGGACAGGTCGCCCTTGCCGTCCACGACCGGCGGCGCGCCCGCGACGACGAAGCCGGCTTCGCTGGCCGGCTGCTCGAGCGCCTCGGCCTTCTCGGCGACCAGCGCGTTCAGGGCGGGCAGGTCGAGCCGCAGCACGAGCCGGCCCGCGTCGACGGGAGAGCTCAGCAGCGGACCGATCTCGGCGGGCGTGACGACGAGCGTCTCGGCGTCCTTGGTCAGGCGGTACGGCCCGGCCAGCGCGCGGCGGGCCCGCTCGACGACGGCGTCGACGTCGGCCGGGGACGTCGGCGGGGCCTGCTCGAGGACGGGCAGGTCGAGCGGCTGCGTGCGCCCCTCCTGCAGGGCCGGCCGGAGCAGGTCGGCCGACCCCACGCCGAGCAGCCGGCCGGCGCGGGGCGCGCGCCCGGTGACGGAGGTGCCGCGGACCTCGATGCCGCCGGGGTCGGGCGCCCGGTCGACGACCGTCGCGAGCCGCTCGACCTCGGTCTGCAGTGCCGTCTCGTCCACCGTGATCGCGAGGTCGACGGGCCGGCCGGTGTCGCCGCCGGCCGCACCCAGCAGCGGACCGAGCACGCGGGCGACGGTGCTGTCGCGACCGGCGTCCAGCGCCGCCTGCACGGTGGCGTCGACGTCGACCCGCGTCACGCTGCGGTCGACCTGGTCGGTGAGGTCGTCGGCGGTGACCGGGAGCCCGCCCTGCGTACGGGCCGCCGCCAGCCGGTCGACGGTGTCCCGGAGGGCTTCCTCGTCCAGCCCGCCCACGGCGCGACCGGCCACCGTGGTGCCCGGCAGCGCCTCGCTGTCGTTGAGCACGATCAGCCCGGCTGCCCCCAGGGCGCCCGCGCCGAGCAGGCCGGCGAGCACGCCGGCCACGACCTTGCCCCGCACGCCCGCCTCCTCCTGCTGCCCGAGGCCTGAACGCTGCCACAGCCGCGGCGCGGCGGGCAGCTTTCAGGGGATCGGACTTTCCGGGCGCGAGGAAGCGCGGGTACGTCGTGGGGATGCCGACCACGGCGCACTCTGCCGATAGCCTGCGCCGCATGCTGCTGAGCGACCGCGACCTCAAGGCTGCCCTGGCCTCCGGCCGGATGGCGCTCTCGCCGTACGACGAGGCGATGGTGCAGCCGAGCAGCATCGACGTGCGGCTGGACCGGTACTTCCGGGTCTTCGCCAACCACCGCTACACCCACATCGACCCGGCGGTGCAGCAGGACGACCTGACCGAGCTGGTCGAGGTGGGCGACGACGAGGCGTTCATGCTGCACCCGGGGGAGTTCGTGCTCGGGTCCACGCTCGAGGTGATCACGCTCGGCGACGACCTCGCGAGCCGGCTCGAAGGCAAGGCGCTGGCGCTCGACACCGAGGTGCCCACGCCGTGGGGCTGGACCACGATGGAGCACCTCGAGGTCGGCGACGAGGTCTTCGACGAGCAGGGCCGAGCGACTGCGGTCGTCGCGACGACCGATCCTCTGAACGATCGCCAGTGCTACGAGGTGGTGCTGTCCGACGGCAGCCGCTTCCTCGCCGACGCCGGTCACCTGTGGGTGACGCGGACCAAGGCGGAGCGGGTGCGCGGCTCGATCGGGGCCAGCCGGACCACTGAGCAGCTCGTGGCGACGCTGCGGACAGGCCGCGAGTGGAACCACCACATCGCCCTGGCCTTGCCTGCGCAGTACCCGGCGCGCGAGGACCTCCCGATCGACCCGTACGTCCTCGGCATCTGGCTGGGTGACCGGCGGCGTGACTCCGCGGGCCGCTACTGCGCTGACGACGGCCTGAACTCGGTGCTGCGCGCCGAGGGGCTGCTCGGCGACAAGCACGTGCCGGACGCCTATCTGACGTCGGGCTACGACCAGCGGCTCTCGTTGTTGCAGGGGTTGATGGACAGCGACGGCTACGTCGATCAGATCGGTCGCTGCGAGTTCGTCAGCACGCTGGAGCACCTGTCCGACGCCGTCGTCGAGCTCGCCGCGTCGCTCGGCCTGAGGCCGGTCAAGCGCAAGAAGCGCGTCACGTTGAACGGCGTCGAGTGCTCGCCCGGCTATCAGGTGACGTTCACGCCGCACCTGCCTGTCTTCCGGCTCCAGCGCAAGCTCGCCCGGCTGGCGCCGAAGCTGCGCCAGACGCGGTTCCGCGCAGTCGTGGCCGTGCGACCCGTGCCGTCGGTGCCGGTCCGCTGCATCCAAGTCGCTGCGGCCAGTGGCCTGTTCCTGGTGGGCCGGACCTTCGTGCCGACGCACAACAGCTCGCTCGGCCGCCTCGGCCTGCTGACGCACTCCACCGCCGGCTTCATCGACCCGGGCTTCAGCGGGCACGTGACGCTGGAGCTGTCGAACGTCGCGAACCTGCCGATCAAGCTCTACCCGGGCATGAAGATCGGCCAGATCTGCGTCCTGCCGCTGAGCTCCCCGGCCGAGGAGCCGTACGGCAGCGCGACCTACGGCTCGCGCTACCAGGGACAGCGCGGCCCGACGGCGTCGCGGTCGTGGCAGCGCTTCAGTCGGACGCCTACCGAGCCGCTAGGCTGAGGACATCCTCGCGGGCGTAGCACAATGGTAGTGCGCTAGCTTCCCAAGCTAGACACGCGGGTTCGATTCCCGTCGCCCGCTCCAGCGCCTGCCCCGCGCACGCTTGCCCATGTGACGCGTCGTGCCGTCACGCGTCCCGCCGCGGTTCGCGTCGATCCGGTGGCGTAGGTGGACGAACGGGGCATGCTGCTGTGTGTCGTGCGTCTCAAGCGCCTCGCGCTCGCCCCTTCCGACCGCCGGACAGGGCTGCCCGACATGAAGGAGATCCTGATGAAGCAGTTCGCATGTGGAGGCGTCGTCCCTGGCTGCGCGGCCACCTTCACCGCCCCCGACGAGGACGGGATCCTGTCGCAGGTCGCTGAGCACGCCAAGACCGATCACGACATCGCCGAGCCGCCGCCCGAGCTGGTCGAGCAGGTGCGCGCCAAGATCACCGACGCCTGAGACGCCTCACCCTCGACCTGAACGACAGCGGCCGCCCTCCCGGATTCGGGAGGGCGGCCGCTGTGCGTCCTACGGGCTAGGAGCCCGGGCGCTCGTGGCCGCCGGGGCCCTGGTCCTCGCTGGCACCGCCCGGAGCATCACCAGGCGTGCCGGTGCTGTGCTCCGGCCCGCTGCCGGTGACCTCGGTCGGGTCGACCGTGGCGGCCGGCTCGCCGGAGGTCGGGACCTCGCGCAGCGTCTCGCCGGACGAGGCCGGCTCCTGGACCGTGCCCTCGCCGGTGACGCCCGCAGTGATGGCGGGAGCCGGATCGGGGGTCTGCGCCGCAGCCACCGCCTCGACGGGAGCCACCGCCTCGACGGGAGTCGACTCGCGGGCGACGACCGTGACGTTGCCGCCGCCGACCAGCGCCGGCTGCTTCGCCGGGACCAGCGAGCGCGCCAGGATCTGCGACACGTCCAGGACCTGCACGCTGGCCTTGGCCGTGCCCTCCTGCTGCTTGGCGGTCACGGCATCGCTGAGCATGACGATGCAGAACGGGCAGGCGGTGGAGATCAGGTCGGCGTCGGTCGTGAGCGCCTCGTCGGTGCGCTCGACGTTGATCCGCTTGCCGATCTTCTCTTCCATCCACATCCGCGCGCCGCCGGCGCCGCAGCAGAAGCCGCGCTCCTTGCACCGCTGCATCTCCACGGTCTGGAAGCCGGGGATGGCGTTGAGGATCTCGCGCGGCGGGGTGTAGACCCGGTTGTGCCGCCCGAGGTAGCAGGGGTCGTGGTAGGTCACCTTCTCGTCGACCGGCGTGATCGGCACGAGGTGGCCCTCGTCGACGAGCTTGCCCAGCAGCTGGGTGTGGTGGACGACCTCGTAGTGGCCGCCGAGCTGCGGGTACTCGTTGGCAAGGGTGTTGAAGCAGTGCGGGCAGGTCGCGACGATCTTGACGTGGTTCTCGCGGCCGGCGCCGACGCCGTTGAGGACCTCGACGTTCTGCATGCCGAGCTGCTGGAAGACGAACTCGTTGCCCAGGCGCCGCGCCGGGTCACCGGTGCACGCCTCCATCTCGCCCAGGATCGCGAACTCCACACCCGCGGTGTGCAGCAGCTCGGCGAACGCCCGGGTGACCTTCTTCGCGCGGTCCTCCAGACCACCGGCGCAGCCGACCCAGAACAGGTACTCGACCTCGTCCGGGATGGTGTCCTCGACGACGCGGACCTCGAACGGCAGACCCACGGTCCACTCCATGCGGGCGCTGTTGTTCAGGCCCCACGGGTTGCCCTTGTTCTCCAGGTTGCGCAGCATCACGCCGGCCTCGGACGGGAACGCGCTCTCGATCAGCACCTGGTAGCGGCGCATGTCCAGGATGTGGTCGACGTGCTCGATGTCCACCGGGCACTGCTCGACGCA
>JBKJQQ010000206.1:0-9204 GCA_046593875.1 Mycobacteriales bacterium | reverse complement strand
GCGAGGTAGAGCTCGGCCTTGCCGCCGAAGTGGTGGTAGAGGCTGCCGACGCTGGCACCCGCACCCGCGACGACTTCGGCAATGGACGCCTCGGCGAACCCGGAGGCGCAGAACACCCGGCGGGCCGCGCTCAGCAGCGCGCCGCGGGTGGTGGCCGCCCGTCCGGCCGCGGGGAGCGTGGAGGTCACGCGGAGAGCTCGGCATAGGGGATGCGCCGGCGGGAGGTGACCTCGCCGATGGTGCTCCACTCGTTGGCGCCGAGCCGGGCCAGCGGCTGGAGCAGGTCGATGGCCGGCCGGTCGTCGCGCAGGACCCGCTCGTCGACGGCCACCCAGACGACCTCGCCGAACACGACCGTCGAGCCCCCGCCGAAGTGTCTCGTGCCGGCCAACCTGCACTCGAGCGCGACGGGGGAGGCGGCGACCCGCGGCGGGGCCACCAGGCGGCTGGGCTCCCGCTCCAGACCGACGGCGTCGAACTCGCTGACGTCGGCGGGGAAGTCGGTGCCGGTCGCGTTGACCTGCTCGACCAGCGGCTCCGGGCACAGGCACACGACGAACTCGCCGGTCGCCACGGCGTTGCGCAGGGAGTCCTTCTCGCCGACGGAGGTGAACTGCACGACCGGGGGCACCACCGAGCTGATCGTGAAGAACGAGTGCGGCGCCAGGTTGTCGACGCCGTCGGCCGAGCGGGTGGACACCCAGGCGATCGGGCGGGGGACGACGACGCTGTTCAGCAGCGGGTAGAGCCCGGCGCCGAGCTCGGCGGGGTCGTAGTCGCGGCGCACCCGCCCACTCTGCCACCGCGCCCGTGGAGAGGCGGCAGCCCCGCCGATAGGGTGCCGCCATGAGTGACGCCCTCCAGCCGCTGATGGCTGAGACCCCGGACCGCAACCTCGCGATGGAGCTCGTCCGGGTGACGGAGGCGGCGGCGATGGCGGCCGGCCGCTGGGTCGGTCGCGGCGACAAGAACGGCGGGGACGGCGCGGCCGTCGACGCGATGCGCCAGCTCATCGGCACCGTCTCGATGAAGGGCGTCGTCGTCATCGGCGAGGGCGAGAAGGACGAGGCGCCGATGCTGTTCAACGGCGAGGAGGTCGGCGCTGGGGACGGCCCCGAGTGCGACGTCGCCGTCGACCCGATCGACGGCACCACGCTGATGGCCAAGGGCATGCCGAACGCCATCGCGGTCATGGCGGTCGCCGAGCGCGGGACGATGTACGACCCCAGCTCGGTCTTCTACATGGAGAAGCTGGTCACCGGCCCCGAGGCGGCCGACGTCGTCGACATCTCCGCGCCGGTCGCCTACAACGTCAACGCCGTCGCGAAGGCGAAGGGCGGCGCACCCGAGGACGTCACGGTCTGCATCCTGGACCGACCGCGGCACGAGGACTTGGTGCGCGAGGTGCGCGAGGCGGGCGCGCGCATCAAGTTCATCTCCGACGGTGACGTCGCCGGCGCGGTCATGGCCTGCTCGGAGGGGACCGGCGTCGACCTGCTGCTCGGCATCGGAGGAACGCCCGAGGGGATCATCACGGCCTGCGCCGTGAAGTGCCTCGGCGGCACCATCCAGGGCAAGCTCTGGCCGCAGAAGAAGAGCGAGTTCGTCAACGCCGCGGCGGCGGGCCTGGACCTCGGCGCCGTCCTCGGCACCGACGACCTCGTACGCAGCGACAACGTCTTCTTCGTCGCCACCGGCATCACCGACGGCGAGCTCGTCCGCGGGGTCCGCTACCGCGGCGGTGGCGCGACGACCGAGTCCCTGGTCATGCGCTCGAAGTCCGGGACCATCCGCCGCGTTACCTCGCAGCACCGGCTCACCAAGCTGCGCGCCTACGCCTCCGTCGACTTCGAGCACCACACCAAGTAGACGCAGGAACTCGCATCCCCGATGACGAAACACGGGGGATGCGCCGCCTTCTGCTCTCCGCCGCCCTGCTGCTCGCCGGCGGCCTGTCCGTCCCGGTGGCCTCGGCCGACAGCCCGCCCGCCGGCGCCCTGCGCGCCGGAGCGGCGCAGGTCGACATCACCCCGAGGCTCGGAGGGAACACCCTCGGCTACGTCCGGCCGGACATGGCCGTCGACGGCGTCCACACCCGGCTGACCGGTCGCGCGCTGGTGCTGCAGGACGGCGACAGCAAGGTCGCCCTGCTCGCGACCGACCTGGGCTTCCCGCTGAACAAGGACGACGTGATCGCGCGGGTGGCCGACCTGGGCTACACCCACGCCAACGTCGTCTACACGGGCACGCACACCCACAGCGGCCCCGAGGACCTTGCCGACTGGCAGGTCGAGCAGCTCGCGCAGGCGATCCGCCGGGCCGACAAGGCGCTGACCCCCGCCAAGGCGGCGTGGGGGTCGACGGTCGTCCGCGGCGTCGCCCGCAACCGCTCCGTCGAGGCGCACCTGGGCAACCACGGCATGGACCTGGCGTACGGCCAGGGCTACGCCGACGTCGATCCGGACGGCGAGGACCACACCGTCGACGACGTCCTGCGCGTCCTGCGGGTGGACCGGCTGAACGGCACGCCCCTGTCGGCCTGGGTGGAGTTCCCGGTCCACCTCACCGCCTCGACGCCCTACAACACCCTGTGGGACAGCGAGATCGCCGGCCCGACCCTGGACCACCTCACCTCCCGCATCGCCGCCCCCGGCTTCGTCGGGCTCTACAGCAACGGCGCCTCGGGCGACCTGCAGCCGACCTTCGAGGCCTGGAACCCGCAGACCGTCATGGACCTGCACGGCCGCCGCCTGTCCGCCGGGGCGTACGACGCCTGGCGCACCGCCGGCCGCAGCCTCGACGAGGACATGCCGGTCGACGTGCGGTGGACGAAGTCCTGCTACTGCGGCCAGGAGGTCGGCGAGGGCAAGTCGGTCTCGGACGAGCCGATCTGGGGGCTGCCGTTCCTCGGCGGGTCGGAGGACGGCGCGTCGATCTTCCACGAGCCGCTCGCGACCGAGGGCCGTCGCCGGCCGGCCGCGCTGGCCGACCCCGTCCACGGCCGCAAGCTCCTCGCCGCACCGAGCCGCCCGGCCGGCGTGCACGACCTCGTGCCTGAGCTGCAGGTCCTGCGACTGGGCGACCGGATGATGCTCAACGCACCGGGCGAGCCGAGCGTGGAGATGGCGCGGCGGTTCGTCGACGCCGTGCAGCCGGTGCTGCCGAAGGGCGTCGAGGAGGCGTTCGTCGTCGGCCTCGCCAACGGCTACATGGCCTACCTCGTGACCCCTGAGGAGTACGAGCAGCAGCACTACGAGGGCGGCCACACCGTCTACGGCATCTGGACCTCGCTGCTCGCGCAGAACGGCTTCGTCGACCTGGCCGGCGCCATGAAGTCCGGCAAGCCGGCTCCCGCGCCGTACGAGCAGCCGACCCTCGGCGGGACCTCTCCCGGGTCGCCCGACGTCGGCGACGGCGGGGTCGAGGGGGCGCTGATCACCGAGCCCGCGGCCGTCGTCGGTCGGCACGGCCTGGTCGAGCTCTCCTGGTCCGGCGCGGCTCGGGGCGTCGACCGGCCCGTGGACACGCCCTTCCTGGTGCTCGAGCGGCGGGTCGGCTCGGCCTGGAAGCCCGTCGCGAGCGACCTGGGCGTGCGCTGGGTCTGGGAGGAGGCCGACGGCACCTACACCGCGCGCTACGACGTGCCGGCCGACGCCCCCACCGGCAAGCACCGGGTGCGTGTGCTGTCCGGCAGCTACACGCTGACCACCAAGACCTTCACCGTCGCGCCGGCCTCGACGTTGCGTGTGCTCGGTGCCGAGGTCGTCGGCCGGTCCGTCGTGCTCCGGGCGCAGAACCCCACGCCGGACGCGACCCGGTCGGTGGTCTGGCGACCGGTGGCCCCGTCCGGCGGCACGCTGCGCTTCGTGACCGGCGGCCGCACGCTGACGGCGTCGTACAGCAGGGTGCTCGGCGGCTGGGTCGCGCCGGCGGGTTCGCTCCGGACCGGCGCGAAGCTGGTCGTGCCGGTCGGCGGGCTCGTCGACCGCGCCGGCAACACGAGCGGCGCGGCAGTGACGCTGACCGTCGGCAAGGTCGCCGCTGCCGTGTGGCCGGGCAACCTCGGCACGGGCGGCGGGCGCACCCCCGGCCCGTTCGGCCAGGGGTCGTACCCGCCGTAGCACGCAGAGTCCGGCTCGGGTGATCCTGCGCTACTCGGCCAGGTCGACGACGAGGGGCGCGTGGTCCGACGGGCCCTCGCCCCGCCGGGCGTCCCGGTCCACCCACACGTCCACGACCCGGGACTCCAGCGCGTCGTTCACCAGTGCCAGGTCGATCCGCATGCCACGACCCTTCTGGAAGCCCAGCATCCGCATCTCCCAGAACGTGTAGGGCGGACGCGCGTCGGCGGGATCCGCCGACGCCCGTGGCGGCAGGTCGCGCAGCCCGAGTGCGTCGACCGCCGACCGCTCCTGGGGCGTGACGTGCGTGGACTCCGTGAACAGCGCGGCGTCCCAGACGTCGGCGTCGGTCGGCGCCACGTTGAAGTCGCCGAGCAGACCGAACGGTCCGGCGCCCTCATCGGCCACGATCTGCTGCAGCTGCTCCAGGAAGCCGATCTTGTAGTCGAAGTGCGGACTTCCGACGCTGCGCCCGTTCGGCACGTAGAGCGACCACAGGCGCAGGCCGCCGCAGGTCGCCCCGATGGCACGGCCCTCCAGCACGTCGTCGAACGGCTGCTGGCCGGGCACGTCGCGGGCGACGGCGTCCAGTCCGACGCGCGACAGGATCGCCACGCCGTTCCAACGCCCTGTCCCGTGGTGCGCGGACGCGTAGCCGGCATCCGCGTACACGGCCGCAGGCCAGGCGGCATCGGCGAGCTTCGTCTCCTGCAGGAGCAGCACGTCGGGCTGGCGCTGCTCCAGCCAGGCCAGGAGCCGGGGCTGACGCGCCTTGGCGCTGTTCACGTTCCAGGTCGCGATGCGCACGGGTCAGCATCGCGCAGCAGCAGACGACCGGGGCGCCGACCCCCGCCCTTCACGGACCCGCTACGCCAGCGCCTGTTCGACGAGGTCGAGCAGCGTGCGGGTCTGCTGCTCCCAGTCCGGGGTGTGCCGTGAGTGCGGCCAGGTGGCCAGGCCGAGCAGGATCGCCGCGGTGCTCCTGGCCAGCTCGCGCGGGTCGTGCAGCGGGCGGACGGCCGCGGCCGTGCCGCTGACCCACTCCCGCGCCCGCGGACCGGTGAGGCCCAGCGCGCCCAGCACCTGCAGGTGCGCCAGCAGGTTGCCGGCGTCGTCCGCGGGCCGCCCCGTGCCGGCGCCGTCCACGTCGACCAGCCCGGCAACGCGGCCGTCCTGGACCAGGACCTGTCCGTCGTAGAAGTCGCCGTGCACCCCGCCGACGGCGACCGGCCCGGCCTCGTCGATCGCCGCGAGCGCCCTGTCGACGCGGGCCGACTCGGCCGGCAGCACCTCCTTGAGCAGGGCGCCGTGCCCGCGGGCGTGCCGGCGCGGGTCGCGGGCAGGCAGGGTCAGCTCGACCCGGGCGAGGCTGCGCAGGAGGTCGGCGACCTCCTGCGCGGGGGGCAGCTCGGACGTCTCGGCCAGGAGCAGGGCACGCAGCGGGGTGCCGGCCAGCGGCGAGAGCACGAGCAGACCGAGCGTCTCGTCCACGGCCAGCGCCTTGGGCACCGGCACGCCGGCCTCGCGGCAGGCGTCGTGCCGCAGGCGCAGGTCCGCGACGGCCGACGGCCGCACGCACTTGAGGAACAGCCGGACGCTCGGGGTCCGGACCTCCACGACCGCACGCCGGCGCGGACGGATGGCGACCAGGGTGAGTCCGACGCCCTCCGGCGGGAGGCCGAGGGCAGTGAGCAGTCCGGCGACCGCCTCGACGTCCAGCGCCGAGCGCAGCCCCACCAGGTCCGGGTCGTCGCGGACGCGCCAGGCCGAGACCGGCCCGACCGGACCGTCCAGGACGAGCGCCGTCGGGGCCGGCGCTCCCCCGGCGGCGACCACCCAGCCCTCGCGCACCGGCGCCCCGTCCCGCTGGACCGTGGCCGCGAAGCGCACCACCGCGTCGTGGCCCGGCCGGTAGGTGACGTCCTCGCGGGCAGCGCTCAGCAGCTCGGCGCCGTCGGCCGCGACGAGCGGGGCGAGCAGCTCCAGCGGGTCGGCCGCCGTGAGCGCGGCGTAGGCGGCGGCGAGCCGGTCCTCATCAGGCACGCGTGCAGTGTCCTGCCCGCAGCACGCCGCCGCCCCGCAGGCGGACCTGCGGGGCGGCGGTGTCGTGCGAGGGGATCAGGGGGTCTGCGGCGTCTCGGGCGTCGCGGGGGCGTCCGCAGTCGCCGGGTCCTCATCCGCAGTCGCCGGGTCCTCGCCCGAGGTGGGCGGGGTGTCCGTCGACGGCTGGCTGACCGGGGTGTCGGTGGACGCCACGCTCGCTGCCGACGCCTCGCTGACGGCGGAGGCCTGCGACGGTGCGCTCGGGGAGTCCGCGACCTCCACGACGGGGGCGACGGTCGTCACCGCGGCGGCGGGGGTCTTCGGGGAGTCCGGGACGGCCGTGACGGTCGCGTCGCGCTCGTTGTCGGGCGCGTTGGCCACGAGCTCCTTGTCGGCGTCGCTCAGCGGCGCGTCGACCGAGATGGCCGGGGCGGGCGTGGCGGGCCGGTCGTCGTCCGCGAGGGCGACGCCACCGAGGGCGGCAGCGGCGAGGACACCGGACGAGGCGGCGGCAGCGAGGATCTTCCAGCTGCGGGGGGTCGAGCTCATGAGTCCTCCAAGGGGGGCGGGGGCAACTGCCGGGGTCATCGCCGCACCGCCCAGAAGGGTTACGCGACTGTCCGTACGTCGGCGTCGGGATGGCCCGTCTTGACCATGCGCCCGTGGTCAGTGACTGCTGGGCAGGCTCGCGCGCGCGGCGTCGGGGGGCACGCCGCACGCCTCCAGCAGGTCCACGACCGCGGACCGCAGCTGCCCGACCACGACGCTGGACGACAGCCCGCTGCCCAGGGTGGCGGGGTCCAGCAGCGGCGCCAGGGCGGTCAGTGCCGACACCGCCCGGCCCTGGCCGGCACCGACGTCCGCGGCCATGAGGTCCACGGCGTCCGCGAGCTGCAGCAGCAACGGCGCGAGCGGCGCCGGCAGCGGGTCGGCGTCGCCGAGCGCGAACAGCACGCGCCGGACGAGCACCCGCAGGTTGCGCACGGCCCGGTCCACGCCGGCGGCGAGCACGGTCTGCGCCTCCCACACGTGCCCGGTGTCCCGCCGCAGCGGGGACAGCCGGGTGATGTCCCGCCCGGTGCCGAGCGCCTCGGTCCAGGCGGTGAGCGTCGGCTGCGTCGCGCGGGCGCGGCTCAGCGCGAAGGCAGCGGTGGCGGCGTCCTGATCACGGACGGCCGCGGCGCACTCGCGCACGAACGCCGCCGCGTCCTGGAGCACCTGCCGACCGGCGCGGTGCGCGGGCCGCCACGGCGACGCGGGCAGCAGCGCGGCGACGGCGAGCGCGGTGGCGCCGCCGACCATGGCGTCCTCCCAGCGGGCGACGTCCCCGCCGGGCACCCGCGGCAGCGCGACGACGAAGACCGCCTGCAGGCCGGCCTGCGCGGTGACCAGGGTGCCACCGTCCAGGGCCAGAGCGAGCACCAGCGCGATGCCGACGACGAGCCCGATCTGCCAGGCGCCGGTCCCGATGACGTCGACGAGCGCGTCCCCCACGGCGACGCCGACGGTGACGCCGATCGCGAGCTCGGCGACCCTTCGCAGCCGCTGCGCCGCGCGCACGCCCAGGCACACCACGACGGCGACGCAGGCGAAGAACGGCCGGTCGTGACCCAGCACCTCGGTCGCGAGCGCCCACGCCACCATGGCCCCGATCGCGCACTGCACCACCGACCAGGCGCCGCCGCGGACCCGGTCGGTCGACGCCGCGGCCCGCTGTCGGACGACGACACGGACGGCGGACCGGGACACGTGCGCAGCCTGCCAGTCCCTGTTGGCAGGATGACCGCATGACCTCTCCGGCCTTCCGCACCGAGCACGACAGCATGGGCGAGGTCCAGGTGCCCGCCGATGCGAAGTACCGGGCCCAGACCCAGCGTGCCGTGGAGAACTTCCCGGTCAGCGGGCAGCGGCTTGAGCGCGCGCACATCGAGGCCCTGGCGCGCATCAAGGCCGCCGCCGCGAAGGTCAACGCCGACCTCGGCGTGCTCGAAGGGCCGATGGCACAGGCGATCCAGGACGCCGCCGCCGAGGTGGCCGATGGCCGGTGGGACGAGCACTTCCCCGTCGACGTCTTCCAGACCGGTTCCGGCACCTCGTCCAACATGAACACCAACGAGGTGCTCGCGACGCTCGCAACCGAGAAGCTCGGGTCTGCCGTCCACCCGAACGACCACGTCAACGCCTCGCAGTCCTCCAACGACGTCTTCCCGTCGTCCATCCACATCGCGGCCACCTCGGCCGTCGTCAACGACCTCGTCCCCGCGCTCGAGCACCTCGCCTCGTCGCTGGAGCGCAAGGCCGGTGCCTTCGCGACGATCGTGAAGTCCGGGCGCACGCACCTGATGGACGCGACCCCGGTGACGCTGGGGCAGGAGTTCGGCGGCTACGCCGCGCAGGTGCGCTACGGCGTCGAGCGGCTGCACACGACGCTCCCCCGACTGAGCGAGCTGCCTCTGGGCGGGACCGCGGTCGGCACCGGCATCAACACGCCATGGGGCTTCAGCGCCGCCGTCATCCGCGAGGTCGCCGCCGCCACCGGCCTGCCGCTCACCGAGGCGCGCAACCACTTCGAGGCGCAGGGGGCCCGTGACGCGCTCGTCGAGACCAGCGGTCAGCTGCGCACCATCGCCGTCGGGCTCTACAAGATCAGCAACGACCTGCGCTGGATGGGCAGCGGCCCCCGCGCCGGGCTCGCCGAGATCGCCTTGCCGGACCTGCAGCCGGGCTCGAGCATCATGCCGGGCAAGGTCAACCCGGTCCTCCCGGAGGCCTTGTGCATGGTGTGCGCCCAGGTCATCGGCAACGACGCGACGATCGCCTTCGCCGGCGCGGCCGGCAACTTCGAGCTCAACGTCATGCTGCCGGTCATGGCCAGCAACCTGCTGCAGTCGATCCGGTTGCTGGCGACCACGAGCCGGCTGCTTGCCGATCGCGTCGTCGACGGCGCCGTCGCCGACGAGGAGCGCTGCCGCGAGCTGGCCGAGTCCTCGCCGGCGATCGTCACGCCGCTCAACACCTTCATCGGCTACGAGGCCGCCGC
>JBKJQQ010000136.1:0-3793 GCA_046593875.1 Mycobacteriales bacterium | reverse complement strand
CCCGGTTGTAGCTATCCGGCGAGACACGGACGAGGGCGGTGTCGAGGACGTGCGCGAACAGGAAGAAGAAGATCAGAACGCCGGTGGCGCACCGCGTCACCGGCGTTCTGATCTTCTTCTTCCTGTTCGCGCACGTCCTCGACACCGCCCTCGTCCGTGTCTCGCCGGATAGCTACAACCGGGTCATCGACACCTACAAGACGCCGATCGTCAACCTCATGGAGGTCGGCCTGGTCGGCGCCGTCCTGTTCCACGCCCTCAACGGCGTACGGATCATGCTCATCGACTTCTGGGACAAGGGCGTCCGCTACCAGCGCGAGATGACCTACGCGATCCTCACCGTCTTCGTCCTGATCATGGGACCCGGGACCTACTTCATCCTCAAGCACACGCTCGAAGAGATGTTCGGGACCGTCTGATGACCGCCATCGACGAGACCGTCCCCGACCGCCTGATCATCGAGCCGCCGCGCGACCGGCGCCGCCGACCGACCAAGACCCGCTCCAAGACCAACTTCGAGATGTACAGCTGGATCTTCATGCGGCTGAGCGGCCTGCTGCTGTTCGTCCTCGTGCTGGGACATCTGCTGATCATGACGGTGCTGGACGGCGGGGTGCAGAAGGTCAACTTCGCCTTCGTCGCCGGCCGCTGGGCGTCACCGTTCTGGCAGACCTGGGACCTCGCGCAGCTGTGGCTGGCCCAGCTGCACGGCACCAACGGTCTGCGCGTGATCATCAATGACTACGCCGAGCGCGACGGCACCCGGTTCTGGCTCAAGGGACTGCTCTACCTGTCGTCTTTCCTCGTCCTGCTCTTGGGGACGCTGGTCATCTTCACGTTCGACCCGAACCTCACCTAGGGAACAGACGTGACCACCCACTTCCACACCTACGACACCGTCATCGTTGGCGCCGGCGGCGCCGGGATGCGCGCGGCGCTGGAAGCCGGCAAGCGCAGCCGTACTGCGGTGCTGACCAAGCTCTACCCGACGCGCTCCCACACCGGTGCCGCGCAGGGCGGCATGTGCGCCGCGCTCGCCAACGTCGAAGAGGACAACTGGGAGTGGCACACCTTCGACACGGTCAAGGGCGGCGACTACCTCGTCGACCAGGACGCCGCCGAGGTCATGTGCAAGGAGGCCATCGACGCGGTCCTGGACCTCGAGAAGATGGGCCTGCCCTTCAACCGCACGCCCGAGGGCCGGATCGACCAGCGCCGCTTCGGCGGCCACACCCGCAACCACGGCGAGGCCGCCGTCCGCCGCTCCTGCTTCGCGGCCGACCGCACCGGCCACATGATCCTGCAGACGCTGTACCAGCAGTGCGTCAAGGAGGACATCGACTTCTTCAACGAGTTCTACGTCCTCGACCTGGTGATGACCGAGGTCGACGGCGAGCGGGTCACCTCCGGCGTCATCGCCTACGAGCTGGCGACCGGCGCCCTGCACGTCTTCCACGCCAAGGCCGTGCTCTTCGCGACCGGCGGCTTCGGCAAGGTCTTCAAGGTGACGTCCAACGCGCACACCCTCACCGGTGACGGCATGGGCATCGTCTACCGCAAGGGCCTGCCGCTGGAGGACATGGAGTTCTACCAGTTCCACCCGACGGGCATCTGGAAGATGGGCATCCTGCTCACCGAGGGCGCGCGCGGTGAGGGCGGCATCCTGCGCAACAAGGACGGCGAACGCTTCATGGAGCGCTACGCCCCCACCATCAAGGACCTCGCGCCGCGCGACATGGTCGCCCGCGCCATCTACACCGAGATCCGCCAGGGCCGCGGCTGCGGCCCCAACGGCGATCACGTCTTCCTCGACCTGACGCACCTGCCGCCGGAGCAGCTCGACGCCAAGCTGCCGGACATCACCGAGTTCGCGCGCACCTACCTCGGCATCGAGCCCTACACCGACCCGATCCCGATCCAGCCGACCGCGCACTACGCGATGGGTGGCGTGCCGACCAACATCGACGCCCAGGTGCTGCGCAACAACACCGACGTCGTGCCCGGCCTGTTCGCCGCGGGCGAGGTCGCCTGCGTCTCGGTGCACGGCGCCAACCGCCTCGGCACCAACTCGCTGCTCGACATCAACGTCTTCGGCCGGCGCGGCGGTCTTTCCGCTGCGGCCTACGCCAACTCGGTCGACTTCGTCGAGCTGCCGCCCCACCCGGAGGCCGACACGCTGGAGCTGCTGCAACGCCTGCGCGACGGCGGCGGCACCGAGCTGGTGGCCCGCATCCGCGGCGACCTGCAGGAGACGATGGACGCCAACGCGTCGGTCTACCGGACCGAGGCGACCCTCAAGCAGGCCGAGGTCGACATCGCGGCGCTCAAGGAGCGCTACCTGCGCGTCGGCGTCGCCGACCGCGGCACGCGCTACAACACCGAGCTGCTCGAGGCGGTCGAGCTCGGCTTCCTGCTCGACCTCGCCGAGGCCCTCGTGGTGTCGGCGAAGGCGCGCAACGAGTCCCGCGGCGGGCACTTCCGCGAGGACTACCCGACCCGCGACGACGTCAACTTCATGCGCCACTCGATGGCCTACAAGCTGCCGGACGCCAGCGGCGCCACGACCTTCCAGTCCGACGTGCGACTGGACTACAAGCCGGTCGTGCAGACCCGCTACCAGCCGATGGAGCGCAAGTACTGATGACGGTGACAGAGGACCGACCGGGCGTCGAGGTCGCGGACCACCTGCGCGTGGTCACCGTGAAGATCCGCCGCTACGACCCCGAGGTCGACCCCGAGGCCAACTGGCAGAGCTTCGAGGTGCCGGTGGAGAAGGGCGACCGCCTGCTCGACGCCCTGCACCAGATCAAGTGGTACCAGGACGGCTCGCTGACCTTCCGCCGCTCCTGTGCGCACGGCGTCTGCGGGTCCGACGCCATGCGCATCAACGGCGTGAACCGACTGGCCTGCAAGGTGCTCGTGAAGGACCTGGGCGACGAGATCCTCGTCGAGCCCATCAAGGGCCTGCCGGTGCTCAAGGACCTCGTCGTCGACATGGAGCCGTTCTTCGAGGCGTTCCGGTCGATCAAGCCCTTCCTCATCACCGACGGCCGCGAGCCCACCCGCGAGCGGCTCCAGTCGGCCGAGGACCGCGAGCGGTTCGACGACACCACCAAGTGCATCATGTGCGCGGCCTGCACCACGTCGTGCCCGGTGTTCTGGAACGACGAGAGCTACTTCGGCCCGCAGGCCATCGTCATGGCGCACCGCTTCATCTTCGACAGCCGTGACGACGGCGCCGACGAGCGGCTCGAGATCCTCAACGACCGCGAGGGCGTGTGGCGCTGCCGCACGACCTTCAACTGCACCGATGCGTGCCCCCGCGGCATCCAGGTGACCAAGGCCATCCAGGAGGTCAAGCGCGCCCTGATCTTCCGCCGCATGTGATCTTCGTCGCCTCCTCCTTCAGGTGCACACTGCACCTGTGACCGCACCACCGGACCCCGCTTCCGCGGCAGCATGGGTCGAGCCGGCTGTGTACGAACCAGCACGGCTTGCCGCGGTTGCCCGAAGCGGGCTTCTGGAGGCTGCCAAGCAGGACAGCTGGGACACCCTGACCGCCCTGGCCGCGCGCCTGCTGCATGCGCCGATGGCCTTCTTGACGGTGGTCGACGACGACCGCTCCAACTGGCTGGCCACCTGTGGGGTCGATGCCACCGACGCCGAGCGGCCTGGTGGGCCGGTGGGTGGAAGCTTCTGCCAGTACGTCATCGCCGACCATGCGCCCTTCGCCGTGAGCGATGCCTCGGTCCACCCGCGAACGATGCGGAACCCGGCGGTCACGGACATGGGC
>JBKJQQ010000193.1:0-13795 GCA_046593875.1 Mycobacteriales bacterium | reverse complement strand
CAACCGCTTCGCGATGGCCCGCAAAGAGGTGGCGACCGGAGTCGTCGCCCCTGACCCGCGGGCCCGCGCGATGGCCCGCACCGGTGCCTGGCACTGGTGGTCGCAGGACGAGGGCCTCACCTGGGAGAACCTCGACCTGCTCCCCCGCGGCGCCGAGACCGCCCTGCCCGAGCTGCAGGACCGCGCCATCACCACCGACGGCGCGCGGACCTACCTGGCCGAGATCGGCCCCGTCGGCGCGGTCGTCACCCCGGTCGTCGCCACCAAGCGCGGCCGGCTCACCGCGCAGACCCCCGGCGTCGTCCCGCTGCTGACCACGACGGCGGCCCGGCCGTCGCTGGCCGCGCACGGCGGCAAGGCCGTCTTCCTCGTCGTCGACGGGCGGGCCAGCGGGACCGCGCTGCTGCACGCGTCCTCCGACGGCGGCGCCACCTGGACCGCCCCTGCGGTGCCGCTCGACGGTGCGTCCTGCGAGCTGGCCGCCGACCCGCGCGCCGGCTCGCGCACCGTCGTCGCGGCCTGCCTGAAGAACGGCCAAGTGCTCCTGCACACCAGCAGTGACGACGCCCGCACCTTCACCAGCCGCGCGCTCGGTACGGCCGACACCCGGGGCGGCGACGCCGGCGCCCCGAGCGTGGACATCGCCCGGGACGGCGTCCCGACCGTCCTGTCCGGACTGCTCCTGCGCCGCGTCCTGCCGCGCGGGACGAGCACGCAGGACCTGCGCAGCGAGGCGGGCGCCTACCGCGCGACGACCCTCGCGGTGTCCGACCGCGGTCGGGTCGGCGTCGCGGCCTACCGGCTCGTCCCGGGCGGCAGCGGCTGGAACGTCGTCGTCACCGTGCTGACCCCGGGGACCGCGCCGGTCTGGTCCGACTTCGCCTTCCACGACCCGGCCGGGCGCACGGCGGCCGCAGGCCCGCCCAGCGACCGGCTGTCCGCCGACATGGACCCGCTCGGACGCGTGCACGTCGTCTGGACCGCCACGCGCGTGCACTCCGCGGAGCTGGACAGCCCGCTGCTGCGCAACGTCTGGTCCGTCCGCTCGACGACGTCCTGAGCGTCGTGCGGCCCCCCTCCTGGCGCCGCGCGGCGGCGGTCACCGCCGCGGCCGTCCTCGCGCTGTCCGCCGGGGCCGTCGCGGCGCCCGGCGACCCCGACGTCGGCCGGCTGCCGGCGGTGCCGGAGTGCGCGCAGGACGGTGTCGTGACGCGGACCGGCGCGTGGGCGGCCGTACGCACCCCGGAGTTCGTGCAGCGGCCGCTGGGCCAGGGCCAGGACGTCACGTCGTACGTCGTGTCGCCGCACGACCAGCGGCGCGTCTTCGTCACCAACGGGACGTCGATCCTGGGCTCCCTGGACGCCGGGTGCACCTGGCGCGAGCTCTACGTCCTGCCTGCGGTTGCCACCGACGAGGAGCCGCTGTCGGTCGCCGGCACGCGCCTGCGCGCCCTGCGGGTGCCGCAGGACCCGCGCGCCGCCGCCCGCGTCCTGGCTGTCGCGCAGGAGGTCGCGGGCGAGCAGGGGTCCCGCCCGCACCTGCTGGTCAGCGAGGACGGCACGCCGGACAGCTTCGAGCGGCGCGACAACGGGCTGCCGGACAGCGGGGACGTCACCGACCTCGAGGTGTCCCCGACCAACCCAGACTTCGTCTTCGTCAGCCTGCGCCTGAGCCCGCCGCCGCCCGGCCCGGAGCAGGGCGCCCCCGGCCTGCCGGTCCCGCCGCTGCCGCCCGTGCCCGGCGTCGGCAGTCCGACGGTGCCCGACACCCGGTCCGCGCCGCGCGGTGCGCTCTACCTCTCGCGCGACGGCGGCACGAACTTCGAGGCCCGCCTGGACCCCACGGACCTCGCCGTGACGACGTCGGCGATCGACGACCTGGTGACCGATCCCCTTGCGGTCAACCAGCTCTGGGCCGTCTCCGGCGGGGTGCTGCGACACTCCGACGACGCCGGGGCGACGTTCCGTGCGGCGGTGCCCACACCCGAGCAGCAGGCCGCCCGCGGCTGGCAGGTGACCACGCTCGTCGTCGACGCCGGCCCGGACCGCCCCCGCCGGATCCTGGCCTTCACCCGCACCTCCGCGCAGGCCGGCGGGCCGCGGCTGCTCACCAGCACCGACGCCGGCGTCACCTTCGACGAGACGAAGGCGCCCGGTCCGGTCGACAGCGCCGTCCTGGTGGGCCCGGAGCGGCGCACCCTGGCGGTGTCGACCTCCGGCTCCCCCGCCCGGGTCCACGTGCTGACGCCGCAGGGCGCGGTGGACGTGACGCCGGTGGAGCGCCGCGGCGCCTTCGGGCTCACCACCGACCGCACGTCACGGGCCACCCTGCACGCGCTGGCTCCCCGGTCGCTGCTGCGCTACGTCGGCCCGCTCGTCACGCCGCCGCCCCCTGCGCTGCCGGCCGTGGGCGCGGCCGTCCTCGACGAGGACCTCCCGCCGCTCGGCGTCGGCCGCTTCACGCCCGCGCAGGACGCCGTCGTCCTGCGGACCGGGCAGAGCCGGACCGTGCCGCACCGGCTGGAGCTGCCGCGCCGCACGACGCCGCTGGACCTGTTCGTCCTGGTGGACACGAGCATCTCGATGCAGGACGACCTGCCGGCCGTCTCCCGGGACCTGCTCGCCCTGGTCGACCGGCTGCAGGCCCAGGGCATCGACCTGCGGGTCGGCCTGGGCGAGTTCAAGGGCCAGGAGTCCACGATCGCCTACCGCCGGGTGCAGGGCGTGGGCCCGCAGGTCGACGACTTCCGCGGAGCGCTGGCCGGTCTCAAGGCCGACGGCTTCGGGCTGGAGATGCAGCTGATCGGCCTGGAGCAGGCGCTTCTCGGCGCCGGCGAGGGGCCGGACGCGCTCGTCCCGGCCACCTGCAAGGCCCCCGAGCGCAGCCCGGACCGGTTCGTGCTGGACGAGAAGCGGACTGCCCCGCTGGTCTCCTCCGGCCAGGCGGCCGACTTCAGCGCCAGCCACGTCAAGGTCGTGCTCACCGTCACCGACACCGTGTTCCTGCGGCCGGCCGGCACGCCGCTCACGCCGGACTGCCGGGTCGACACCGCCGGGGTGGCCCGCCGCTACGCCGCAGCCGGCGTGCACCAGGTCGGCGTCGGCATCGACGACATCGACAACCCGGCCACCGCCGAGGACCTGCTGACCAGCGCCCGCCTCACCGGGGCGATGCAGCCCGGACGGGCCTGCGCGCCCGAGCTCCAGCCCACCCGGTCCGGCCCGCAGCCGGCCGTCTGCCGGCAGGCGTCCGACCTCGAGCCGACCCTGCTGTCCCTGGTCGCGCAGCAGAGCGAGCCGACCGCGGTGACGCTGACGGAGGTCGGGCCGCTGGGCGTGCTCGAGGTCGGCGCCCTGCCGCAGGTCGACCTGCGGCGACCGCAGCCGATGCAGGTGCCGGTCACCTACACCTGCCCGGACCAGCCGGGCACCTTCCGCGGCAGCCTGCGCGTGAGCGTGCCGGAGCGCGAGATCGCCAGCCTTGGCTGGAGCCTGGCCTGCACGGCCCCCCCGCCCGTGGTCGCCCCGCTGCTGCCGCAGCCGCTCGTCGTCGCGGCCGTGCCGCTGGTCGGACTGCTGCCGCCTCCCGTGCCCGTCCCGCCGCCCGCCCCGCCGGCGCAGGCCGCCCAGGCGCAGGCGCAGACCCAGCCGCAGAGCCAGACCCAGGCGCAGGCCCAGAGCGGTACGCAGGAGCAGCAGGAGTCGGCCGTCCAGCTGGCCCTGGCACTGCAGGGGCTGGCGCAGGACGAGGGCACGACCGTGCAGGCGATGTCGGCGCGCGAGGTCCCGGACGTCGTCCGGATCAGCGTGCTCGCCCTGATGACGGCGGCCGCCGGCGGTCTCGCGGTCCGTCGACGGGCAGTCCCTGTCCGGGCGCCGGGCAGCCGTCGGTAGCCTCCTCGGGAAGCCCATCGACCCAGGGAGACGGCACGCGTGAAGGACATCCTCGAGGCCATCCAGACCGGTGACAGCACCGCCGTGCAGGGCCTGAAGGTCCCCGAGAGCTACCGCGGGGTGGTCGTCCGCAAGGACGAGCAGGGCATGTTCGAGGGTGTCGCCACCCGCGACAAGGACCCGCGCAAGAGCCTGCACGTCGACGAGGTCGCCACCCCGGAGCTCGGCCCGGGCGAGGCGATCGTGGCGGTCATGGCGTCCTCGGTGAACTTCAACACCGTCTGGACCTCGATCTTCGAGCCGGTCAGCACCTTCGGCTTCCTCGAGCGGTACGGCAAGCTCAGCGCGCTGACCAAGCGGCACGACCTGCCCTACCACGTGGTGGGCTCCGACCTGTCCGGCGTCGTGCTGGCGGTCGGTCCCGGCGTCACCAAGTGGAAGGCCGGCGACGTCGTCGTCGCGCACTGCCTGTCGGTCGAGCTCGAGGACCACCAGGGCCACGACGACTCGATGATGGATCCGCAGCAGCGCATCTGGGGCTTCGAGACCAACTTCGGCGGCCTGGCCGAGCTCGCGCTGGTCAAGGCCAACCAGCTGATGCCCAAGCCGGCGCACCTCACCTGGGAGGAGGCCGCCGCCCCCGGCCTGGTCAACTCCACCGCCTACCGCCAGCTGGTCAGCAAGAACGCCGGCCAGATGAAGCAGGGCGACAACGTCCTGGTCTGGGGCGCCTCCGGCGGCCTGGGCTCCTACGCCACGCAGTACGTCCTCAACGGGGGCGGCACGCCGGTCTGCGTCGTCAGCTCGCCGGAGAAGGCCGAGATCTGCCGCCGCATGGGCGCCGAGCTGATCATCGACCGCTCGGCTGAGGACTACAAGTTCTGGAAGGACGAGCACAACCAGGACCCCAAGGAGTGGCAGCGCTTCGGCAAGCGGATCCGCTCGCTCACCGGCGGCGAGGACATCGACATCGTCTTCGAGCACCCGGGCCGCGAGACCTTCGGCGCCTCGGTCTACGTCACGCGCAAGGGCGGGGTCATCACGACCTGCGCGTCGACCAGCGGCTACATGCACCAGTACGACAACCGCTACCTCTGGATGAACCTCAAGCGGATCGTGTCGTCGCACTTCGCCAACTACCGCGAGTCGTGGGAGGCCAACCGCCTCATCGCCAAGGGCAAGATCCACCCGACCCTGTCCAAGACGTACGCCCTGGAGGACACCGGCCAGGCGGCCTTCGACGTGCACAAGAACGCCCACCAGGGCAAGGTCGGCGTGCTCTGCCTGGCCCCCGAGGAGGGGCTCGGCGTGGACCCCGCGGCGGCGGAGTTCCGGGCCACCCACCTCGAGGCGATCAACCGCTTCCGCAACGTCTGAGGCCCGACGCCGCAGGGGCGCTCGTCCCTGCGGCGCGGCTCCGCTTCCGGGCCCTGGTCCGGTGGTAGGACAGGGCCATGAACGACACCGTCGACGACCTCGTCCCGCTGCAGGAGACCTCCGGGGCCACCAAGTTCGACGTGGTGCTCCGCGGCTACGACCGCCGTCAGGTCGACGACTACCTCGACCGTGTCGACGTCGCCCTCGACAGCAACGACGAGCAGCACGCCCAGGACCTCGCCCGCATCGCCGCGCTCGAGCAGCAGATCGCGGCGACCCAGCAGGACATGGTCGCGCTCCAGCGCCGCGCAGACGGCCAGCCCGAGGCGGCCTCGCTGCTGACCGCGCGCCTGGCCGAGATGCTCCGGCTGGCCGAGGAGGAGGCCGCCGCGCTGCGGGAGGACGCCCGCGGCGAGGCCGAGCGGGTCATCGCCGTCGCCAAGCAGCAGGCCGCCCGCGAGAGCAGCGAGCGCGATGCGGCTCTCCGCAAGCGCGAGCAGGAGGTGCGCAAGGCCGCCGACGCCGCAGAGGCCGCCACCCTGCAGGCGCAGAAGGACGCCGAAGCCCTGCGCAGCAAGGCCCAGTCCGACGCCGAGGCCCAGCGACGAGCGGCCGAGCAGGAGGCCCGCACGGTCCGCACCGACGCCCGTCGCGACGCCGACCAGCTCGTCGCGCAGGCCCGCGTCGACGTGCAGGCCATGCACGAGCAGGCACGGGCCGAGGCCGGCGCCGTCACCGCCGAGGCGCGTCGCTCGGTCGACGACCTCGCGGCGCAGCGCGACGCCATCGGTTCCCAGCTGCAGACGCTCCGCGACGCCGTCGCTGCCGCGGTCGCGCCGCTGGGTGGTGGTTCGACCCCACCGGTGGCCGGCAGCACCCGCGTGGACCGTGACTGACCAGGGTCCGGACTCCCCCGCGGAGCCCGGGCCCGAGCTCGCGCACCAGGTCGAGAAGGTCGTCGAGGAGCAGGTCCGCGAGGTCGAGCAGACCGTCGAGCAGACCGTCGAGCAGGCCGTTGAGCACAGCGCGGAGCAGGCCGAGCGGGCCCGCGCCGGCGCCGTGGACGCCGAGGCGGGTGCGCAGCAGGCGCGGGACGGCGCCGTCGCTGCCGGCCGGGCAGCGATCGACGCCGTCCAGCTCGTCGTCCCTGCCGACGACCCGGTGCTGGACACCGCGGCCCGCGAGATCGAGGCGCAGGTCGACGACGAGAACCCCTATGGCGTACCGGGACGGCCGCTCGCCGCTCGCTCGCCCTTCCGCGTCGCCTTCACCGCGGCGCTCGGTGTGGCCCTCGCCTACGGCCTGGTGACGGCCCTGATCGCGGTGCAGTCCGTGCTGCTGCTCCTGCTCACCGCGGCCTTCCTCGCGATCGGGTTGAACCCCGCGGTCGAGGCGCTGATGCGTCGCGGCATGCGGCGGGGCTTCGCCGTCGGCCTGGTGCTGCTCGGCGTGCTCGCCTTCTTCACCGGCTTCGGCTTCGCGGTGGTGCCGCCGATCGTCGACCAGGCGCAGGAGTTCATCGACAAGGGCGCGCCCGCCTTCCTCGCCCAGCTCCAGGACAACGAGCGGATCGCCGACCTGGACCGCCGCTTCGGCCTGCTCGAGCGCGCGGAGCAGACGCTCGAGAACCCGGAGCGGCTCGGCGTCAGCGCAGCCGGCGGGGTGCTCGGTGTCGGCAAGGTCGTCTTCGGTGCGTTCGCCAGCGCGCTGACCATCCTCATCGTGACGCTCTACTTCCTGGCCAACCTGCCGAGCATCAAAGCGCGGGCCTTCCGCCTCGTGCCCCGCACCCGGCGTGCGCGGGTGGGGCTGCTCGCCGACGAGATCCTCACGCGGGTGGGCGGTTACGTGGCCGGGGCGGTCTCGATCGCCGCACTGGCCGCCGTGACGACGTTCCTGCTGCTGCGAGCCCTCGGCGTCGACTACGCGGTCGCGCTGTCCATGCTGGTCTTCCTCACCGGACTGATCCCGCTGATCGGCGCGACCATCGGGGCGTTCTTCGTCGTCATCGTCGCGCTGTTCACCTCGGTCCAGGCAGGCGTCATCGTCGCCGTCTGGTACCTCATCTACCAGCAGGTCGAGAACTACCTGCTCTACCCGCGCATCATGCAGCGGTCGGTGAACGTGTCACCCGCCGCGACCGTCGTCGCGGTCCTCATCGGCGGTTCGCTGCTCGGCGTGCTCGGCGCGCTGCTGGCCATCCCGATCGCGGCTGCGGTGCAGCTGGTCGTGGAAGAGGTCGTGGCTCCCCGGCAGGACGGCCTCTAAACGCACATTCGGCATAAGTAGCCCAGGGGGGACACCTTCCTTCCCCCGCTTCCGCGTCCGTTTCACCCCGTGTCGTCCTGGCAACACACAGCGTCACCACGACCGGTGACCGCCGGTCCCCCGCCCGGAGGTCATCGTGTCCGCTCCCACCGCTCGTCGTCTCCTCACCGCGGGCAGCCTTGCGCTCGCCCTGGCACTTGCGGCTCCCGCCGCCGCCTTCGCCGGCGCGGACGAGGGTCCGGACCGGGACCGCAACGAGGGCAGCAAGCCCGCACCGACCGCGAGCAGCACGGCCTCGCCGGCACCGGCGAGCAGCAGCGGCGAGAGCTCGAAGAGCCAGAGCAGCAGCGCTTCTCAGGGATCGAGCAAGAGCGACAGCAAGAAGCGGAAGAGCGCACCGATGGACCGCGCCGCCAAGGCCGACCCGCGCGGCAACAACGGCACGGTCAAGATCGACGGAGAGGCCTTTGACGACGGCCGCGGCAACGAGCCGCACGTCGGCTGCGTCTTCCAGGTCGACTTCTACGGCTTCGATGCCGGGGACACCGCCACCATCACCTTCACCGGCAAGGCGCCGACAGGTGGCGGCCTGCTGCACAGCGAGACCAGGACGCTCATCAGCGACGACGCGGCCGGCGGCGGCCAGGACCGCGATGCCACCCTGACCTACTCGGTCAGCAACCAGCTCAGCGAGCTGCTGTCCGTCACCCCGCACCCGAAGCAGGGCTGGCACGTCAAGCTCGCCGTGGACGTCGACAGCGCCCCCGGTGGGGCCAAGCAGAAGGTCTTCTGGATCGACTGCCCGCAGACCACCGGCAGCGGCGCCGGCACCACCCGCACCAGCCCGACGAACGTCGTCACCGGCACGACGTCCGCGCCGGCCACGGGTGGCGGCGGGGCGGCCACCGCCGTGCCCCGTCGCTTCCCGCTCCGGGCGACACTCGGCGCCGGTGACGTCACGCTCAGTGCCGGCACGACGCAGGCCGCGGCCAGCGGCGGCAAGGGCGCCGGTGCGGCCACGGTCAGCGGTCAGGCCGCGGCCCAGCCGTCCGCGCTGCCCTTCACCGGCGCGGAGGGCCTGGGCTACCTGCTCGCCCTCGGCCTGTCCGCCGTCGGCGTCGGCACGGCGGCGCACCGCCTCGGCCGCCGCCGGGCCACGGGCAGCTCGATCGCCTAGTCCGTCAGCTCCTCCAGGAAGCCGGTCACCCCGGCGCTGAAGGCCCCCGGGTCCTCGACAGCGCTGAGGTGGCCGGCTTCCGGCACGACCAGCAGCCGCCCCTGCGGCAGGGCATCGGCCATCTCCCGGGCCTGCCCCACCGGGGAGAGCACGTCCTTCTCGCCGACGACCACCAGCGCGGGCACGTCGCTCGCCCGCAGCACGTCGAAGGAGTCCGGTCGCGCGGCCATCGCGCGCGAGGCCCACGCGACCGTCGCCGGCGAGGCCGCACCCACCATCGCCCGCACCCGCTCGACGACCTCGGGCCGACCCTCCAGCGACGTCCGGCCGAGCAGCGCCGGCAGCACCTGCTCGGCCAGCTGCCCGGTGCCGTCGCGCTCCACCGTCTCCGCCAGCCGCAGCCGCCCCTCGCGCTGCTCCGCGTCGTCGGCCTGCGCCTTCGTGTCGGCCAGCAGCAGACCGGCGACCCGCTCGGGCGCGCGGCGCAGCAGCTCCATGGCGACGTAGCCGCCCATCGACAGCCCACCGAGCACGACCCGGTCCAGGCCCAGCCGGTCCAGCAGCGCGATCACGTCGTCCGCGCACGCGCCCAGGGACGGTGCGTCGTCACCCAGCGGCGAGCGGCCGAAGCCGCGCTGGTCGGGGGCGATGACCCGACAAGGCAGGGAGATTCCGGACCACATCGCCGCGCTCAGCGGGAAGGCGTGCAGCAGGACGAGCGGCCGCCCGCTGCCCTGGTCGTCGTGGACCGGCGTCACGACGCGGTCTGACCGCCGTCGACGACCAGCGCCTGACCGGTGACGTACGACGAGGCGTCGCTGGCCAGGAAGACGGTCGGCCCGACCATCTCCTCGACCGTCGCCCAGCGCTTGAGCCCCTGGTTCGCGACCATCATCGCGGCCAGCTCCTCGTTGCCCCACAGCTCCTTGTTCAGGTCGGTCTTGGTCCAGCCGGGGCACAGCGCGTTGACGCGCACGCCCTGCGGACCCCACTCGAGCGCCAGCGTCTTGGTCAGGCTGATGACGGCGGCCTTGGACGCGCCGTAGGCCGCCAGGGTCGGCGTCGCGGTCAGCCCGGCCACGGAGGCGACGTTGATGACCGAGCCGCTGCCGCGCTCCAGCATGTGCCGTCCCACCACCTGCGAGAGGTGGACGATCGAGTCGACGTTCAGGCGCATCGTCTTCTCCCAGCCCTTGAACCGCAGGTCGGTGAACGAGCCCATGTACGACGAGCCGCCGGCGTTGTTGACCAGCACGTCCAGCTGGCCGAGCGCGGCGACCGCGTCCTCGCCGAGGCGTACGCAGGCGTCGGCGTCCGTGACGTCGGCCGGCAGCACGACGGCCCGACGCCCGAGGGCCTCGACCTCGACGCGCACCTCGTGCAGCAGCGCCTCGTCACGGGCCGACAGCGCGACGTCTGCGCCGGCCCTGGCGAGGCCGAGCGCGAGGGCCCGGCCGATCCCGCGGGAGGCCCCGGTGACAAGGGCGGTCTTGCCGGTCAGGTCGCTCATGCTGGCTCCTCGTACGTGGTGGGAAGGGGTGCTGCTGGGGGGTTCACGCGCGCGACGATCTCGTCCAGGACGCGCTCGGTGTAGCCGACCAGCAGGTGCTTGGCACCCTCGACGGTGACCACCTCGCACTGCGGCACCACCGCGAAGCGCTCGCGTGCCTCGGCGGGCTGGAGGAAGTCGTCGTGCTCGGGCACCAGTGCCGTCAGCGGCTTGCCGGACTCGGCCCAGCTGGTCAGGTCCGACGGCTCGGAGAAGCGCAGTGGCGGGCTGATCAGCACAGCCCCGACGACCGAGGGGTCGCAGCCGTACTTGAGGGCCAGGTCGGTGCCGAACGACCAGCCGACGAGCCAGATCGCCGGCAGGTCCTCCGCCTCGCAGAGGTCCAGAGCGGCTGCCACGTCGTACTCCTCACCGACCGCACCGTCGAAGCGGCCCTGGCTGGTGCCGCGCGGGCTGGTCGTCCCACGGGTGTTGAAGCGCAGCACGGCGACGTCGGCGAGGGCCGGCAGCCGGTAGCTCGCCTTCTTGAGCAGGTGGCTGTCCATGAAGCCGCCCTGTGTCGGCAGCGGGTGCAGGCAGACGATCGTCGCCACCGGGGCGTCCACGGGCGGGAGCGCCAGCTCGCCGACCAGCTCGAGTCCGTCGGCGGTGTGCAGCACCACGTCACGGCGCTGCGCGGGCAGCACGGTGTTCGCACGGATGTCGGGCATGGCTGCCGACCCTAGGTCACCCGTAGCGCGGGGCGTTCTTGCTGCGCTGCACCTTCACGCCGCGGCGGCCTCGGGCGTCCCAGCAGGCGGTGTGCCAGTGCCGCCGGTCGTCCGGGCGCCCCTCGGGCCAGGCGACGACGTGCGGCGTCCCGGCGCGCAGCTCCTGGTCGCACCCGGGGCAGCGGTACGGCCGGGCGCTCGCGGTGCCGGCCACGCGTCGTACGACGTGGCCGTCCTCGACGCGCTCCCCGACCGGGGGCCGGGGGGCGTCGTCGTCGCCCTTCTTGAGCGCGGCCAGGGCGGCGGCCCGCTTGGCCGACCGCCCCGACCCGCCGGCCACTGCTCCCCCGCCCCGCCGGCCCAGCTAGCGCTTGGCGTAGTCGCGGAAGCCGCGCCCGGTCTTGCGGCCGAGGTAGCCCGCCTTCACCAGGTGCTCGAGCATCGGCGCGGGCGCGTCGCCCGGCTCGCGGAACTCGTCGAACAGCGTCCGCTGGATGGCCAGCGTGACGTCCAGGCCGACGACGTCCATCAGCGCGAACGGGCCCATCGGGTGGCCGCAGCCCTTGGTCATGGCGAAGTCGATGTCGTCGATGGTCGCGTAGTGCGCCTCGAGCATCTTGACCGCGTCGTTGAGGTAGGGGAACAGCAGCGCGTTGACGATGAAGCCGGCGCGGTCGCCGCAGAGCACCGCGTGCTTCTTGGTCTTGCCGCAGACCTCGAGCACGGTCGCGACCACGTCCTCGGCGGTGGTGACCGTCGGGACGATCTCGACCAGCTTCATGACGGTCGCAGGGTTGAACCAGTGCATGCCGACCACGTCGGCCGGGCGCGACGTCGCCTGCGCGCACTCGATGACCGGCAGGCTGGACGTGGTGGTCGCCAGGATCGCGCCCGGCTTCATCACGTCGTCGAGCGCGGAGAACAGCGCCTTCTTGATGGCCAGGTCCTCGACGACGGCCTCGATGACCAGGTCGCAGTCGGCGAGGTCGTCCAGCGACGTCGTACCGGTGATCTTGGCGAGCGTGGAGGCCTTGGCCTCCTCGGTGAGCTTGCCGCGCTGCAGCGCCTTGTCCAGCGAGCCCTCGATCTTCTTCTGCACGGCGGCGACCTTGTCCTCGCCACGCGCGCGGAAGACGACGTCGTAGCCGCTCTTGGCGCAGACCTCGACGATGCCGCTGGCCATGGTGCCGGTGCCGATCACGCCGATCTTGGCCACCGGGCGCGGGGTCGCGGTGACGGCCGAGGGCGTGCTGCCGTCGGCCACGACCTCGCTGCTGTCGACGGCGGCGTAGGTGTAGATGCCGCGGCCGGTCTTGCGGCCGAGCAGGCCGGCGGAGACGTACTGCTTGAGCAGCGGCGCGGGCGCGTGCCGGTGGTCGCGGCTCTGCGCGTACATCGTCTCGAGGATCTCGTAGGCGCTGTCCAGGCCGATGAGGTCGAGCAGCGCGAGCGGGCCCATCGGGTGACCGGTGCCGAAGCGCATGGCCGCGTCGATGTCCTCGCGCGAGGCGTACTTGCTCTCGTACATCCGCAGGGCGTTGTTGAGGTAGCCGAACAGCAGCGCGTTGGCGATGAAGCCGGCGCGGTCGCCGGCGGTGGCGCCGGTCTTGCCGACCCGCTCGACCAGCGCCTGGACGTCCTCGACGACCGACGGGTCGGTGACCACGGTGCGCACGACCTCGACCAGGCCCATGACCGGCGCCGGGTTGAACCAGTGCAGGCCCACGACCTTGCTCGGGCGTGAGGTGCCGGTCGCGAGCTCGGTGACGGACAGCGCCGAGGTGTTGGTCGCCAGCACGGCGTCGTCGCTGAGCAGGCCGTCCAGCTCGGCGAACAGCGCGGCCTTGAGCTCCATCCGCTCCGGGATCGCCTCGATGACCAGCTCGCAGTCCTTCAGCGCCGCGAGGTCGGTGCCCGTCGAGATGCGGGCCAGGATCTCCGTCACCTCGGCCTCGGTGAGCTTGCCCTTGGCGACGGCGCGGCCGGTCGAGGCGGCCAGGTGCGTCTGCGCCCGGTCGAGACCGGCCTGCTCGGGCTCGTAGCCGACGACCTGCAGGCCCGAGCGGGCGAGCACCTCGGCGATGCCGGCACCCATCGTGCCCAGCCCGACTACGCCGACCTTGGTGAACTCCCTCGCCACTGCTGCTCCTTCGTCGTCCCTCGTCTGGACCTCGATCCTCCCAGCCGCGGGAGCGGCCGCTAGAACAGGGTGGGCGTGTGCGGGTCCATCCCCCGCAGCGCGTCGTAGTCCAGCTGCACGCAGGTGATGCCGCGGTCGGCGGCCAGGACCTTGGCCTGCGGCTTGAAGCTCTGCGCCGCGAGCACGCCCTTGACGTCGCCGAGCACGGTCGAGACCCGTTGCAGGTAACGGGTCAGCTGCTCGACGCCGTCGATCTCGGCGTGCCGCTTCACCTCGACCAGTACGTGCGCGCCGCTGTCGTCGCGCACCAGCAGGTCGACCGGGCCGATGTCGGTGAAGTACTCGCGCTGCACCAGCGTCCAGCCCGTCCCGAGCACCTCGCACCGGTCCGCGAGCAGCTCCTGCAGGTGCTTCTCGACGCCATCCTTGACCAGGCCGGGGTCGGTGCCGAGGCCGTGCGCGACGTCGGACAGCACCTCCTCGACGGTGATGACGAGCTGCTCGCCGCCCTTGTTGGTCACGGTCCAGACGTCGTCGACCACCAGCAGCGAGCACGGGGGCGTCATCCACATCAGCGGCTTGTAGCCGCCCGTGTCGGAGTGCACGAGCACCGAGCCGTCGGCCTTGACCATGAGCAGCCGGGTGGCCATCGGCAGGTGCGCGGTGAGCCGGCCGACGTAGTCCACCGAGCAGGTCGCGATCACGAGGCGCACGGCGGG
>JBKJQQ010000017.1:0-3370 GCA_046593875.1 Mycobacteriales bacterium | reverse complement strand
CCGGCCTGGCCGTCGACGACTGGACCTTCTACGAGGTGTTCGGCCTGTTCCGATTGGCCGGCATCGCGCAGCAGATCTACTACCGCTTCCACCACGGCCAGACGACCAACGAGGCGTCCAAGGACTTCTGGTTCTTCGTGACCTACCTCGAGCAGCGCTGCCGGCGCGTCGCCGGGCTGCTCACATGAAGGGGGCCTAGATGCCCGTCGTCCTGCTGGTCCGGCACGGTCAGGCCTCCTTCGGGTCCGACGACTACGACGTGCTGTCCGACCTCGGCCGGGAGCAGTCGGTCGTCGTCGGCGCTGAGCTCGCTCGTCGGGCGCTCCGCTCTCCGGTGTCGGTCTGCGGGTCGCTGCGCCGGCAGCGCGACACGGCGGTCCTGGCCATGCCGGCGGTCCCGCCCGTCGTGGATGCGCGCTGGGACGAGTACGACAGCGTCGCGCTGCTGCAGCGCTACGTCCCCGCGGGCGCCTTCGACGGCAGCTCGAAGGGCGTGCAGGTCCTTCTCGACCAGGCACTGGCCTCCTGGGTGGACGACCCCGCCGGCGGGTGGGAAGCCTTCTCCGCCGGGGCGGTGGACGCCCTCGCTGACGTGGCGGGCGGTCTCTCGCGCGGGCAGGACGCCGTCGTGTTCACCTCCGGCGGCATCATCGCCGCGGTGTGCGCCTCCCTGCTGGGACTGGGTGCCGCCGGGGTCGTCGCGCTGAACCGGGTCACCGCCAACAGCGCCATCACCAAGGTCGTCTACGGCGGCGCCGGCGCCAGCCTGGTGTCGTTCAACGACCACGCGCACTTCGAGGGCGACGGACGGCGACTGCTGACCTACCGCTGAGCCTGGATCGCCTGGGCCTGCGGAGGCTTCACCCGCTACTACGAGGCAGCCGTCGCCGACGACTGGCGGTCCGGCACGTCCTAGCCACCCCGCGTTCCTGCACTCCGGAGGCGCGCGGGAGGTCAGCTCGAAGAACGCAGGTGTCGGAGGGTCTGCTCCGGTGGCGGCGCGGGTCCCGCGCGTTGGGTGAGCCACGGGACGCGCAGGTCGTTGAGGTCGAGCTTGCCGAGGTGCCACAGGACGTGGTGCCGTCGGCAGAGCAGCACCAGGTTCGCCATCGTTGCGGGTCCGCCATCGGCGCGGGCGGTCAGGTGGTGGGCATCGCACATCGCGGGTGGTCGGGTGCAGCCGATCGCGGCGCAGCCGAGGTCGCGGGCGGCCAGGGCGCGTCGTTGGGCGGCGGTGACGGAGTCGCGCAGCGGCTCGAGGCCGCGGACCTGGCCGGCGTCGTCGAGCAGGACCCGGCTGATCCTGGCGTCGCACAGGAGGGTCTCGATCCGGGTGCGGGTCTGCGGCCCGGTCCACGCCGCGACCGCGCAGGCGTGCTCGGCGGGCAGCATGGACGTGTCCGCCCGGGGCAGGCCGGCGGCGGCGAGCTCGGCGAACGTCGGCAGACGGTGCGCCGGACACCGGTGGCAGTCACCGCACTGGCGCTCACCGGCGCGGCGGGCCGCCCAGTCCGCGGGCAGGACGTAGCTCAGCTGCGGCCGGAACCCACCTGCGTCGGGCAGCTCCCCGTGCCGCAGGACCTGCTCACACACCTCGGTCAGCGCATCCGCCCGCCGCTGCGCCGCCGAGCGGGCGTCGGCGTCGCTGCGCTTGCGGGCCAACGGCTCCAGCGCGGTCAGGACGGTCTCGGCGTCGCCGGCGGGCAACAGAAAGCTCCCCCACACGCTGCCGTCGGGCTTGCTACGCGTCGTGAGGTAGCGGGCTGCATCAGCCTTCTTGTCCTGGTCGTCCAGGACCGGCTCGACCCAGGTCGCGATCTGGTGTTGCACCCAAGCCGCGAGCTGCGACGGGTCCAGCCGGCGGGCGACCTCGATCAGCTGCGGCTCGGACTCCAGCAGCGCCTCAGCGCTGATCTTGCCGACCAGTCGGGTCAGGACCTGCGCGCGGACGAAGGGCACCGTCCCGTCCAGCACCGCCGCCGCGACCCGCGGCAACCCGCCCTGCAACGCACTCGCGACCTGCAGCATCCGGCCCGCAGCTGAGGCGCTGTCCCCACCCGCCTCCGCGACCCACCCAGGCAGCGGCCGCGGCCGACCCTCAGCGGTCGGGAGCAACCCACCCGTACGGGCCTGCAGCTCCGCCAGCACCGCACCCGACCAGCCGGTCAACCGCTGCACCTGCGGAGCAACCGACGCGTACGACGACTGCAGCTCCAAGACCGACAGCAGCGACAGGTCGGCCGACACGACCGTGTCCACCACCGCCTCGAGATCTGCTGCCATGCAGCCAATCTAGGACCGACCTCCGACAGTTCCTGACGACGAGAGTGCCCTGTGCACAACCGATCTCGTGTGCACAGGGGTATCGGAAAGTCAGTACTCAGTGTGATGATGGGCCGGGGCTCGTCGGCAGTGGCGCGTAGCCGCGGGCCGACGGCAGTGCCGCTTATGCGGCCGGGGAGGTGCGATCACCAGCAGATGGGCGCCCGCTCGCGCGGCCGGTCCTGGCAGCGGGGTCCGCCAAGGACGGTCCACGTCTCGCTCAGGACCTCCGGGCGCTGCGCGACGACGCACACGCCCTCCTCGACCGTCAGCCGCGGCAAGGCGACCGCCGGCGGATCGTTCAGCGAAAGCAGGCCCGGGGTCGACGCCGAGCAGGACGTAGGCGTCGACGTCCGGTATCGGGGCGTGCACGGTCGGCCGAAGGTGGACAGCTCGGCCGCCTCCATGGGCGTGAAGCCGTGCCCGTCCGTCACCAGCCGTCGCTCAGCGGCCGCGGCGCGCCAGACCCATCGCCACCGTCGTCATGTGCGGCACCGTCAAGCCGAGCACGGCGGCGAAGGCGTTGTCGCTGGCGTGCTCCCGGTCTGCGGCGGCAAGCACCCCCGCCCCGACCAGCCCGACGCCGGCCGCCCATGCGCTCCGACGGCCGAGCTCGAAAACCGCTGCAGGCAGGGAGGGCTGCGGCGGCAGGTCGCCGTCCTCGACCAGCGCGTCCACGACACGGGCCGTGTGCCGCAGCGCATGCCACCCGCCGAAGAAACCGGCGAACGCGGTCGAGGGCGGCGCGAGCAGCGCCAGCGCTGTCAGCAACGCGGTGTCCCCGGCCGCCTCCCGGTCGCGCGTCGCCGCGAGGCCGGCCGCAGACAGGCCCGCCACCAGGGCGAGCGGGGCGATGGTGCCCCGCGTCGCGGGGTCACGCAGCAGCGCCAGCCCGGTGCGGTCGCCCGACGCTCGACTGGGCAGCCCGCGCGCGGTGGACTGAAGCGCACCGTTCACCCCGACCTCCGGCTCGCGCCGCCCGGCCGTGCCCACCGCTGCCGGCAGGCCCACCGTCGTCACGGCCGCCGCCACCAGCCGCAGCGCCGCT
>JBKJQQ010000014.1:0-4669 GCA_046593875.1 Mycobacteriales bacterium | reverse complement strand
CCGACGGGCGACCCGGCCGGCTGGACCGACCGGCAGCTCGCCGCGCAGCTGGTGCTGGCCGGCTACGACATGAGCCGCACCGACGACGCGCTGCCCTGGGTGCGGGAGGGCCTCGGCGGCGTCGTGCTGTTCGGCCGACCGCCGTCCGACCTGGCCGCACGGCTCACGCGGCTGCGCGCGGCCGGCTCGGTCGTGCCGATGGTCGCCTCCGACGAGGAGGGCGGCCAGGTGCAGCGGCTGAAGACCGTGCTGGGCGCACTGCCGTCGGCCGAGGCGATGGGCCGCACCCGCACGGCTGCCCAGGTCCGCGCCCTCGCGGCGTACTACGGCGGCGGCATGGCGCGGCTCGGTGTCGACGTCGACCTCGCGCCGGTCACCGATCTCGGCATCGCCGGCTTCTACGTCGAGCAGACCGACCGGGCCTTCAGCGCCGACCCGGCGAAGGTGGGTGCCTACGCCGGGGCGTGGCAGGCCGGCATGCGCAGCGCCCGCGTCGCGCCGGTCGCCAAGCACTGGCCCGGTCACGGCCAGGCGGCCAACACCCATGACCGGGCGGCGACCACCCCGCCGCTGTCCACGCTCGAGCGGCGCGACCTGCTCCCCTTCGGTGACCTGCTCCAGGCGGGCGTGCCGGCGGTGATGGTGGGCCACCTGAACGTCCCCGGCCTGACCGAGCAGGGCGTCCCCGCGACGCTCTCACCGAGCGCCTACCGCTACCTGCGCCAGCGCGCCGGCGCGGAGCGGCTGCTGATGACCGATTCGCTGAACATGGGCGCCATCTCGATCGGCATGCGGCTGACGCCGGCCCAGGCCGCGGTGCGTGCCCTGACCGCCGGCGCCGACGTCGTGCTCGTCGACCCGGGCGCCGGTCCCGGTCCGGTCGTCGACGCCGTGTCCTCCGCGCTGGCTCGTGGCAGCTACGCGCGGGCCGCCGCGGTCGCCTCCGCCCGGCGGATGCTCGCGGTGAAGAAGACCACCAACGCTCCGTTGCCGGCGTCCTCGCTCGCCCCGGCGCAGGGCACGACCGACGCCGCCCTCACGCCGACGCTCAGCGGCCTGGCGCGTGATCGCGTCGGCGGCACGCTGACCGCGCAGTTCCACCTGCGGACAGCCGGCTCGACCACCTGGAACGTCGCGAACGGCGCCCGCGTCCAGGTGCCCTCCGGCACGCGCGCGGCGTACCGCGTCGGCGAGGGCCGGCTGCAGCACGGCACGACGTACGAGTGGAGCGTCCGGGTGTGCAACAGCGCGGGGCCGTGCTCCGCGGCGGGTCCGGTGCTGCGCTTCACGACCAGGGCGGCTGCCGCCGGCCTGCGCGCCGGGGCCTAGCCTGCACCGCGCTGACCACCTCCCGGAGCACGGCGCTTGCGCACCAGGGCTTGTTGGCGCAGATTGCACCGGGTGCTGACGCAACGGCCGAGGGTGCTCCTCGTCGAGGACGACGACCCCATCCGCTCCGCCCTCAAGATCGCCCTGAAGGGTGAGGACTACGAGGTCCAGGCGCTGCCTGACGGGACCGCGCTCGGCGCCATCGCCGACGACTTCCGCCCGGACCTGGCCGTCCTCGACGTGCGCCTGCCGACAGGGCCGGACGGGTACGGGATGGCGCGTCTGCTGCGTAGCCGCAGCACCTTGCCGATCCTGTTCCTCACGGCCGCCGATGCCGTGGAGGACAGGCTCGCCGGCTTCGAAGCCGGTGCGGACGACTACCTCATCAAGCCGTTCTCGATGGCCGAGCTGCTCGCGCGCGTGCAGGCGCTCCTGCGGCGCAGCGGCCGCCTCTCCTCGAGCACGTGGCAGATCGGCGACCTCGTCGTCGACGACGGGGCGCGCAGCGTCGCGCGCGGCAGCGTGACGCTGGAGCTGACGCGCACCGAGTACGACCTGCTCGCCATGCTCGCCCAGCACGTCGGCAAGGTGCTGTCGAAGACCCAGCTGCTCACCCAGGTCTGGGGCTTCGAGGCCTACGACACGAACCTGGTCGAGGTACACATGAGTGCCTTGCGCCGGAAGCTCGAGACCGGCGGGCCACGGCTCATCCAGACCGTGCGCGGCGCCGGCTACGTGCTGCGCGAGTGACGGCCACTCCGCCCCTCCGGCGGCGCGTCGTGGCATCGGGGGTGACCGTCGTCGCCGTCGTGCTGGTCCTGGTGAACACCGCTGTCTTCGTCGCCTTCGGCGCCTCGTTGCGGGACTCCCTCGAGCAGCTGCTGGAGGAGCGGGTTCAGACGGTGCGCACTGAGGCACTGGCCGTGCGCGCGGACGGGGGCGGTGTCGACGAGCTCGCGCGCCGGCTGCAGGCCCGGGGGCTGCGCGCGGTCGTGACCGCGCCCGACGGAGCCACCTCCCGGTCCGAGCCGAGCTCGCCGCTGGTCGGTGGCCAGCCGACGACTCCCGACGACGACTACGTGTCGCGACGGCTCGACCTGCCGGGCGGGGGCACCGGCGAGGTGTTCGCCCGTTCGGGCACGGCTGGCTCGCTCCGCCGCCTGGTGGCGCTGCAGGTCGTCGCCTCCCTGGGCGCGCTGGGGTTCGCGGCGCTGCTGCTGTCGCGTGCCTCGGGACGGGCGCTGCGCCCGATCGACGACATCGTGGCGGCGGCAGGTCGTACGACCGCCGGCATCCGCGGGGAGCGGCTGCGCCCCGACCAGCCGGACACCGAGCTCGGCCGACTCGCGACGGCGTACGACGAGGTGCTGGACGCGCTGGAGGCCGGCTACAAGGTGGCTGCCAACCTCGAACGCCGCGGCGGGACGCTGGAGGCGCGCTGGCGGCAGGTCCTCGAGGCGGCCGAGGAGGCGTACGTCTGCCTCGACGCCCAGGGGAGGGTCGTCGAGTGGAACCTGCGGTCCGAGCAGCTGTTCGGCTGGAGCCGCGCCGAGATCACGGGGCGGTCCGCGGAGGTACTCGTCATCGCAGAGCACCGGGAGGCGTTCCTCACCGAGGTGGCGACGCTGGCCGAGCGGGGACCGGCGCCGCTGGGGGACCCGTACGTCCTGAACGCCGTGAGCCGGGACGGCCGCGTCTTCGCCGCGGAGTGCAACGTGTGGGGCGTCGACCGGGGTGGCGGCGCCGTCGTGCACGCCTTCGTCCGGGACGTCGACGAGCGGCGGCGTGCGGAGGACGCCCTGTCGCGGCTGGCGGCTGTCGTCGAGGGCTCCTCCGACGCGGTAGTGACCAAGTCCCTCGACGGGACCATCCTGACGTGGAACGCCGCGGCCGAGCGGATGTACGGCTGGTCTGCCGAGCACGCCGTCGGCCGGCACATCTCGCTGATCGTTCCCGAGGACGAGCTCCCGGTGCTGAGAGAGATGCTGCAGCGCGTCGGGCGAGGTGAGCGCGTGGCCAGGACGGAGACCGAGCGGGTGACCCGCGGCGGGACGCGACTGCCGGTGTCGACGCTCATCTCGCCCGTGCACGACCGGACCGGGCGCGTCGTCGCCGCCTCGGCCATCTCGCGCGACGTCAGCGAGCAGCGGTGGATGGCGGAGACGCTCGACCGCACGCTGGCGGCGCTGCAGGGAGCGCTGAACGAGGCGCGGGCCTCCGAGGAGACGACCCGCCGCTTCCTCGCTGATGCGGCGCACCAGCTGCGCACGCCCATGGCCGGCATCGGCGCCTGCGCGGAGACGCTGCTGCGAGGGGCGGAGCCGGAGGACGCGGACCGGCTGCTCGCCACGATGGTGCGGGAGACCTCGCGCGCCGCCCGGCTCATCACGTCGCTGCTCAGGATCGCCCGGTTGGAGCAGGGACAGGTGGGAGGCGGCGTGGCGCCGGTCGACGTGGTCGCACTGTGCGCGGCCGAGGTGGAGCGGCTCAGCCTGCTGTCACCGGACCTCGACGTCCGGCTCGCGGTCGGGACTGAGCCCGCCAGCCTCCTGCCGCTGGACGCCGCGGCCTGTCAGGAGGTCCTGAGCAACCTCGGCGACAACGCCCGCCGGCACGCCGTGCGGCGCATCGTCCTGCACGTGGACGCCGACCAGCAGGTCGTGCGGCTGCGCATGGCCGACGACGGCCCGGGCGTGCCGGCCGAGCAGCGCGAGGAGGTGTTCGAGCGGTTCGTGAGCCTGGACGGCCGCGGTGGCTCCGGCCTGGGGCTGCCCATCGCCCGGGGCCTGGCGCGCGCCATGGGCGGAGAGCTGCGGTGCGCGAACGGCTTCGTGCTGGAGCTGCCGGCTCAGGCCGTGGTCGGGAGCGTCGAGGCCGAGGTGCCCGCGGTCTGAGTCCGCTGCTCTGGCAGTGACATTCCTCGGCCTGGCTCGATCAGGCTCTGCAGCACGTGCTGCAGAGCCTGGAGGTCGTCTTCGGGCACCAGCGCGGCGGCGCCGGCCTCGACCGCGGCGACGTCGAGCTGCCCGAACGCCGACAGCAGCACGACCTCGCAGTCCGGTGCGACCTCGCGCAGGTCGCGGACGGCTCGCAACCCGTTCATGCCGGGCAGCGGCAGCGTCACGACCGCGACGAGCGGCTGGGTCGTCCGGACGAGCTCGCGCAGCGAGAGGTAGTCGTCCGCGACACCGCCGAGGGTGATCCCGCAGCGGCCCAGCAGCCGGCTGACGACGTTGCGCATCTCCGCGCGGTCGTCGCACACGACACCGACGGGAGCGCGGCTCTGGCTGGCGTGCACAAGATCAGCGTGGCAGGCATTCCTGAGAGTGGGCTGAAGAAC
>JBKJQQ010000233.1:0-4735 GCA_046593875.1 Mycobacteriales bacterium | reverse complement strand
GAGACCACGCCCTCCGGTCGCTGGGTCGCCAGCACGAGGTGCACGCCGAGGGAGCGTCCGCGCATGGCGATCCCGACCAGTCCGCCGACGAAGTCGGGCAGCTCCTCCACCAGCGAGGCGAACTCGTCGACGACGATCACCAGACGGGGCAGGACATCTCGCTGCGCCACCTGGCGCCGGTGGTCCTCGATGTCCTTGGCGCCGACCGCGCCCAGGACCGCCTCCCGGCGGGCCAGCTCGGCGTGCAGCGAGGCGAGCGCGCGCTCGACCAGCGTCCCGTCAAGGTCGGTCACCAGGCCGACCGTGTGCGGCAGCCGCGCGCACGGTCCGAAGGCCGCGCCGCCCTTGTAGTCGACGAGCACGAAGGTCAGCTCGTCCGGGCGGTTCGCCAGGGCGAGCGAGGCGATGAGCGTCTGCAGGAGCTCGCTCTTGCCGGAACCCGTGGTCCCGGCGACCAGTCCGTGCGGGCCGTCGCGCACCAGGTCGACCGCGAAGACGCCGTCCGCCCCGCGGCCGAGCACCGCGGTCGTCGAGCGACCCGGGACGGCCCAGCGCTCGACGACGCGCGCGACGTCCTCGTCGCCGCCGACCAGCGGCAGCTCCACGACGTCGGCCCAGCGCACCGACGGCGGCAGGCCCTCGGTGCCGCCGCGGTCCCGGCTGTCGTCACGCAGCGGCGCGAGCGCGCGGGCCACCGCTTCGGCCCAGGCCGGCGGGACCAGGTCCGCAGTGCCCGCCACGTCCGGGCAGCCGGTGAAGCGGACGTCGACAGCGGTACCGCTCAGCACCGCGGTCGCGCCGCACTCCTCGGGCAGCAGCCGCGGGTCCTCCTCGACGCAGACGGCGTAGACCCCGACCGCGCGGCCGTCGGCCAGCAGGCCGGCCATCCCCGGGACGGCGCGCAGGGCGCGGGCACCGTCGACCACGACCAGCACTGGACGGTCGTCGGTGCGCGCGCCCCGTGCGGCCGTGGCGCGCTCCGCGCGCCGCGCCTCCACCAGGGAGGTCAGCTCGCCGACGCGGTCGGCGGCCTGCGCGGGGCCGAGGCCCAGCAGCACCTGGCAGTCCTGGCGTCCGTCCGGGCGCGCATGCGGGAGCCAGCGCGTCCACTCCCACGCGGGAGCCGCGGCCGGCTCGGCGAGGACCACCACCTGCAGATCGCGCGGGCTGCTCCACACCGCGCACTGGCCCACGACCGAGCGGGCCAGCGCCTGTGCCGAAGCGCGCGGTCCGGCGATGCCGAGCACCCCCGCCGTCCGCAGCGGGACGACGATCGGGACCGAGCGCGCGGTCGTCCAGCCGTCCGGCAGATCGCCCTCGGCCTCCACGCGGGCCGGTTGGTCGGCCAGCCCGAGGCGCACGTCGAGCAGGTCGTCGTCGTCGCGCCGCCGCTCCCACAGCCGGGGTCGCGGGCCCAGTGCGGTCAGCAGCACCTGCGCGGCGTCCGGGCAGGCCTGGCGTCGCGCCGTCTCGTCGGCCCGCACGGCGGCGGTGAGCGTGCTCTCGGCCACCTCACGCTGCGCCTTCCAGAGCGCGGTCTCCCTGCGGCTGCGCCGCTCTCCGCTCCTGCGCTCGGTCATGAGGTTGCCGAGCACCAGCACCGGCGACAGCAGCGTGAACAGCAGGAAGGTCGTGCTCCCCGTGAGCCGCCACATCGCGAGGCCCAGCACCAGGGGGGCCAGCACGGCGAGGAGCGGGAACGGGTTCTTCTCCTTCTCCCGCGGCGGTGCCGGCACGACGACCTGCACCAGCCCGGCCGGCGGTCGCAGCCGCGGCGGCCGGTTGAAGGCGAGCCGGCCCTCGGGACCGGCACGGAGCGGGGCGGCGTCCGGGGCGTCCGGCGCCAGGACGAGGGAGGACGCCCCGACCTGCAGCACGGCGCCCGGCGCCAGGACCGAGTCGGCCACCGTGGCGCCGTCCACGGCCGTGCCGTTGGTCGAGCCCAGATCGGTGACGGTGACGCCCTCGTGGCTCACCCGGAGGCGGCAGTGCTCCCGGCTGACGTCCTCGTCCTCCAGGCGCACCCCGGCGGCCGGGTCGCGTCCGACGACCACCTCGCCCGGGACGAGCCGGTGCACCGCCCCGGCCGACGGACCACCCACCACGTGCAGCGCGAGCAGCCCGGGAAGCGCCCGCGACACCGCAGCCGCGTCGACCTCCAGCAGCGCGCCCTGCACCAGGGGCGCCACGCCCAGCAGCGCGCCCGGGTCGAGAGCGGTGCCCCCGCACGACAGCTGCCCGGTGCCCCCTGCCGGCAGCACCCGCGAGAGCAGCAGCGCCGCGACCTCGTCCAGGCGCGTACCGTCCGCCGCGCGGACCACGACGTCGGCCCGTGCCCCGGTCGCCGGGACGTGCAGGCCCAGCGCGAGCTCCACCCGACCCTCCAGCACACGTTCGAGCCGCCGGTCTACCAGCCGCGCCGCCCGCTAGACGGAGTTGTCCACAGGCTGTGACGGATCCACTCCACGGGGTACATCGCCCGCGAGCAACGCACCACTGACCCTGGGGGGACACCGATGGACAGCAGCGAGCAGCAGCCCGATCCGGATGCGGTTCCGGACGTGGACGCGGACGTGGACGCGGACGCGACCGTCCTGCCGGAGCGGGTCACTCCCCGCCGCCGGCTCAAGGTCCCGAGCCGCCGCGCCGTCGGCCTGGGCGTGCTGGCCACGGGTGCGGTCGGCCTGGTGGGCCTCGGCATCCTGTTCGCCGCCGTCGACGTGCCCCGTCCCGAGTCGCTGGAGAACCCGCAGGTCACGCTGATCACCTACTCCGACGGCAAGGAGATCGCCCGCGTCGGCGCCCAGAACCGGGTGGACGTGCCGCTGAGCAAGGTGTCCGAGGACGCCCAGAAGGCCGTGCTGGCCGCCGAGAACCGCGACTACTACTCCGAGCCGGGCATCTCGCCCAAGGGGATCCTGCGCGCCGCCTGGACCAACGTCCGGGGCGGCGGCGTCAAGCAGGGCGCGGCGACGATCACCCAGCAGTACGCGAAGAACGCCTACCTGACGCAGGAGCGGACCTTCAGCCGCAAGATCAAGGAGGTCGTGATCGCGGTCAAGCTCGACCGCTCCTACTCCAAGGACGAGGTGCTCGAGTTCTACCTGAACACCGTGTACTTCGGCCGCGGCGCGTACGGCATCGAGACCGCCGCGCAGACCTACTTCGGCAAGCCGGCGGCCAAGCTCAGCGCGGGGGAGGGCGCCGTGCTGGCGGCGCTGCTCCGGTCGCCGGCGGCGTACGACCCGGTCGAGGACCCGAAGGACGCGCGGGAGCGCTGGGAGTACGTCATCCAGGGCATGCAGGAGGAGGGCTGGCTGAAGGGGGAGGCCACCTACCCGAAGGCCAAGCCCAAGGACACCAAGGACGAGCTGGCCGGTCCGCAGGGCTACCTCGTGCAGCAGGTGCAGGACGAGCTCGAGGGCAAGGGCTTCACCGAGGGCACGATCCGCAGCGCCGGCCTGCGCATCACCACGACGATCGACCGGCGCGCGCAGGCCGAGGCCGTCAAGGCCGTCGAGACCGTCACCGGCAAGACGCTGCCCGACGGCGTCTACCGCGCCCTCGTCGCCGTGGAGCCCGGGACGGGCCGGATCAAGGCGCAGTACGCCGGCAGCGACTACGTGAAGAAGCCGTTCAACGCGGCGACGCAGGGCACCGCGCAGGCGGGCAGCACCTTCAAGACCTACGTGCTGGCGGCGGCCCTCGACAACCGGATCTCGCTGCGCACCAAGATGGACGGTGCGTCGCCGCAGATGTTCGGCGACTACGAGGTCAACAACTTCGACGACGCGCAGTTCGGCGAGATCGACCTCGTCGAGGCCACGGCCAACTCCGTCAACACGGTCTACGTGCCCCTCGGACAGCGGGCCGGCCTGTCGCACGTGGCCGAGGTCGCGACCCGCCTCGGGATCACGGCCGACATGACGAAGGACAGCCAGCTGCCGTCCTTCCCGCTGGGGACCACGGCCGTGAGCCCGCTGTCGCAAGCAGAGGCCTACGCCACGATCGCCGCCCGGGGGCAGCACGCGGACAGCTACCTGGTCGAGAGCGTCGAGGACGCGAAGGGCCGGGTGCTCTACAGGGCTGAGCCGCAGACGACCGAGGCCCTGACGACGGACGTCGCAGACGACACCAGCTTCGCGTTGCAGCAGGTGGTGGCGGACGGCACCGGCCGCGCGGCGCAGCTGCCCGGTCGCCCCGCCGCCGGCAAGACCGGAACGACGACGGGCAACACCGCCGCCTGGTTCGTCGGCTACACGCCGCAGCTGGCGGCCGCTGTCGCGATCTTCTCGGAGAAGCCGGACATGCCGTTGCGCGACATCGCCGGCGTCGACCAGGTCACGGGCGGCAGCCTGCCCGCCAAGACGTGGGGTCGCTTCATGACGGCTGCCCTCGAGGGCCAGCCCGTGAAGGAGTTCCCGCCGCCCGCGTACGGCGGCGTCGAGCCCAGCCCGTCCGCCTCCCCCTCGCCGAGCGCGACGCCCTCCCCGTCGGCGGCGCCCAGCACGTCGCCGTCGCCGGTGGCTGAGCCCTCGCCGATCACCTACACCTACACGCCGCCGCCGGCAGAGCCGCAGCCGACGGAGCAGCCGGCCGAGCCCCAGCCGACGTCCGAGCCCCAGCCGACGTCCGAGCCCCAGCCGACCGGCGAGCCGTCTCCCGCGGCGCCGACCAGCAACAACCGCAAGCGCAGCGCACCCAGTCCGGAGCCGAGTCCGACGCCTGGCTGACG
>JBKJQQ010000084.1:0-6677 GCA_046593875.1 Mycobacteriales bacterium | reverse complement strand
TCTACGCGAAGTCCGACCCGACCGACGTCGCCCGGGTCGAGGACCGCACCTACATCTGCGCCGAGAAGGAGGCCGACGCCGGCCCCACCAACAACTGGATGGAGCCCGCGCAGATGCGCGAGACGCTCCGGCCGCTGTTCGACGGCTGCATGCGAGGCCGGACGATGTACGTCGTCCCGTTCAGCATGGGCCCGCTGGGCTCGGCCATCTCGCAGTTGGGTATTGAGATCACCGACTCGCCCTATGTCGTGGTGTCCATGCGGATCATGACGCGCATGGGCAAGGCGGCCCTCGACCAGATCGGTGCGGATGGCTTCTTCGTCCCGGCCGTGCACACCGTCGGAGCGCCGCTGGAAGCCGGTGGTCACGACGTGGCTTGGCCGTGCAACGACACCAAGTACATCGTCCACTACCCCGAGACCCGCGAGATCTGGTCCTACGGATCCGGCTACGGCGGCAACGCCCTTCTGGGCAAGAAGTGCTTTGCGCTGCGCATCGCCTCAGTCATGGCCCGCGACGAGGGGTGGATGGCCGAGCACATGCTCATCCTGAAGCTCACGTCCCCGCAGAACGAGGTCAAGTACGTCACGGCCGCCTTCCCGAGCGCCTGCGGCAAGACCAACCTCGCCATGCTCCAGCCGACGATCGAGGGCTGGACCGTCGAGACCGTCGGCGACGACATCTGCTGGATGCGCTTCGGTGAGGACGGTCGGCTCTATGCGATCAACCCCGAGGCCGGCTTCTTCGGCGTCGCCCCCGGCACCGGCGAGGACACCAACGCCAACGCCGTGAGGACCTTCTACGGCAACTCCATCTTCACCAACGTCGCGCTGACCGACGACGGCGACGTCTGGTGGGAGGGCCTCACCGAGGAGGCGCCCGCGCACCTCACGGACTGGAAGGGCAACGACTGGACCCCGTCCAGCGAGACCCCGGCCGCGCACCCGAACGCCCGCTTCACCACCCCCGCCAGCCAGTGCCCGACGATCGCGAGCAACTGGGACGACCCCCAGGGCGTGCCGATCTCGGCGATCCTGTTCGGTGGCCGCCGCGCCACGGCGGTCCCGCTCGTGACGGAGTCCTTCGACTGGCAGCACGGCGTCTTCCTCGGCTCCACGGTGTCGTCGGAGACGACCGCTGCGGCCGCCGGCGCCATCGGCCAGCTCCGCCGCGACCCCTTCGCCATGCTGCCGTTCTGCGGCTACAACATGGGCGACTACATGGGCCACTGGCTCGAGATCGGCGAGAAGGCCACCGGCCAGCTCCCGCGCATCTACTACGTCAACTGGTTCCGCAAGGACGACAGCGGCAAGTGGCTCTGGCCCGGGTTCGGCGAGAACAGCCGTGTCCTGAAGTGGATCATCGGCCGCATCGACGGCTCGGCCGAGGGCGTCGACAGCCCGATCGGCGTCCTGCCGACGCGCGACGCCCTCGACCTCGACGGGCTCGACATGCCGGAGGCCGACCTCGACCTCCTGCTGTCGGTCGACACCGAGGTCTGGAAGAAGGAGGCCGCGCTCATGCCCGAGTACTTCGCGCAGTTCGGCGACCGCCTGCCCGCGGCCATCACCGAGGAGCACAAGGCCCTCGTGGAGCGGCTCGAGAAGGCCTAGCCCACCGCACGTCCTGGACGCGCCGCTCTCCTCGAGCGGGGCGTCCGGCGTTTCCGGGGGAGCCCGTACTCCCGGGTGCGGGGATAGGCTCCGGTCGTGGGCCTGCGTGACGTCGCTTACGCCGCGTACGAGCGGCGCCTGGCCCGCGCGCTCGAGCGCAGCGGCGCCCCCGTCCCCCGGCACGTCGGCGTCATCGTCGACGGCAACCGGCGCTGGGCCAAGGAGCTCGGCCTCGAGGACCCGAACCAGGGGCACCGCGTCGGCGCCCGCAAGATCCGCGACCTGCTCGGCTGGTGCGACCAGGCCGGTGTCGACCTGGTCACGCTCTGGCTGCTGTCCACCGACAACCTGAGCCGCCCCGAGCCCGAGCTGGCGCCGCTGCTGCGCATCATCGAGGGACTGGTCAGCGACCTCGCGGGTGCGCAGGGGCGTTGGACGATCCGCATCGTGGGCGCCCTGGACCTGCTGCCGGCCGAGACCGCCCGCGTCCTGAAGGAGGCCGCCGCGGGCACCGAGGGGCGGCCGGGCGTCGAGGTCAACGTCGCGGTCGGCTACGGCGGGCGGCGCGAGATCGCCGACGCCGTCCGGTCCATGCTGCAGGCCCACGCCGCCGAGGGCCGGACGCTGGAGGAGGTCGCCGACCTGCTCGACGTCGAGCACATCTCCGAGCACCTCTACACCCGCGGACAGCCCGACCCCGACCTGGTGATCCGCACCAGCGGCGAGCAGCGGCTGTCCGGGTTCCTGCTCTGGCAGAGCGCGCACAGCGAGTTCTACTTCTGCGAGGCCTTCTGGCCCGACTTCCGCCGGGTCGACTTCCTGCGCGCGCTGCGCGCCTACGCCGCTCGGCAGCGTCGCTTCGGCACGTGAGGCTGGTCGAGCAGTACCTCCGGCTGGGCCTGGCGTTCGACCGGCTGGAGCGCGGCTTCGTCGATGCGTGGACCGGGCCCGCGGCGTTGCGGGCCTCGGTGGAGGCCGAGCCGCTGCCGACCGCGGTGGACCTCGGTGTCCGCGCGCGGTGGCTGCTGCGCGAGCTCCCGTCGGCGGGCCTCGGCGCCGGCCGCACCTCCTTCCTGCACGGCCAGCTCACCGGCCTGCTCACCAGCGCGCGGGTCATGGCGGGGGAGCGGGTCGCGTACCTGGACGAGGTGGAGGGCTGCTTCCAGGTCCGGCCGGCGCTCGGCTCTCCGGACGGGTACGAGGCGGCGCACCGGGCGCTGGACGACCTGCTGCCCGGCGACGGGCCGCTGCTCGACCGCTACACCGCCTACCGGGACGGGGCGTCGGTCCCGGTCGACCGGCTGACGGAGGCGGTCCACGCCTGGTCGTCGCTGCTGCGCGAGCGGACCCGCGACGCCTTCCCGCTCCCGGACCAGGAGGCCGTCGCCTACGAGGTCGTGCACGAGAAGCCGTGGGCCGGCTTCAACTACTACCTCGGCTCGTTCCGCAGCACCGTCGCGATCAACGCCGACCTGCCGGTCGGGCTCGGCGCGTTGCCCGCGCTGATCGCGCACGAGAGCTACCCCGGCCACCACACCGAGCGGTGCCGCAAGCAGGCGGCGCAGCCCCTTCCCGAGCAGGACCTGTGGCTGGTCAACACCCCGGAGAACGTCCTGGCCGAGGGGCTGGCCGACGTCGGGCTGCGCGGGGTCGGGCTGTCGGACTGGGGGCCGGTCGCCACCGACCTCTACGCCGACCTGGGGATCTCGTACGACGGCGAGCGCGGCCAGCAGATCGCCCGCGCTGCAGCCGTTCTCAGCGCCGTACGACAGGATGCCGCGATCCTGCTGCACGACCGCGGCGCCTCTGCCAAGGAGGCTGAGGCCCACCTGGCGCGGTGGGCCCTGCAGTCGCCGGAGCGGGCCCGCAAGACCGTCGCGTTCCTCACCGACCGGCTGTGGCGGGCGTACATCTCGACCTACGTCGAGGGGGAGCGACTGCTGTCGCGCTGGCTCGACGAGGGCGGGGAGTTCGTCCGGCTGCTCGACGAGCAGCTCACGCCGCGGCAGCTGCAGGGTGAACTCGCGTCGCTGCTCGGCGTGGCGCCCGCCCACGGGGTCGGGCGGGTCCTACCGTCCGCAGCAGCGGACGGCAGACCGTCGCCGCTCGGGAGGCCCGATGTGCGCACCTGCACGTGAAGGGGCCGGCGCCCGGCCTCGCGGCCCGGCCCCGGTTCTGACAGGCAGGCGCGCCGGGAGCTCCTCGTGAAGACCTTCGTCCTCGACACCTCCGTCCTGCTGTCCGATCCGGGCGCGCTCGCGCGCTTCGACGAGCACGAGGTGGTCCTGCCGCTCGTCGTGGTCAGCGAGCTGGAGGGCAAACGCGACCATCCCGAGCTCGGCTGGTTCGCCCGCCAGGCCCTGCGCGTGCTCGACGACCTGCGCATCGCGCACGGCCGCCTCGACCAGCCGATCCCCATGGCGCAGGGCACCGTGCGGGTCGAGCTCAACCACGTCGACACCTCGGCCCTGCCGTCCGGCATCCGCGGCACCGACGGCGACAGCCGCATCCTGGCCGTGGCCGCGAACCTCGCCGCCGAGGGCGCCGACGTGGTGCTGGTGTCCAAGGACCTGCCGCTGCGCGTGAAGGCCGCCTCGATCGGGCTGATGGCGCAGGAGTACCGCGCCGAGCTCGCCGCCTCCAGCGGCTGGACCGGCATGGCCGAGGTCGAGGTCACCGGCACCGACCTCGACCTGCTCTACGCCGACGGCCACCTCGACCTCGCCGAGGCCGCCGAGCTGCCCACCCACACCGGCCTGGTGCTGCTGTCCGAGCGGGGCAGCGGCCTCGGCCGGGTCGCCCCCGACAAGAGCGTGCGACTGGTCCGCGGCGACCGCGACGCCTTCGGCGTGCATGGCCGATCCGCCGAGCAGCGCATCGCGATCGACCTGCTGCTCGACCCGGAGATCGGCATCGTCTCGCTCGGCGGGCGGGCCGGCACCGGCAAGTCCGCGCTGGCGCTGTGCGCCGGCCTCGAGTCGGTCCTGGAGCGCCGGGCCCACAAGAAGATCGTCGTCTTCCGGCCGCTGTACGCCGTGGGCGGCCAGGAGCTCGGCTACCTGCCCGGTGACGCGAGCGAGAAGATGGGCCCCTGGGCGCAGGCGGTCTTCGACACGCTCGGCGCGCTGGTGCAGGCCGAGGTGGTCGAGGAGGTCATGGCGCGCGGGCTGCTCGAGGTCCTGCCCCTCACCCACATCCGCGGGCGCTCGCTGCACGACTCGTTCGTCATCGTCGACGAGGCCCAGTCGCTCGAGCGCGGCGTGCTGCTCACCGTGCTGTCCCGCCTCGGTGCGGGCTCCCGCGTGGTGCTCACGCACGACGTCGCCCAGCGGGACAACCTGCGCGTCGGCCGGCACGACGGCGTGGCCGCGGTCATCGAGGCGCTCAAGGGGCACCCGCTGTTCGCCCACGTGACGCTGACCCGGTCCGAGCGCTCCCCGATCGCCGCCCTGGTCACCGAGATGCTCGAGGATCTCTCCTTCTAGACCCCCTCCGCGATGATCTTCCCCTCGTACGCCGTGCGACGGCGTGTCGCCCGGCCCGAGGGGAAGATCATCGGGCCGTCCGGAAGAAGCTCCGGAGAGCGCGCGAGGTTCTGGGCGGACCCCCGTTGCAGGGGGTGAAGGGCGGCGCCGGGCCGCCCAGCCAGAAGGAGAGACCTCGTGAAGCGCATCCTGCTCGCGGCCGTGGCGGTCGTCGCCCTCGGCGCGTTCGCGGCCCCCGCCTCCGCCGGCTCGGCCTGCCTCACCACCAGCGTCACCGTCAACGGGACCGCCGCGCCGACCAACGGCACGAACTGCGTCGCGACCCCCTAGCGCGGACCCCTCAGACGTCCGAGGGCCCGTCTCCCCTGCTGGGTGGGGATGCGGGCCCTCGGCACGTCCGGGCTCCTACAAGCCGGGGCGGGTCATCGAGAGGACGTCGAGCGCCGCGTCGAGCTGCTCCTCGGTGAGGTCGCCCTTCTCGACGTAGCCGCCCTCGAGCACCACCTGGCGGATCGTCTTCCGCTCCTTCAGGGACTGCTTGGCGACCTTGGCGGCGGCCTCGTACCCGATGTACTTGTTCAGCGGCGTGACGATGGACGGGCTGGACTCGGCGAGCTCGCGGCAGCGCTCCTCGTCGGCCACGATGCCGTCGATGGTCCGGTCGGCGAGCAGGCGGGAGATGTTGGCCAGCAGGCGGATCGACTCCAGCAGGTTGCGCGCCATCACCGGCAGCATCACGTTGAGCTCGAAGTTGCCGGAGGCTCCGGCGAAGGCGATCGCCGCGTCGTTGCCGATGACCTGCGCGACGACCATGTGCGTCGCCTCGGGGATCACCGGGTTGACCTTGCCGGGCATGATCGAGCTCCCCGGCTGCAGGTCGGGCAGCGCGATCTCGCCGAGGCCGGCGCGCGGCCCGGAGGCCATCCAGCGCAAGTCGTTGCAGATCTTGTGCAGGCCGACGGCGATCGTGCGGAGCTGGCCGCTGGCCTCGACCAGGCCGTCCCGCGCGCCCTGTGCCTCGAAGTGGTCACGGGCCTCGGTGAGCGGAAGTCCCGTCGCCGCAGCGACTTCCGCGATCACGGCGGCACTGAAGCCGGGCGGGGTGTTGATGCCCGTGCCGACCGCGGTACCGCCCAGCGGCAGCTCGGCCAGCCGCGGGAGCGAGGCCTGCAGTCGCTCGACGCCGTAGCGCACCTGTGCGGCGTAGCCGCCGAACTCCTGGCCCAACGTGACCGGGGTCGCGTCCATCAGGTGCGTGCGCCCGGACTTCACGATGGTCGCGAAGGCCTCGGACTTGCGCTCCAGCGACGCGGCGAGGTGCTCGAGCGCCGGGACGAGGTCGTTCACCACGGCCGAGGTGGCGGCGATGTGGATGGACGACGGGAAGACGTCGTTGGAGGACTGCGAGGCGTTGACGTGGTCGTTCGGGTGGACGGCGGACCCGAGCTTCTCGGTCGCGAGCGTCGCGAGCACCTCGTTGGTGTTCATGTTGGACGACGTGCCCGAGCCGGTCTGGAAGACGTCGACGGGGAAGTGCTCGTCCCACCGGCCGTCGGCCACCTCGGCGGCGGCGTCCTGG
>JBKJQQ010000179.1:0-2512 GCA_046593875.1 Mycobacteriales bacterium | reverse complement strand
ACCGGCAGCATCGTGGTCGGCGACCTGATCGAGGTCGGCTGCACCGTCCGGCTGCAGGTCCGCGACGCCGACGCCGCGGACGCCGACCTGCGCGCCCTGCTGGCCGGCTACCGCCGCGACACCTGCGACGCGCCCGCCGGGGGAGCCCTGCTGTTCTCCTGCAACGGCAGGGGGTCCCACCTGTTCGGGACGGCGCACGACGGCGCCGACCACGACCCTGCGCTGGTCCGCCGGGAGCTGGCTGCGCTCGGGGTGGCCGGCTTCTTCGCCGGGGGCGAGCTCGGTCCGGTCGGCGGCCGCAACCACCTGCACGGCTTCACCGCCTCGGTGCTGGCCTTCCCGTGCTGAGCCTGCCGGTCGGCCTGTCCGACGTGCTGCGGGCGCGCGACCTGCTCGAGGGGGTCTCGCGGACCACACCGATGGAGGGCCTGCGCGGGCTGTCCGACAAGGTCGGCGGTCCGGTGCTGCTCAAGTGCGAGAACCTCCAGCGGACAGGCTCTTTCAAGATCCGAGGGGCCTACGTCCGCATCGCGCGGCTGTCCGACGCGGAGCGCGCCCGGGGGGTCGTCGCGGCCAGCGCCGGCAACCACGCGCAGGGCGTCGCGCTGGCCGCCTCGCTGCTGGGCTGCAGCTCGACGGTCTTCATGCCGGAGGCGGCGCCGCTGCCGAAGGTCGCCGCGACGACGGCGTACGGCGCGCAGGTGCGGCACGCCGGCCACACCGTCGACGAGGCTCTGGTCGCCGCGAAGGCCTTCGCCGAGCAGACGGGCGCGGTCCTGATCCACCCCTTCGACCACGCCGACATCGTGGCCGGGCAGGGGACGGTCGGGCTCGAGATCGCCGAGCAGTGCCCGGACGTCAGGACCGTCGTGGTGTGCACCGGCGGCGGGGGGCTGGTCGCCGGGATCGCCGTCGCCCTGAAGGCGCTGCTGCCGGGGGTGCGGGTCGTGGCCGCGCAGGCCGCGGGCGCGGCGTCGTACCGCGCGTCGCTGGAGGCGGGCGTCCCGGTGCCGCTGGCCGCGATGACCACGATGGCCGACGGGATCGCCGTGGGCTGCCCGGGCGATCTGCCGTTCGCGATCGTCCGCGCGCTGGTCGACGAGGTCGTGACGGTCGACGAGGAGGCCCTGTCGCGGGCGCTCCTGCTCGCCCTCGAGCGGGCCAAGCTCGTCGTGGAACCCGCTGGTGCTGCGGCACTCGCCGCCGTCATGGAGGACCCGAGGGCCTTCGAGCCGCCGGTGGTCGCGGTGCTGTCCGGCGGCAACATCGACCCGCTGCTGCTGTCCAAGGTCGTCCGCCACGGGCTGGTGGCCGCGGGCCGCTTCATGTCCCTGCAGGTGCGCATCCCGGACCGCCCCGGCGAGCTGGCGCGGCTGCTCGGCGTCCTCGGCGACAGCGGTGCGAACGTCCTGGACGTCGAGCACTCCCGCACCGGCGCCGGGCTGCACGTCGACGAGGTCGCGGTCGGGCTGCAGCTCGAGACGCGCGGACGCCCGCACGGCGACGAGGTCATGGCCCACCTGGCCAGTGCGGGCTACGCGGTCACCCCCGTCTGATCCGGGTAGGGGGTCCGGCATGGACCCCCTGGCAGCGCTGGCTGCGCGTGAGCGGGAGATCGCCGCGCAGCTCGACGGCATCGAGGTCGAGTCGCGCCGGCAGACCGCTGGTGGCATCGGCTTCGGCAAGCGGGTCGGCGACGGCACGAACATCGCCGTCGAGCGGATGACCGACGTGGCCGCGCACAGCGGCCTGCAGCGCGAGCGCGACCAGATCCGCCAGGCACGTGCCGCGGTGGAGGCCGGGACGTACGGCACCTGCGAGGCGTGCGGCGAGCAGATCGGCGCGGCCCGGCTCGAGGCGCGCCCGGCGTCCACCCGTTGCGTCCGCTGCGCCTGACGGACCCGTCTGCACACAACGTGATCCACTCGGTGGCGCCCGCACGCTAGATCCGGTCCCGCAGGACCGGGAAGACGATCACGCTGTGTGCGAACGGGTCCATCCCGGCGGCCAGCCGACGTGGTCACTCCGACAGGGCCCGCGGCGCAGGCTGACTCGTACTGATCGTCGAGCGCCCGAGTCGCCGGAAGCAGGCCTTCATCGAGCTCGACGATCAGTACGACCCGTGCTCCGCGGCCCGGGCCCACGTGGTTGCGCCCCGCGCTCGGCGCGGCCGAGAGAGCTACAGGTTGCCGCGGCGCTCCTGCTCGCGCTCGATCGCCTCGAACAGCGCCTTGAAGTTGCCCTTGCCGAAGCCGAGCGAGCCGTGCCGCTCGATCAGCTCGAAGAACACCGTCGGCCGGTCCTGCACCGGCTTGGTGAAGATCTGCAGCAGGTAACCGTCCTCGTCGCGGTCCGCCAGGATCCCCAGCTCGCGCAGGGTGTCGAGCGGCACCCTGGTGTCACCGACCCAGCCGCCGAGCTCGTCGTAGTACGACGGCGGGGTGGACAGGAACTCGACGCCCCTGGCGCGCATCTCGGTGACGGCGCGAACGATGTCGCCGGTCGCCAGCGC
>JBKJQQ010000013.1:0-3538 GCA_046593875.1 Mycobacteriales bacterium | reverse complement strand
GCCACGCTGGACAACGAGGAGAACTACCTCATCAAGAAGCTGTTCACGGCCCTGGGCGCGATCCAGGTCGAGAACCAGGCGCGCATATGACACAGCGCCACCGTCCCCAGTCTGGGGGCCTCGTTCGGTCGTGGCGGTGCCACGAACTTCCTGCAGGACCTGCAGCACAGCGACTGCATCGTCATCCAGGGCTCCAACATGGCCGAGTGCCACCCGGTGGGCTTCCAGTGGGTGATGGAGGCGAAGGCGCGCGGCGCCAAGGTGATCCACGTCGACCCCCGCTTCACCCGCACCTCGGCGCAGGCTGACCAGCACGTCCCCATCCGGGTCGGCTCCGACATCGCCTTCCTGGGCGGGATCATCCGCTACGTCCTGGAGAACGAGAAGGACTTCCGCGAGTACGTCGTGGCCTACACCAACGCGGCCACGATCCTGCGCGAGGACTTCCAGGACACCGAGGACCTGGACGGCCTGTTCTCCGGCTACGACGCCGAGACCGCCAGCTACGACGGGCAGTCCTGGCAGTACGCCGGCCACGACGGCAACGCCGGCGCCGAGGGACAGGACGAGGACGCGGCCGGCCACAGCAGCAGCGGGCACGAGCTGGGTGGCCGAGGGGCGACGCTCGAGCACTCCGTGGTGCAGCGGGACGAGACGCTGCAGCACCCGCGCTGCGTCTACCAGGTGCTGCGGCGGCACTACGCCCGCTACACCCCCGAGGTCGTCGAGCAGGTCTGCGGCGTACCGCCGGAGGACTTCCGCGCGGTGTGCGAGGCGGTGACCGCGAACAGCGGGCGCGAGCGCACCACCGCGTGGGTCTACTCCGTGGGCTGGACGCACCACAGCACCGGGGTGCAGTACATCCGCGGGGCGGCGATCCTCCAGCTGCTGCTGGGCAACATGGGCCGTCCGGGCGGCGGCATCATGGCGCTGCGCGGGCACGCGAGCATCCAGGGCTCGACCGACATCCCGACCCTGTTCAACCTGCTGCCGGGCTACCTGCCGATGCCGGTCGCCGGGCAGCACGACACCTTGCAGGACTACGTCGCCGCCATCGGACGGCCGGGGATGAAGGGCTTCTGGACGGCCGCCGACGCCTACGCGGTGAGCCTGCTGAAGGCGTGGTACGGCGAGGCCGCGCAACCCGAGAACGACTTCTGCTACGACCTGCTGCCCAGGCTCACCGGCGACCACGGCACCTACCAGACCGTCATGGACCAGATCGACGGGAAGGTCGAGGGCTACTTCCTGGTCGGCCAGAACCCGGCCGTAGGCTCGGCCCAGGCCAAGATGCAGCGGATGGGGCTGGCCAACCTGAAGTGGCTGGTCGTGCGCGACGTCAACCTCATCGAGTCGGCCACCTTCTGGCAGACCGCTCCCGAGATCGCCACCGGGGAGCTGCGGACCGAGGACATCGCGACCGAGGTCTTCTTCCTGCCGGCGGCGACCCACACCGAGAAGGCCGGCTCCTTCACCCAGACGCAGCGGATGGTGCAGTGGCGGCACAAGGCCGTCAGCCCGCCCGGTGACGCCCGGGCCGAGCTGGACTTCTACTTCGAGCTCGGCAAGCGGCTGCGGGAGCGCCTGGCCGGCTCGACCGACCCGAAGAACCGCGCGCTGCTCGACCTCACCTGGGACTACGAGGTCGACGAGCACGGCGAGCCCCAGGCCGAGTCCGTCCTGGCCGAGATCAACGGGAGCTTCCTCACCGGCGAGCGGGCGGGGGAGCCGCTGCCCGGCTTCACCTCCATGCGGGCGGACGGGTCCACCGCCGGCGGCTGCTGGATCTACACCGGCATCTACGCCGAGGGCATCAACAAGGCGGCGCGGCGCACCCCAGGTCAGGAGCAGGACTGGGTGGCCAACCAGTGGGGCTGGGCCTGGCCGATGGACCGCCGGACCCTCTACAACCGTGCCTCCGCCGACCCCGAGGGCCGGCCGTGGAGCGAGCGCAAGGCCTACGTCTGGTGGGACGAGGGGGCGCAGCAGTGGACCGGCCACGACGTGCCGGACTTCGAGCTCACCAAGCCGCCGTCCTACCGGGCCGAGGAGGGCGTGGGCGGACCGGCCGGGCTGAGCGGCGACGACCCGTTCATCATGCAGGCGGACGGCAAGGGCTGGCTCTACGCGCCGAGCGGCCTGCTGGACGGGCCGATGCCGGCGCACTACGAGCCGCACGAGTCGCCGGTCGCGAACCCGCTCTACACGGTGCAGGCCAACCCGACCCGCACCGTCATCAAGCGCAAGGACAACCTGTCCAACCCGTCCGCGGGGGAGCCGGGGGCCGACGTCTTCCCGTTCGTCTTCACGACCTACCGGCTGACCGAGCACCACACCGCCGGCGGCATGAGTCGCTGGGTCCCGTACCTGTCGGAGCTGCAGCCGGAGATGTTCTGCGAGGTCTCGCCTGAGCTGGCCGCCGTGCGCGGGCTGGACAATGCCGGCTGGGCGACCATCACCACGGCCCGGACAGCGATCGAGGCGCGCGTGCTGGTCACCGAGCGGATGACGCCGCTGCAGGTGGGGGGGCACGTCGTCCACCAGGTCGGGCTGCCCTACCACTGGGGCGTAGGCGACGAGGCGGTCGTCAGCGGCGACTCGGCCAACGACCTGCTCGGCCTCGCGCTCGACCCCAACGTGCACATCCAGGAGAGCAAAGTGGGCAGCTGCGACATCACGCCGGGTCGCCGGCCGACCGGACCGGCGCTGCTGCGGCACGTCGAGGAGTACCGCAGCCGGGCCGGGGTCACGGTCGAGACCGGCAACGAGCAGGTCCGACGGGTGCGCCCGTGAAGGACAACTCGTTCTACGGGCCGGTCGACCCGGCCCCGAACGCCGGCTGGGACCAGGCCCCCGCGCGCAAGGGCTTCTTCACCGACACCTCGGTCTGCATCGGCTGCAAGGCCTGCGAGGTCGCCTGCAAGGAGTGGAACGCCGTCCCCGAGGACGGCCTGCTCATGCTGGGCAGCTCCTACGACAACAGCCTCTCGCTGGGCGCGAGCACCTGGCGGCACGTCAAGTTCATCGAGCAGCCGGTGGAGGCCCGCACCCCCGTCGACCTCGGCATGCCGGCGGTCGCCCTGCCCGGCGCGGCAGCGGACGCGCCGCGCACGGACTTCCGCTGGCTGATGGAGTCCGATGTCTGCAAGCACTGCACCCACGCGGCGTGCCTCGACGTCTGCCCGACGGGCTCGCTGTTCCGGACCGAGTTCGGGACGGTCGTCGTGCAGGACGACATCTGCAACGGGTGTGGCTACTGCGTGCCCGCCTGCCCGTTCGGGGTGATCGACCGGCGGGTGGGGGAGAAGGGCGTCACCAAGAACGAGGGCATCGCGCAGAAGTGCACGCTCTGCTACGACCGGCTCGGGGATGGCCTGACCCCGGCCTGCGCGCAGGCCTGCCCGACCGAGTCCATCCAGTACGGCGACGTCGACGAGCTGAGGGAGCGGGCGCAGGCCCGCGTCGACACCCTTCACGAGCAGGGGGTGCACGATGCCCGGCTCTATGGCGAGAGCACCCACGACGGCGTGGGCGGGCT
>JBKJQQ010000203.1:0-33272 GCA_046593875.1 Mycobacteriales bacterium | reverse complement strand
CAGGAACGCGTCCCGGCCCTCGACGGCCTCGTCGGTCATGTAGGCCAGCCGGGTCGCCTCGCCGGCGGAGACCTGCTGACCGACCATCCCGTCGTCCACCGCGTTGAAAGCGAACTTCAGCATGCGCTGGGCTGTTGGGCTCTTGCGGCAGATCTCCTGCGCCCACTCGACGGCGACCCGCTCGAGGTCAGCGTGCGGCACAACCTCGTTGACCATCCCCATCCGGTGCGCGTCCGCGGCTGAGTGCTCCCGACCCAGGAAGAAGATCTGCCGGGCGAACTTCTGTCCGACCTGACGGGCCAGGTACGCCGAGCCATAGCCGCCGTCGAAGCTGCCGACGTCGGCGTCGGTCTGCTTGAAGCGGGCATGCTCGGCGCTGGCCAGGGTGAGGTCGCAGACGACGTGCAGGCTGTGCCCGCCGCCGGCCGCCCAGCCGGGGACCACGCAGATGACGACCTTGGGCATGGTGCGGATCAGCCGCTGCACCTCGAGGATGTGCAACCGGCCGGCGCGCGCCGGGTCGACGCTCTGCGCGGTCTCATCCGAGGCGTAGCGGTAGCCGTCCCGACCGCGGATGCGCTGGTCGCCGCCGGAGCAGAAGGCCCAGCCGCCGTCCTTGGGCGACGGGCCGTTGCCGGTCAGCAGGATGCAGCCGACGTCCGGGCTCATGCGGGCGTGGTCGAGCGCGCGGTAGAGCTCGTCGACGGTGCCGGGCCGGAAGGCGTTGCGGACCTCGGGCCGGTCGAACGCGATGCGCACCACACCGCCGTCGCGACCGGTCGCCGTGTGCCGGTGGTAGGTCAGGTCCTGCAGGTCCTCGAACCCGGGGACCTCCTTCCAGGCCGTCGGGTCGAACAGCTCTGAGACGATGTTTGAGCCCGAGGCGTTCACACCACGAGAGTAGGAGGACCGCGTGCTGGACCTGTCCGAGGTCCACGTGGTCTCCGTGCCCATGCGGATGCCCTTCCGCGGCGTCCTGCACCGCGAGGCGCTGCTGCTGCGCGGCCCCGCCGGCTGGGGCGAGTTCTCCCCCTTCCTGGAGTACGACGACGCCGAGTCCGCACGCTGGCTGGCCGCCGCGCTGGAGGCGACGCAGGTCGGCTGGCCCGCGGCCGTGCGCGACCAGGTGCCCGTCAACGCGACGGTCCCGGCCGTGCCTGCCGACCAGGTCGAGGCGGTCCTGGCCCGCTTCCCCGGTTGCACCACCGCCAAGGTCAAGGTCGCCCAGGCCGGCCAGGAGCTCCGCGACGACGTCGACCGCGTGGCGGCGGTACGGGACGTGCTGGGCCCGGACGGGTGCGTCCGGGTCGATGCCAACGGCGCCTGGACGCTGGCCGACGCGCGCTGGGCCGTCGCCGCGCTGAGCGCCTTCGACCTGGAGTACGTCGAGCAGCCGTGCGCCGAGGTCGAGGACCTGGCGCTGCTGCGGGTGGCCCTGGCCAGGGCGGGGATCGAGGTGCTGATCGCCGCGGACGAGAGCGTGCGCAAGGCCGCCGACCCGTTGCGCGTCGTGCGCGCCGGCGCTGCGGACGTGCTCGTGCTGAAGGTCGCGCCGCTCGGGGGGGTGCGGCAGGCGCTCGAGATCGCCGAGCAGTGCGGGCTTCCCGTCGTCGTGTCCAGCGCGCTGGACACCTCCGTCGGCATCAGCGCCGGTGTGGCGCTGGCCGCTGCGCTGCCTGCGCTGCCGTACGCCTGCGGGCTCGCGACGACGAGCCTGATGGCGGGCGACGTGGTGCGGGCCTCGCTGGACGGCCACGGCGGGGCGATCCGCGCGGGTCAGGTCGAGCCGGACCCGGCGCTGCTGGCGTCGCTGGCCGCACCGCAAGACCGCTGGGACTGGTGGCTCGCTCGCCTGGCGCGCTGCACCGCGCTGCTCCCGGCAGACTCGACCCCGTGAACCCGTCCACGGCACTCGCCCGCGTCCTGGTGGACGAGCTGGTGCGCGGCGGGGTGCGGGAGGCGGTGCTGTCGCCGGGATCGCGCTCAGCGCCGCTGGCCTTCGCGCTGCACGACGCCGACCGGGCCGGCCGGCTGCGGCTGCACGTCCGCATCGACGAGCGGTCCGCGGCGTTCCTCGCGCTGGGGCTGGCCAAGCAGTCCGGCCGGCCGGTTCCGGTCGTCACCACCAGCGGCACGGCAACCGCCAACCTGCACCCGGCCGTGCTGGAGGCCTCGCACGCCGGCGTCCCGCTGCTGCTGCTCACCGCCGACCGGCCGCCCGAGCTGCGCGGCAGCGGCGCCAACCAGACCGTCGACCAGGTCGGGCTCTACGGCGGGGCGGTGCGGCTGTTCGTCGAGGTCGGGGTGCCCGAGGAGCGGGCCGGTCAGAACGCCTACTGGCGCGCCATGACCTGCCGTGCGCTGGCTGCCGCGCTGCACGACCCCGGCCCGGTGCAGCTCAACCTCGGGCTGCGCGAGCCGCTCGTCCCTGAGGACGGCGACTGGGTCGAGCCGCTGGACGGCAGAACGGACGGTGGGCCGTGGACGGTGGTCGTGCCGCCTCCCGCTGCCCCGGTCGTGGACGACCTCCCGGCCCGTACGGTCGTCGTGATCGGCGACTGCACAGCTGATCTCGCGCGGGCCGCGCTGGCACTGGCTGCGGCGAGGGGGTTCCCGGTCGTCGCCGAGCCATCGAGCAGCGCCTGGTCCGACGAGGTCGTCCGATCGGCGGACCTGGTGCTGGGCGCGCCGGGCTGGCTGGACCAGCACGCCCCGGAGCGCGTCCTCGTCGTGGGCCGACCGACCCTGTCGCGCGCGGTCGGGCGGCTCATCGCTGCCGCACCCGCGGACGTCGTCGGCGCGCACGGGCGGTGGACCGACCCGGCCCGGCGGGCCGAGCGGGTGCTGCCGGGCGTGCCGGTGCCAGACGGGCTGGTCGACCCGTCCTGGCTGCCGTCCTGGGCCGAGGCCGGGACCAGGGCGCGCACCGCGGTCGACGACCTCCTCGCCGACGACCTCTCCGAACCGGCTGTCGCCGCCGAGGTGGTCGCCTCCGCCGGTGACCTGCTGGTCGTGGGCTCGTCCAAGCCGGTGCGCGACCTGTTCCTGGCCGGTGGGCGCGAGGGCCTGCGGGTGCTGGCGAACCGCGGTGCGGCCGGCATCGACGGCACCGTCTCGACGGCGATCGGCGCGGCCCTGGCCCACGGCCGTCGCACGCTCGCGCTGCTCGGCGACCTGACGTTCCTGCACGACGCGAACGGCCTCGTGATCGGTCCGGACGAGCCGCGCCCGGACCTCACGATCGTGGTCGTGAACAACGACGGCGGCGCCATCTTCGGGCTGCTGGAGCAGGGCGCGCCGGAGCACGCGAAGGCCTTCGAGCGGGTGTTCGGCACCCCGCACGGCGTCGACCTGGAGGCGCTCTGCGCCGCGACGCGCACGCCGTACTCCCGCGCGACGACGCGGGGGGAGCTGAGCGCGCAGCTGCACGGTGACGGGCTCCGCGTGGTCGAGGTGCGCACCGACCGGGGGGGCGCCGTCGAGCTCGACCGGCAGCTGAGAAGCGCTGTGGCAAAGGCTCTCTAGACCTCCAGGCCGAGCTGGGCGAACAACTCCCAGTGGTCGGTCTCGTGCCAGTGCTGCACGACCTTGCCGTCATCGCCGAACTCGAAGGCGTCCAGGCCGGACACGCGGAAGGGACGGCCGGCCGCGGGAAGGAAGGTGAAGTCGCCGCGCTGCGTGCCGCTGTAGCTGACGCGCGTGATGACGGCCTCGGGCGTCACCCACACCTGCTGCACCTCGGCTCGGAAGTCGGGGAACTTCGCCCGCCAGCGCAGCAGGTGCTCGGCGAACGCCTCCGGCGTCAGCTCCTCGTCGTTCTCCCGGTACCTGGCCGCGTAGAACACGTCGAGGACCTGGACGTCGCCGCGCGACCAGGCCTCGTCCCAGTAGCGCCTGACCAGCTGGACCCGCGCGTCGTCCGCCATGCGGGCGATGCTGCCACCGGTCAGCCCTGCAGTGCGTCCCGCATCGGGACGAGCTTGGCGTTGCTCTCTGCCAGCTCGTGCAGGGGCTGCGAGCCGGCGACGATGCCGCACCCGGCGAACAGCCGCAGCCGACGCCCGTCGGCGGGGTCCACCTGTGCGCAGCGCAGCGCGATCCCCCACTCGCCCTCTCCGCGCGCGTCGAGCCAGCCCACGGGTCCTGCGTAGCGCCCGCGGTCCAGCCCCTCGATCTCACGGATGACCTCGAGGGCGACCTCGGTCGGGCTGCCGCAGACTGCGGCGCTCGGGTGCAGGGACGCCAGCAGCTGCAGGCTGGTCGCCCCGTCGCCGATCACGCCGCGCACGTCGGTGGCCAGGTGCATGACGTTGCGCAGCTCGAGGACGAAGGGCGCGGACGGCACCTCCACCTCGGTGCAGTGCAGGGAGAGCGCGTCCACGACGGACCGCACGCCGTACCCGTGCTCCTCCACGTCCTTGATCGACCGGCCGAGCGCGGCGCCGCGCCGGCTGTCCTCGTTCGGGTCGCCGCTGCGGCGCAGGGTTCCGGCGAGCACGCGCGAGGTCGCGACGCCGCCCTCGAGCCGGACCAGCATCTCGGGAGTCGCCCCGAGCAGGCCCTCCACCGAGAAGGCCCAGCAGCCGGGGTAGTCCTCGGCCAGCCGGCGCAGCGGCCAGCGCAGGTCCACCGGTTCGTCGGCCCGGGCGTCGAGTGCCCGTGCCAGCACGACCTTCTCGAGGTCGTCGGCCTGGATGCGGGCCACGCCCTGCTCGACCGTGCGCATCCACTGGGCACCGGTGACGTCGCCGTCGGAGAAGACGACCGACGACGGCGGACGCAGCGGCGTCGGCGGTGCGTCCTGGAAGGGCACGCCGATGGTGGTGCGCCACCAGGTGCCGTCGCGGTGCCCGACCACGACCTGGGGGACGACCATGACGGACGAGCCGCGCGCCGGGTCGAACGCGAACGAGCCGAAGGCGACCAGCCCGGTGCCGGGCAGGTCCACCTCGTCGCGGACCGACGCCCCCGCCACCAGCGCGTCCCACCACGCCTGCGCCTCGGCGAACCGGCCCGGACCGGTGAGGTCGAAGCGGGCGCTCTCCCCCCAGCCGACCAGGCCCTGGCCGCCCTGCACCCAGGCCAGCGCCCCGCGCTCCGGCAGCAGGTCGAGCAGCGCACCCGGGTCGTCCAGGCGCACGGTGGAGACCGTGAGCAGGGAGGGCGCGGCCGCGACGGTCACACCTCAGCGTAGGCACCGCAGCGCCGCGCAGCACCCCGGCGGGATCGCGCGTCGGGTCGCTGCGCCGTACGGTTCAGGAGATGACGGACCTGTGCTCGGCGACCTCGCGCCTGCGCGAGGAACCGCTCACGGCGACCGCCAGCCGGGTGGAGCGCTGGCTGCTGGTGGAGCACCGCGGGGCGTGGGGGCCGCAGTCGGTGCCCAGCGGGCGGATGCCGCGGCCGCTGTCCCGGCACCTCGCCGACCTGGCCGCGCGCGCCGGCGCCCGGCTGCTCCTGGTCCGCCGCCCCGCGGGTGTCGAGCACGGCCCCGGCCGGCAGGTCTTCGCCGTCGACAGCCGGCCCGGCCACGAGCAGGTCCGGCAGCTGCACGTCTCGACCGATCTCGAGCTGCTCGGCGTCACCTACAACGGTCCGGAGTGGCAGCCGTACGACGGACCGCTCTACCTGGTCTGCACGCACGGCCGGCACGACCGCTGCTGCGCTCTGCGCGGCCGCCCGGTCGCGCAGGCGCTCTCGCGCGCGCACCCGGAGCGGACCTGGGAGTCCTCGCACGTCGGCGGCGACCGCTTCGCGGCCAACCTGGTGGTGCTGCCCGAGGGCCACTACGTCGGTCGCATCGCCGCCGAGGACGTCGTCGCGCTGGTGGACGACCTCGCGTCCGGCCGCCTGCCGTCGGGGCACGTGCGCGGCCGGTCCAGCCTGCCGCTGCCGACACAGGCCGCTCAGCAGTTCGCCCGGGAGGCCCTGGACGTCTGGGGGACAGGCGATCTCGAGCCGGTCGGACAGGAGAGCGCCGGACCGGACGCCTGGCGCGTACGCCTGGCCGGACCGGACGTCGAGGTCGTCGTGGCCTACGACCGGGCGGCCGGCGGCGAGCACCCGCTGACGTGCGACGCCGAGCAGGCCAAGCCCGTTCCGCTGTTCCGCCAGGTCTCGCTCACCACCTGCTGAGGGTCCCGCCCAGCGCAGACCGGTCGCAGCGGGAGGCCGCCGACGGCGCGAGCGACAACCCGCTGCACCACCAGCCGGGAGCGGTGGGGGCCGGCCGGCGCTTCCGGATGAGGTGATGGCGAGCCGCCCGGGGCGGTCAGGTCGCCTCGGCGCTCGCGGGCACGCCCTCGGGGCCTGCGTCGACCATGAGGGCCTGCTCGCTGCTGGCCGGCTGGAGCTCGCCGCTGGCGATGCGCTCGGCCCAGTGGCAGGCGACGGTGTGGCCGGTCTCCCTGCCCTCGAGCTCGCGCAGCACCGGGACCTCGTCGTGGCAGCGCGTGGGCTGGCGCCACGGGCAGCGGGTGTGGAAGCGGCAGCCGGGCGGCGGCGCGGCGGCCGACGGGATGTCGCCGCGCAGCAGGATGCGCTCGCGAGTGTCCTCGACCTCCGGGTCGGGGATGGGGATGGCCGACAGCAACGACCGGGTGTACGGGTGCAGCGGCTCGTCGTACAACCCGTCGGACGGCGCGACCTCGACGACCGCGCCGAGGTACATGACGGCGATGTCGTCGCTGATGTGCCGCACCACGGCGAGGTCGTGGGCGATGACGACGTAGGTCAGGCCGAGCCGCTCCTGCAGCTCCTCGAGCAGGTTGACGACCTGCGCCTGGATCGAGACGTCCAGGGCGCTGACCGGCTCGTCAGCGATGATCAGCTCGGGGTTCAGCGAGATGGCGCGGGCGATGCCGACGCGCTGCCGCTGACCGCCCGAGAACTCGTGCGGGTAGCGGTTGGCCGCCGTGGACGGCAGCCCGACGAGGTCGAGCAGCTCGCGGACCCGCTTGTCGTGGTCGCCCTTGTGGCCGTGCGTCTTGAGCGGCTCGGCCAGGATGGAGGCCACCGACTGGCGCGGGTCGAGCGAGGCCAGCGGGTCCTGGAAGACCATCTGCATGCGCTTGCGCATCGCCCGCATGTCCTTGGCGCCGAGCGTGGACAGGTCGGTGCCGTCGAAGACGACCGAGCCCTCGGTGATCGGCTCGAGCTGCAGGACCGCGCGCCCGAGCGTGCTCTTGCCACAGCCGGACTCGCCCACGACGCCGAGCGTGCGGCCCTTCTCGACCGACAGGTCCACGCCGTCGACGGCGCGGACGTGGCCGACCGTGCGCTCGAGCACGATGCCCTGCTTGATCGGGAAGTGGACCTTCAGCCCGCGGACCTCGAGCAGGCTCACGCGACGGCCTCCGGCACCGGGTTGACGCACCGGACGAGGTGCGACGGGTCGCTGCCCTCCAGCGACAGCAGCGTCGGCGGACCGCCGAGGCAGTCGGGGATCTGGCGCGTGCAGCGCGGCGCGAAGGCGCAGCCGTCCGCCCACGGCAGCGTGTCCGACGGGGAGCCCGGGATCGGCAGCAGCGGCACCCCGCGAGGCTGATCCAGCCGGGGCACGGAGGCGAGCAGACCGGTGGTGTAGGGGTGCTGGGGGTCGGCGAACAACGGCCGGCGGGGAGCGGACTCGACGATCCGGCCGGAGTACATGACGTGCACCTGGTCGCACAACCCGGCGACGACGCCGAGGTCGTGGGTGATGAGCACCAGGGCGGTCTGGCTGTCGACGACCAGCGAGCGCAGCAGCTCGAGGATCTGCGCGCTGATGGTCACGTCCAGCGCGGTCGTCGGCTCGTCGGCGATGAGCAGGCGCGGCTGGCAGGCCAGCGCCATCGCGATCATCACGCGCTGCCGCATGCCGCCGGACAGCTGGTGCGGGAAGGACTTGAGGCGTCGTACGGCGTCCCCGATGCCGACGCTCAGCAGCAGCTCAGCGGCCTGGTCGCGGGCGTCCTGGCCCTTGAGGCCGCGGTGCCGCTCGAGGATCTCGGTGATCTGCCGGCCGATGGTGAGCACCGGGTTGAGCGAGCTCATCGGGTCCTGGAAGACCATGGCGACCTCTTTGCCGCGCACGGCCCGGAGCTCGTCCTCGGGCATGTTGAGCAGGTCCTGGCCGTCGAACCGCACGGAGCCGCTGATCTCGACGCCGCGCTTGCCCAGCAGCCCGAGGGCCGCCAGCGAGGTGACGCTCTTGCCCGAGCCGGACTCGCCGACGATCCCGACGGTGGCGCCGGCGGCGACGTCGAGGTCGACGCCGTCGACGGCCTTCACCGGCTTGCGGCCGCGGCTCTTGAAGGTGACCCGCAGGTCGCGGACCTCCAGCAGTGGCGCGCCCTTGCCGAGCGCCTGGCCCGGGATCGCGTCCTGCTCCTGCACCGCGGTCACCGGCGCAGCTTGGGGTCGAGGGCCTCGCGCAGGGCCTCGCCCAGCAGGTAGAAGCCGAGCACGGAGAACACGATCGCCAGGCCCGGCCACAGCGCGAGCAGCGGCTCGGAGGCGAGCAGCGAGTTGGTCTCGGCCAGCATCCGGCCCCACTCCGGGATGGACGGGTCGGGCGAGCCGAGGCCGAGGAAGGCCAGCCCGGCCGCGTCGATGATCGCCGTGGCCAGCGCCAGCGTCGCCTGCACGATGACCGGGCCGAGGCTGTTCGGGAAGACGTGCTGGAGCACGATCCGGCTGCGCGTGACGCCGAGCGAGCGGGCCGCCAGCGCGTAGTCGCTGCGCCGCTGCGCGAGCATGGAGCCGCGCAGCAGACGGGCGAAGACGGGCACGTTGACGACGGCGATGGCGATCATCACCGACGTCAGCGAGCGGCCGAGCAGCGCGGCGATGCCGATGGCCAGCAGCAGGCCGGGGATGCTCAGCATGATGTCGACCAGGCGCATGACCAGGCTGTCGACCCAGCCCCCGAAGGCGCCGGCGACCAGTCCGAGGGCGATCCCGAGAGCCGCCCCCACGCTGAGCGAGACGATGCCGATCAGCAGCGAGTAGCGGGCGCCGTAGATGATCCGGCTGAGCTCGTCGCGGCCCTGGGAGTCCAGGCCCAGCAGGTGCTCTCGCGAGGGGCCGGGGAAGTCGCCGGGGCGGATCTGGGAGAGGTCGGCGACCTTGGGGTCGTAGGGCGCGAGCAGGGGCGCGAAGATCGCGACCAGGACGAAGATCGCGACCAGGACGGCGCCCAGGATGGCCGTGGGGTTGCGGCGCAGGCGGCGGAGGGCGTCCCGCCACAGCCCGCCGGCGGCCTCCTCCTGCCCGCCGCCGGGGTGGTCGGCGGAGGTGTCGGCGTTCTCGACCGCCTCGACGCTCTGCGACAGGCTCATGCGGGGTCCCCGACGCGTCGTGAGCGCCAGCGCGCGCCCGGGTGGGGTGCGCTCATGCGTTCCGCACCCGGGGGTCGAAGAAGCCGTAGGAGATGTCGACCAGCAGGTTGACCAGCACGAAGACGACCGCGATGAACAGGATGCCGCCCTGGATCACCGGGAAGTCGCGGGTGAAGACGGCCGAGGCCATGAACGAGCCGAGACCGCCGAAGGCGAAGACGGTCTCGGTCAGGATGGCGCCGGACAGCAGCAGGCCGGTCTGCAGGCCGATGATCGTGATGACCGGCAGCATCGCGTTGCGCAGGATGTGCCGGCGCGTGACGACGCGCTTGGTCATGCCCTTGGCCTCGGCGGTGCGCACGAAGTCCTCGTTGCTGACCTCCTGCACGGCAGCGCGGGTGATCCGCGTGATGATGGCCAGCGGGATCGTGCCGAGGGCGATGGCCGGCAGCACCAGGTGCTTGAAGGCGTCGTACGCCGCCGGGAAGTCGCCGGTGATGATCCCGTCCAGCACGAAGAACCCGGTCGGGTGGTCGGTGGTGATGGCGACGTTCTGCCGGCCCGTCGTCTCGAACCAGCCCAGCTTGATGGCGAAGACGTACTTCAGCAGGTAGCCCAGCACGAACACCGGGACGGCGATGCCGAGCAGCGAGCCGACCGTGGACAGGTTGTCGATCCACGACTGCGGTCTTCGCCCGGCGACGAAGCCGAGCGGTATGCCCACCACCACGGCGAACAGGATGGCGGCCCCGGAGAGCTCCATCGTGGCCTTGAAACGGCGGGCGATCTCTTCCGAGACCGGCTGCTGGGTCTGGATCGAGACGCCGAAGTCGGCCCGCACGACCTTGCCCATGTAGCTGACGTACTGCTCGTAGACCGGGCGGTCCAAGCCGTACGCCGCCCGCACCTGCGCGACCCGCTCGGGAGTCGAGCGCTCTCCCAGGAGAGCGGTCTCCGGTCCACCGGGCAGGGCCCGGACGAACAGGAAGACCAGGATCGAGAGCCCGAGGAGGATCGGGATCAGCAGGAGCAGGCGGCGTACGGCGAACGTCAACAAAGGATCAGCAGCGCCCTAGCTCGACATCGAGACCTTGGAGAAGTCCTCGATGCTCACCGGGCTGGGCACGTAGCCCGTGACGCCCTTGGCGAACGCCAGGGACGGCTTGGTGTGCACGTACGGCACGCCCGGCAGGAACTCCATGATCTTCGCGTTGGCAGCCTCGTAGAGCTGCGTGCGCTTGGCCTCGTCGGACTCCGCGCGGGCTGCCTCGAGGTCGGTGTAGATGCTCTCCTCGAGCGGACCCCAGGCCTTCTGCTTGGTGCGGAAGAAGGTGCCGACGAAGTTGTCCGGGTCACCGAAGTCGCCGGTCCAGCCCAGCAGGCGCATGCCCGTCTGACCGGTGTCGGCGGCGTTGAGGTAGTCCGGGTTCCACGGGGCGGACTTCGGGACGACCTTGAAGCCCGCGGCCGTCAGGTCGGCCGAGAAGGCCTGGAAGTTGGCGACCGGGTCGGGCATGTACGGCCGGCTGACGCCCGTCGGGTACCAGAACTCGAGCGTCGGGTTGGAGACGCCGGACTCCTTGATGAGCTGCTTGGCCTTCTCGACGTCGTACGGGTACTCGGCCACGGTGCTGCTGTAGCCGAACAGGGTCGGCGGCTGGAACTGCTTGGCCACCTCGGCACCCGGCGGGTACTTCGCCTTGATGAGCGCCTCGCGGTTGAGGGCGTGGGCGACGGCCTGACGGATCTTCAGGTTGTCGAACGGCTTCTTCGCGGTGTTGAAGCCGACGTAGCCGACGTTGAACGCCGGACGCTCCAGCAGCTGGAAGCCGGCGCCCTTGAGCGCGTCGAGGTCCGCCGGGTCGACGAGGTCGTAGCCCTGGATCTCGCCGGCCTCGAGGGCCTGGCGGCGGGCCGGGCCGTCCGCGATCGGCTTGAAGATGACCTTGTCGAGCTTGGCCTTGTCGCCCCAGTAGTCGTCGAAGCGGGCCAGCACGAGCTTGCTGTTCGGCTCGAACACCTCGAGCTTGAACGGCCCGGTGCCGATCGGGTTCTTGGTGCCGAAGGTGCCCTCGAAGCGGGGCTCCTCACCGGTGCCGGTCACCTTGTCGGCCTCGAACTTGGTCAGCGCCTCGGGGCTCGCGATCGAGAAGGAGGCGAGCGCGAGACCGGACAGGAAGGACGCGGAGGCCGAGGTCAGGTTGATGACCGCCTTGGCGCCGTCGGCCTTGCAGTCCTGGTACAGGCTCTTGCCGAGCGAGGCGTCCTCGTTCTTGGCGTAGCCCGTGAAGACGGTCTGCCAGTAGTAGGACACCGACGCGCTCTGCTGGACGCCCTTGAAGTTGTACCAGCGGTCGAAGTTCGCGCAGACGGCCTCGGCGTTGAAGTCGGTGCCGTCGTGGAACTTCACGCCCTCGCGCAGCTCGAAGGTCCACGTCTTGCCGTCGTTGCTCGGCGTGTAGGACGTCGCCAGCAGCGGCTCGATGTCGGTGCCACCGGGGGCGGTCGTCACGAGCGTCTCGAAGAGCTGCCGGACCACGCGCAGCGACTCACCGTCGCTGACGTAGGCGCCGTCCATGCTCACCGGATCGGCCGAGGTGCCGAACACCAGCGTGCCGCCGGACGCGCCGGCGCCCGCGTCGCTGTTGCCGTCGCCGTCGTTGCCGCCGTCACCGCCACCGCAGGCAGCGGTACCGGCCAGCAGGCCGGCCAGACCCAGGGCGATAACGCCCCGGCGTCGAAGGTTGCGCATCGCGTCTCCACCTGTTCGTCGGGCCGGTCCACGGACTGGGCACAGCCCTCGGCAACCCGGTCGGGCGCCGATCGTGGGCGGACCCTAGCCCGGCAGGATGACCGCGCGTGGCCCGCGCGACGCGGTCGCGGGTCGCGATTTCGCAACGATGGGTGGGGGGCGGACGGCGGCGAGCCCGGCCCCCCGAGGTGCGGGGGCCGGGCTCGTCGGTCGTGCTGGGTCTGGCTAGACCGTCCGGCGACGCGCCCGGACGAGGGCGCCACCGATGCCGAGCAGCAGCAGCGCCGGCAGGGCGACGGTGAGTCCACCGGTCGCCGGGAGCGTACGACCGGAGGTGGTCGGCCGCTCGGCCGCCGGCGGAGCGGCGTTCGGGACCGGAGCGGCGGCCGGGGCAGCCGTCACGGCCGAGCCGAAGACCTGCAGCTCAGCGATGCGGACGTTCTTCTTCTGCGACAGCGAGATGATCGTCGCCGGCGCACCGGCCGCGGCAGCAGTGGTGAAGCCGTTGACGCAGTCCGGGTCGTTGAGGGGGTTGCCCTCCTTGTTGTTCTCCGCGTTGAACAGCTTGTTGCCGGTGCACTGGTTGGAGAGCACCTTGATGCGGACGTGCGTCGCCTTGGACTCCTTGACGGCGAAGGTGCGCAGGTTGATGTCCGGAGCGGTCGGGCGCGGCGGACCGGCCGGGAAGGCGTCGTTCGCGACCAGGACGCTGGTGAAGTCGCCCTCCTCGGCGCACTCCTTGCCGCTGGTGGCGTCGCAGGTGAGGATCTCGAAGGAGTGCAGCGCTGCGAAGCGGCTCTGCCCGCCGGTGTCGTACGGCGCCTCGTCCTGGTTCTCCTCGCAGCCGTTGGCGGTCGCCTGACCGGCGCAGGCCGGTCGGTTCGCCGCGCTGACCTGGACCTCACGGACGACGTGCGCGCCGCCGACGAGGTCCACGGTGACCTGCTTGCCCGGGACGGTCGGAGCCTCCATCGGGTTGCGCGGGGCACCCTCGACCGAGCCCCAGTTGCTGGCCTCGGTCTCGTCGATGATGGCGCCGAGGTTGCCGCCGTCACCGGTGGCCTCCGCGCCCGACGCGCCGGAGGCGAGGTTGGCCCGCAGCGGCAGGGTGATCGTCTGCGCCCCCTCGACCACGGTGATCGTCATGCGCTTGTGGCCGTAGCCAGGAGCCTGGACGAGCACGGGGTAGGTGCCGGGGGTGTACTCCTTGGCCGCTGTGGCAGCGCCCTTGGCGGACACGGCCACCGGCACGATGCGCGCCTCGTAGTCGCCGATGAAGACCTTGGTCTCGTCCGGGGCCGTGCCGCCGCCGAAGGTCGGCGCGAAGACGACCTTGCCGTTGGTGCCCATCGGGTTCTTGAAGCCGGGCTCGCTGTCGAGGTCGGCCACGCCGGCCGAGGTCGCGTCGACGCCCATGCCGCGCTTGGCGTAGCCCGCCCACAGCGTCGGCAGGTCGGCGCCGGCGTAGCGGGCCTTGTTCGAGGCCAGGACGGCGTCACGGCTGTCCAGCATGGTGGTCTGGCTCGGCTGGATGAGGAAGCCGTCGAACAGCATCTGCATCCAGCGCCGGTTGCCCGGGCAGACGGTGGAGGCCTTCAGGCCGTCGGCGCAGGCCTCCTGCAGGGCCTTGTCGTTCTCGGGGAACCGGTCGGCGTACTTCGCCACCAGCGCCTGCCGGATGTCGACCTGCGTCGCGCTCCAGATCTCACCGTCGGCGTGCGGGCTGGTGGTGCCGTTGCCGTCGTAGCCGAGGTTGGAGTAGTTCAGCGGGCTCTTGTTCGCGCCGTAGTTGCGGATGCCGGCCTGCAGGTCACCGGTGACGTACGGCGCGAGCGAGAAGCGGTTCTCACCGTTGTAGGGCGCGAAGCCGTAGCCGTTGAGGTACTCGACCGCCATCAGGTCGGACCAGGACTCACCCATGGAGCCGGCCTGCGCGCCGGACAGCCCGGAGGCGGGGCCGGCGGTCATGCGGTTGCTGATCATGTGGCCGTACTCGTGGGCGACGATGCCCATGTCGTAGGCGCCGTCGGTGCAGGGGGCGTAGAACCCGGCCTGCAGGGGCTCCCAGAGGTACTGGTTGGTGATCGGCGGGGTGCCGTCGGCCAGGGTGATCTGGTTGGCGTTGTCACGACCGAGGAAGGTCGGACCGCCGGCGATCGAGCCGGACTGCGTGTTGCCGATCTCGGGGTCGTTCTCGGCGCCCTCCGAGTCGTTCTCGGACCCGACGTTGTCGACCTGGGCGTTGAAGTTCTCCTCGGTGAAGCCGAGGTAGTAGCCCCAGTCGTGCATGCGGTTGTGCATGACGAACAGGTTGGTGCTGGCGGCGTCGATGTCGTTCAGTCCGGTCGCCGGGTTGAGCAGCGTCGACGGGTTGCACCCGGTGGTCTGCCAGGCGTCGGTGAACGGGAAGTCGTACGTGCGGGTCGGGCTGACCGCGGGCACGGCGGCGTCCGGCGTCAGGAAGCTGACGCGGGACGGGGCGGTACGGGCGTTGTTGCCGCTGGTGGAGAAGGTCGGCACGCGCTGACCGGTGTCGGTGAGCGTCTCGTCGTAGGCGTAGGGGCTGGCGACGTCGGGCTTGCCGCCCTTCTCGCCGAGCACCCGCTGGCAGTCGGGGCCGGCCATGAAGCACCAGGCCTCGCGGTCGTCCGGGGTGCGCACGCCGGACTTCGGGAACTGCGGAGCGTTGGGGAAGACCTGGAAGTACGGCAGCGAGGCCCCGCTGGGCTCGTCGGTCTGCGCGAAGTGGTCCAGGTTGTTGGTACGCAGCAGGACCTTGCCGGTCTCGGCGTCCACGGTGCTCGTCCAGGCGAACGGGTAGCCGTTGTGCTGCTCGTGGTCGCCCGGCGTGCTCTGCAGCACGACGACCTCGTAGGCGAGGCGGACGCCGTCGGGCGTCGGGAGCGCGACGAGCCGCACCTGCTGCTGGTCGCCGAAGTCGGCGACCTTGAGCAGCGTCGCGCCGTTGGCGGACGTGCCGCCGACGTCGATGGACCGGCGCGAGACCTCGACGCCGACCTCGCTGGCCGCCTTGAGGTAGGCGTCCACCACGGACAGGTCAGCGGAGTTGGTGACGTCGGCCTTGCTGGTGAGGCTGCTGCTGACGAAGGTGACGCGACCCTCGGGGTCCAGCAGGACGGTCACCAGGCCGTCCTCACCGGTCGGCGCGCCGGCGAACACCTGGCGGAAGAGCACGACGAAGGGCTTGTTGCCGGTGACGTAGGCGCCGCCGCGCAGCTTGGCGCGAGCCTCAGGGGCCTCGGTCAGCGGCGTGGCCTTGACCAGGGCGAGCTCGGCGGGAGCGAACAGCTCCGGGCCCAGGCCGAAGACCGACGCGTTGGTACGGAGCCAGGCGCGGGCGACGTCGGCGGGCTTGCCCGCCTGCGGGCCGGACAGGAAGCCGGTGTCGTCGCGGGTGAGGACCCTGGGGCTGCCCAGGGCGTTCCACTCGGCGCGGGCACCGAGCGCCTTGACGGCAGCGAGCTGCGCGGCGCTGGGCTTGATCAGACCGGCGCGGGCGTCGAGGTCCTGCTCGAACAGACCGCCCTCGCCCTGGAAGCCGTAGGCGAGCGGGTCGTAGGGGGCCGCCGCGGAGGCGGCGGGGCCGTAGGCAGCACCGGCCGCCAGAGCTCCGGCCGCGACGAGGGCGAGAAGGGGACGGCGCACTGTGGCGTCCTTCCGTACTGGGGTCGATCCGCCTGGACGGCCCGGGGGCAGGGAGACGGGACTGGGATGGGGGGTTCTTCGCTGCGGGCGGTCCAGTTCCTGCCGGTATCAGACGATCGGTTCCTGCGGATCGTCCAGGCGGGCGCGCCGGACCTCGCGCGCCTGCTTGCGCCGGTCGGCCGCGGCCATCGAGGCGGCCGTGAAGGCCTCGCGCTGCCGCCGCAGCAGCACCAGGCTGAGCAGGGCCGACATCAGGACCGCGCCGCCGAGCACGAGCAGGCCGTTGGCGTCCGGGCCCAGGACCAGCCGCAGGACGGCGGCGGACACGACGAGCAGTGCCAGCCGCAGGCCGGAGTAGACGGCGAAGGCGCGGCCGGGACGCGGCGTGGTGCTCTCGGTCATGGGCATGAGGCTAGGACCCCGCGCACGCCGACGGCGCCGCCGCAGCCCGCCGGGAGGCAGGTGCGACGGCGCCCGTCGTGCAGGTGCGGCGACGTACGAGGGAGCTAGACCGCGGCGTCCAGGCCGGAGGTCTGCCGACGGCGGGCGACGACCGCCGCGGCCATGAGGGCCACACCCAGGACCGCGAGGGCCTGCGTGGCACCGGTGCGCGGCAGCTGCGGAGCCGCCACGTCCGGCGCGCCGGTGGGCGGCGTCTCCGTACCCGGGGCGCCGGCGACGACGGCCGGGGCGAAGCGGGAGTTGCTGGACAGCGTCGCCAGGTCGAGCTTGAGGGGCGCGCTGGTCAGCAGGCCGGCGACCTGGGTGATGCCGCTCAGGGCGGGCAGGCTGGCCGCGCCCGGCAGGGCCAGTGCGGTCGGGATGCTCACCGAGGGAACGGTGATCGACAGGCCCTTGACGCTGGTGCTGGCGACGCCGAAGCCGTCCGTGATGCTCGTGCTGGTGCTCTTGGTCAGCAGGCCGACCTGGGGCGCCGGGATGGACAGCGTCGGGAACTGCGGGACCGTCGACAGGACGCTGGACAGCGTGCCGGTCAGGCTCGAGACGAGGGCGTTGACCGCGGCGAGCTGGGTGCCGACCAGGTCGACCAGGTCGACCGAGGTGGTGCCGAGCACGTTGGACAGGACGTCGGTGCCGAGGACCTCGAGACCGGTGATCTGCCCGCCGACGACCTCGGCGGACTGGCCGCCGGCCGTGTTGGACGTGGCCGAGGCGGCCGTGACGATCTTCAGGCTGTCGAAGCTGACCAGCGGGGTGCCGTCGAGCACCGCGGTGATCGCGCCGAGCAGCGTGTCGATCAGCGGCTGCACGTTGGTGAGCAGGCCCTTGAGCGTGGCGATGGCCGCGTCGAGCACCTTCTGCAGGCCGTCGATGGCCGTCTGGATCGTGGCGATCGTGTTCTTGAGCGCGGTGACCACGGCGGCAGCGGCGGTGACCAGGGACTCGGCCGCGGCGAGGTCGGTGCTGGCCTGGGCGAGCGCAGCGTTCGCCGAGGTGACGGTGGCGTTGGCGGCGGTCAGCGTGGCCTGCGTCGTGGTGACGGCACCGCTGAGCAGCGGCGGCACGGACAGCAGCGGGTTGGCGAGGGTGAAGGCGGCGACCGCGGCGACCGCGGCGTCGTACGCCGTCTGCGCCGTGGCTGCGGCGGTGTTGGCAGCCGTCAGGTTGGTCTGCGCGGTGGCGACCGCGGTCCGGAGCGGGGCGAGCGCGGCGGTCTTGGCGGCCAGGTCGGCCTCCGCGATGGCGAGCTGGCTCTGCGGACCGGCCAGCTCGGCGGTCTTGGCCGCGAGGTCGGCGGCGGCCTTGTCGACAGCGGCCTGGGCCGCGTCGATCTGGCTCTGGATGAGGGCCGTCGCGTCGGTCAGCGCCTTGTTGGCGGTCGTGACGGCGGTGTTGACGAGGTTCAGCTCGGCGAGCAGCTCGTTGAGCACGCTGATCGGCAGGGCCGGGAGGTTGAGGCCGAGGGCGGCGAGCAGGTCCGCGATGCTCGGGAGGGCGACGCCCTCGACGACCAGGGTCTTGGTGCCGACGGCGCCACCGGCCTTGGTGACGGCCGAGCCGACGTCCAGGGTGCCGCCGAGGGCGACCGGGATGCCGAGCAGGCTGAGCGCGCCAAGGCTGTCGGCGCCGGCCGAGGTCTTCGGCTCGCCCGCCACGTTGGTGACGGAGGCGTCGAACACCGGGCTCGTGACGCCGACCAGGCCGGACAGGGCCGGCACGACGCTGCTGCTGACCGCCGGGGAGGTCAGCGGCGAGTTCGCCGGGGTGACGGTCTGCTGGCCGTACGCCGTGCCGTTGGCCGTCAGCGGGGTGAGCAGGATCTTCGCGACGCTCTCGGCGCCGAGCATGTCGCTCAGCAGCTCGAGGGTGCCGACGCTGACCGTCTGGCCGCCGGCCGCGACGCCGAGCAGCGTCACGGACGAGGAGGCGATGCCCTTGGCGGGGGCGGGCGTGGTCGCCGCGGCGGCGGGGCCGGCGACAGCGGCGAGCAGGGCGGCAGCAGCGGCTGCGGCGAGAAGCGGTGAGGGACGCACGAGAGTCTCCAGGGAGCCGGCGGAAGGCGGACCGGCGACGTGGGCCACCGGGGTTCTTCAGCAGGATCGACCGCTTGTCCCACTTTCACCATGGCTCGTTAGGGCTATCTGTGACCCACCCGTCACGGTGCGTCCGCGTCCGTCTGGACTGCCCCGGATGTCCCCCGATCTAGCCTGGGGGCGTGCTCCGGGGGCCGCAGAAGACACGCCGGCAGCGCTCTGACCTGCTGCTCCTGCTCCCCGCGGGCGTGCTGGCGCTCCTCGGGTCCGCCCTGCTGCTGAGGCGTCCGAGCCTCTGGTACGACGAGCTGTTCACCGCCCAGGTCGCCCCGCTCCCGTTGAGCCGGCTGGCCTCCGCGGTGCTGTCGGGTGAGGGCACGGCCAGCTATCTGCGCGACGTCCCGCCGTCGTACAACGCGCCGTACTACGCCGTCGTGCACGGCTGGCTCAGCCTCACCGGACTGCCCCCGGGCGAGCTCGCCCTGCGCGCGCTGTCCCTGCTCGCCGCCGTCCTCGCGGTCGCCGTGCTCGCGCTGGCCGTCGCGCGGCTGGCCGGCCGCCGGGCGGGCGTCGCGGCCGGACTGCTGGCCGCGGTCAACCCCCTCGTCCTGGAGTACTCCGTCGAGGCCCGCGGCTACGGCCTGGCGATGCTCGCGACGGCCTGCACCGCGCTGGGTCTCGCCCGCTGGCTCGACGAGCGGAGCCTGTGGCCGTACGCGCTCGCCGCGACCGCGGCCGGGCTGGCCCACTGGTTCGCGCTGCCGGTGGTGGCGGGTCTGGCCCTCGCCGCCCTGCTGCTGCGCCGGCGGGCCGCGCTGCCGCTGCTCGCCGTGACCGCAGTCGCCGCGCTGCCCGCGCTGGCCCTGGTGGGGCTGGCCCTCACCCAGGACGCCGCCGGCACCACGACGGGCTGGATCCGGGACACGGGCGGGGCCGTCCCGTGGCTGTCGCTGCAGGCGTGGAGCGGCGGCTCGGTGGTCCTGCTGGTGGCGACGCTGGCCGCGTGCGCGTCCGCGCGCACGCGCCCGGTCACCGTCGTCGGCGCCTGCTGGGTCGCGGTGCCGCTGCTGGTGGTGACCCTCGCCGAGCTGGTGCGTCCGGTCTTCGTGCCGCGCTACCTGCTGCCGGCGCTGCTCGGGCTCGCCGTGCTGGCCGGCGCGGGACTGGCCGGACGGCGGTACGGCGGGCTGCTCGTCGGCGGACTCGCCGCGCTCTCGCTGGTGGTGTCCGCGCCGCTGCTGGACCGGCCGCCGCGCGAGGACGCCCGGGGCGCTGTCGCGGCGCTGGCGGCGGTCCACGAGGCGGGGCAGCCGGTGGTGGCCGTCGACCGGCGGGCCGCGCTGGCGCTCGAGCACTACGCCCGCGGATCGGTGCGGGGCCACCTGCTCGTGCCGCCGGACGACCCGCCAGCTGCTTCGGTCGTGTGGTTGCTCCGGCAGGCGGACGGCGGGCGGGTACGGGCCTCCGACGACGACGCGGTCCTGCGGTCGTACGGGATGCGGCTCGTCTCCGCGCGGGTGTTCCGCGGGACGAGCAGCGACCTGGTGCTGCAGCGCTGGGTGACCCCCACCCCCGGCTGACCCCCTGCCGCAACCGCAGGGGAGCGGACGCCGCGGCTGTCCGCGGTGGACTCTCCCCAGCCGCGGGGGTCGCCTGGCGTGGGGCGCTGCGCGGCAGTGACGCTGGGCCTGTCGCTTCGCTCCCTTACGGCCCTTCGCCATCACTGCCGCTCCGCGCCCGCACCGTCCAGAGCAGGGTGCGGGCGGACTGGCGCAGCCTCGCGCGGGGGGTCCAGGCGGACTGGCCGACGGCTCGGGCGGCCCGCTGCACCGGGACGCTCGCGAGCGGGAGGCCGGACGCGCCGAGGGCGGCGACCAGGGACGGGGCCTGCAGGCGCAGCACCGCTGCCCGGCCGCGGGCGTCCATCGCGACGAAGGCGCCGGCGTCCGGGGGGAGGCCGGTGAGGCGGGCCATCACCGCGCGGTGGGCGCGGCCGGTCAGGAGGCGGAGCGGGCCCTCGTAGGTGCCGCGGCGGCCGGCGAAGACGGCGGCGACGCCGGTCAGCCGGGCGAGCAGCAGCGGGACCGCCTCGGGCGGGTCCTGCAGGTCGGCGTCGAGGCAGACCCAGGCATCGGCGTCAGCAGACGCCCCCAGCCCGAGGGCCAGCGCGCGGTGCTGGCCGACGTTGCGGGTCAGCACCTGCGGCACCACGCGGGGGTCCGCGGCGGCCAACCGGGCAGCCACGGCCGCGCTGTCGTCCGGCGACGCGTCCACCACCAGCCGAACCGTCCAGTCGTGGCCGACCAGCGCGACCCCGAGGCGGGAGACCACGGCCGACAAGGTCACAGCGTTCCCGTACACCGGGACGACGACCGCGACCCTCATGGCGGCGCGGCCCAGGTGCGGGCCAGCCCGGCCCGCAGGTCCAGCCGGGGCTCCCAGCCGAGCAGCGCCCCGGCCAGCGACGGGTCGGCCACCCAGGAGGCCGCGTCCCAGGACCGGCCGGCGTGGGCGCCCACCACCGTGCGGATCGGACGGCCGGTGACCTCGCTGGCCACCGCCACCAGGTCCTCGTTGGCGGTCTGCACGCCCGTCCCGATGTTGAGCACCTGGCCGGGCGGCAGGTCGTCGGCGGCCGCGGCCAGCAGGCAGGCCGAGACGACGTCGTCGACGTGCACCCAGTCGCGGCGCAGGCCCGGGGCCGTGAGCGGCAGCACCTCCCCGGTGGCCGCCGCGCGCAGGACCGCCGGCACGAAGCGGGTCGGCTTGTCGTGCGCGCCGTAGACCTGGAACGCCCGGAGCACCGCGGCACGCAGCCCCCGCTCGGCAGCGGCCGCGGTGAGCAGCAGCGAGCCGGCCGCCTTCGTGGCGCCGAAGAAGCCGCGCGGCTGGAGCGGCGCGGCCTCGGTCATCGGACCGGCGACCTCGGCGTACTCCGTGGAGGACCCGAGCCGGACCACCGCCCGGCAGGAGGCCGGCAGGGCCTGGACCAGGTGCACCCCCGACATGGCGTTGACGAGCAGGGTCGACAGGTCCGGGGTGCGCGCCGCCGCCAGGTGGAAGGCCGCCTCGACGTCCGGCACCTCGTACGGCCCGGTCAGGTCGACCTGCAGCGCGTGCACTCCGAGCGGCGCGGCGGCACCGGGCCGCACGGTCCCCCACACCTCCCAGCCCTCGGCGAGGAGCCGGGCGCAGAGGTGCTGCCCGACGAAGCCGCCCGCACCCGTGACCAGGGCCCGGCTCATGCGGACTGCGGCACCCGTACCGGGTCGACCGCGCTGAGCAGCTCGAGCCGGTCGGCGAGCACCTCGCCCTCGGTGCGCTGCCGGTCCGCAGCGCAGGCCGCCAGGATCCGCGGCAGCTCGTCGCGGACGTCGCGGCCGGCCACGTCGGCGGTGAAGGAGCGCCGCAGGAAGGTGAAGGCGGCGCCCAGCCGGGCGAGCTCGCCGGACAGCAGTCGCGACGGGACGGGCCAGCCCGCGTCGGGGCGGGTGAGGCCCGCGACGCCGAACGGGGCTCGACAGGCCGCTCGTACCGCCTCCGCCGTCCCGTCGACCAGCGGGGCGAAGAGCACGTCGCTGCCCCGGTCGATGCGCAGGTCGTTCAGGCCGAGGTAGACGCGGGACAGCGGCCGCGCGACGAGCTCGTCGACCCGGTCGACGGCGTCCTGGGTCTCCACGAGGATGCCCAGCCCGCACCGACCGGCGACCGCGTCCAGCGCTCGGTCCACCTGCGACGGCGTCCGCACCATCGGCAGCAGCACCTCGTCGGCGCCCATGCGTACGGCGAGGTCGATCTCGGCCGCCGTCCACGGCCCGGCGCCGTTGACGCGGCACAGGACCCGGCCGTCGGTGGCGGCCCTGATCCGGGCGAGGTCGGCAGGGGTGTCCTGGTTGATCTGGGTCCCCTCGCCGGCCTGCCGCCGGGCCTTGCCGCGGCGCTCCCAGTCGACGATGACCCCGGCCGCCCCCGCCAGCACGCACTCCCTCGCGAAGCCCGGATCGACGGTGAAGACGAAGAGATCCACGGAGGTCATGTTAGGGCAACCTCACCTCAGTTCCGCGCGCGCTTCTGTCCGTTCTGCCACAGGCCGTCACCCGTGCGTGGTTCTCTCGTTGGCGTGATCAAGCACCGGGGGTGGACCCCGGGCGACGGGGGGAGCGACATGGACGACACGCAGGCCGGACGGGGCCGACTGCTGACGCCGGGCGAGGTGGCGACGCTGTTCCGCGTCGACCCCAAGACCGTCACGCGCTGGGCGGCCGCAGGTCGCATCAGCAGCATCCGCACGCCGGGTGGCCACCGCCGCTTCCGCGAGTCCGAGGTGCGTGCGCTGCTCGAGGGCGGCCGCACCCTGGCCAACGACATCCCCGCGCAGCCGCAGCCGGGTCGCACCACAGCAGCCCTCTAGCCAGTAGCCTCCGCGCGTCCCGCGGAAGGAGGGCCCCGTGCTGTATGGCGGTGGCGCGCTGTTCGTCGTCGAGCTCTGCCTCGTCGTCTACTGCGTGCTCAACATCATCACGACGCCCGATGCGGACGTCCGCAACCTGCCCAAGCTGCTGTGGCTCGTGCTGGTGCTGCTCTTCCCGATCGTGGGCGGCATCGCCTGGCTGGTCGCCGGCCGCCCGCAGGGCCCGGCCCGCTCACTGCCCTACAAGGGCAACACCGGCATCCCCCCCGAGTACGACCGGCCCGGCCGCGCGGCCGCCTACCGGCCGGACGACGACGAGGCGTTCCTGCGCGGCCTGCGCGAGCGCGCGGAGCAGCAGCGCAAGGCCGCCGAGCAGGAGCGCAAGGCTCCTGACAGCGATCCGGGATCGTCCGACGCGCCGTAGGCGTTGCCCCTACGTGGTCTACCTGTCCGGCGTCTCGCTCGTCCTGCTCGTCGTGTGCCTCGTCGACGTCGTGAGGTCCCCGCGTGAGGCGGTCCGCACCCTGCCCAAGGCGCTCTGGCTGCTCGTCGTGCTGCCCCCCGTCTTCGGACCGGTGGCGTGGTTCCTGGCCGGCCGGCCCAGACGCGGCGCCGTGGCTCCGCGCCGAGCCGAGCGGGGCGCGCCGGACGACGACGAGGACTTCCTGCGCGAGCTGCGGCGCCGGGCCGAGGAGCAGCGCCGGCGCGCGCGGGACCCGCGGGACGACTGACCGTCCACAGGTGCGGCTCCGCCCCTGCTCGACGGGCCGCCCCCGCCTGACGCTCGTGACATGGCCGAGCCGAGGGAGCACCATGACGACCGTGACCACCATGCCGCTGCACGGGGAGTGGACCGTCGACGACCTCGACGCGCTGCCCGATGACGGCTTCCGCTACGAGCTGGTGGACGGCGTGCTGCTGGTGAGCCCGTCGCCGCTCTTCCCGCACCAGGTCGGCCAGTACAACCTGGTCATCGCCCTCGCCGGGGCCGCCCCGCCGAACCTGCGCGTGCTCGGCGCACCGTTGGACATCCGCTTCGGCCCGACGCGACAGCTGCAGCCCGACGTGGTCGTCCTACCGCGGGGCCCGCTCACGCCCAAGGTGCAGGACCTGCCGCTGCTCGTCGTGGAGGTGCTCTCGCGCAGCACCCGCGCCACCGACCTGACGCTCAAGCGGCACGTCTTCGAGCAGGCGGGCGTCTCGTCGTACTGGCTGCTGGACCCCGACGAGCCGTCGCTGACGGTGCTCGAGCTGCAGGGCGGGTCCTACGTCGAGGTCGCCCGCGCCGAGGGCGCGCAGCCGCTGACCGTGCAGCGGCCGTTCCCGGTGACGCTCGTCCCGGCGGCGCTCGTCAGCTGAGCCGCGGAGGATCAGGCGTAGGAGTGGAAGCCCACCACGAAGATGTTGACGACGTAGTAGTCGATGATCAGGGCGACCGCCGCGGCGACGCCGATCCAGGCCGCCTTGGTGCCCTTCCAGCCCGCCGTCGCGCGGGCGTGCAGGTAGCCGGCGTAGAGCACCCAGGTGATGAACGACCAGGTCTCCTTGGGGTCCCAGCCCCAGTACCGGCCCCAGGCCGCCTCGGCCCAGATCGCCCCCGCGATGATCGCGAAAGTCCAGATCGGGAAGGCGAAGGCGATGACGGCGTAGGTCACGCGGTCCAGCGTCTGCGCCGGCGGGAGCGACGGCCCCATCGACACCGGGAAGCGAGAGGCTTTGCCCGCCAGGGCGTTCTCGTCGTGCTTGGCGCGCACGAGGTAGAGCAGCGCGACGATGCCGGACAGCAGGAAGGCCCCGGACGAGACGACCGCCGCGAAGACGTGGATCTTGATCCAGTACGAGTCCAGCGCGGGCACGAGCGGGCCGGCTGCGGTGTAGAGCACGGTGCCGGCGAGCCCCAGGTAGAGCACGACGGGGACCATGACGAAGGCGCCGACGCTGCGCTCGACCCTGCCGGACAGCACCAGCACCAGGAAGACCACGACACCCGTGAGGGCCACGCACGAGGAGAACTCGTACATGTTGCCCCACGGCACCCGGTCGGCCGCGAAGCCCCGGCTGACCACGGAGATCGTGTGCACGGTCGCACCGACGAGCGTGAGCAGCATGCCGACCTGGCCGGCCCTGCTGTTGACCGGCGCCTCGGCAGGGGCGGTGCGGGTGAGGGTGACCCCGCCGGCCATGGCGCGGGTCCGCTCGGCCGCGGCGCTGCGCGTGGCGGCGGCGGCCAGGCGCAGGGAGCGCTTGGAGGCCTGCTCGCCGGCGAAGGCCAGCATCGCCAGGCCGTAGAGCAGGACGGACGCGAACAGCAGGTCGTCCGACAGCCCGGCCAGGAAGGTGTCGCTCATCGGTGCTCCTCGCTCGTCGGTCGTGCGGCCCCGCGCAGCTGGGCGACCAGGGAGTCGAACTCCTCGCGGAAGCCCTCGGCACCGCTGCGGGACAGGCCGGCGATCTCCACCACCGTACGGCCGCCGGTCTCGCCCTCGCCTGCCGGGCGGGCTGCTCCCTCCTGCACGCCGGACGGCGTGACGCGTACCCAGACCCGGCGGCGTCGTACGAACAACGACAGGCACAGGCCGAGCACCATGCCGGTGCCGGCGACGAGCGCCACGACCTTGCCGGGGTCCTGGGTGACCTGGAAGGTCGCCCACTCGGTGGTCTCGACGAAGGTGATGCTGCCGCCGCCGGGCAGCGTCCAGGTGTCGCCGGGCTCGAGCTTGTGGGCGCGCCCCTCGTCGATCGGCTCGAGCCGCGAGCGGTCCTCGAGCGAGTAGACCGACGCCGGGGTGCCGCTGTCGATCCCCAGGTCGCCGCGGAAGCCGAGCACCGTCAGCGCCGGGTTGTCGGCCGCCGGGTAGACCGAGGTGACCCGGCTGGTCTGCGGGTCCTGCACGGTCGTCGGCGTGAAGACGCCCTCGAAGGCGAGCTGCTCGCCCGCGGCGTCCGGCACCTTGATGGTGCAGGTCGACAGCAGCGTCGGGCCCTGCGGCAGGCAGGCCACCGTCTGCGGCAGCCGATTGCCCTCGCGGTCCACCACGACGACCTTGGGCGCGTAGCCGTGACCGATCAGGTAGGTCTTGGCGCCGTCCACCTCGAGCGGGTGGTTGACCCGGACGTTCACCGGCTTGAGCACCGCGTCCGCGTCCTCGGCGTAGCGCAGATCGGCGTCGAACGTGAGCGCCGTCCCGTTGTCGGCGTAGGTCGCCCGGAACTCGTCGAGCACGAAGTTGAACGGCACCAGCCGGTCCGGGTCGAAGCGGCGGCCCGGCTTGATGTCGTCGTAGGACAGGACGGTGTTGGCGAAGCCGTCCCCCTCCTTGACCAGCACGGTGCCCTGGAAGCCGAGCAGCCCGCCCATGGCGATGCCGACCAGCAGCGCGACCAGCGAGACGTGGAAGAGCAGGTTGCCGGTCTCGCGCGAGTAGCCCCGCTCCGCCGACAGCCCATCGGCCTCGCGGCGGGTGCGCCAACCGCGCAGCTGCTGCGTCGCGGCCTCGAGCACCTCGCTCGGCGTCGCGTCCGTGGTCCAGCGGTCGGTCGACGGCAGTCGCGTCAGGACCCGCGGCACCGCCGGCGGCGGCGTGCGCAGCGCCCGGGCGTGCAGCCGGACGCGCGACCACAGGCAGCCGATCAGCGAGACGAACAGCAGCAGGTAGATGGCGGCGAACCACGGGGCGGCGAACACGTCGAACAGGAAGAGGGTGTCGAGCACCGGCGCGAGCGTCGGGTTGTCCACGAAGTACTGGCGGACCGCAGAGGGGTTGAGCCCTCGCTGCGGCAGGAACGACCCGGGCACGCTGGCCAGGGCCAGCAGGAACAGCAGCAGCAGGGCGGTGCGCATGCTCGTCAGCTGCCGCCAGGTGCGGCGCAGCGGCGCGAGCAGGTTCGTGCGCGGCGGCGGCGGCAGCAGCGGGGCCGGCGCGGTCGAGAGACGCGTGGCGTCGTCGATCGGCGCGCTGTCGAGCGTGGTCATACGACGGTCCCGAAGCCGGCCACCCAGCCGCGCACCTCGACCATGACGTCCTCCCAGACGCCGCTCACGAGCAGCAGCCCGACGACGACGAGGAGCAGGCCGCCGATCCGCATCACCAGCGCGTGGTGCCGCCGTACGACGGCGAAGACGCCGAGCGCGCGGCGGAACGCCACGCTGGTCAGGACGAACGGCACGCCGAGCCCGGCGCAATAGGCCGCGGTGAGCAGCGCGCCGCGGCCGGCGCTGGCCTCGGTGTAGGCCAGCGTCTGCACCGCAGCCAGCGTCGGGCCCAGGCACGGGGTCCAGCCGACGCCGAACAGCACACCGAGCAGGGGGGCGCCGGCCAGACCCGGGCTCGGCACCCACGACAGCTTCACCGTGCGCTGCATGCCGGGGACCACGCCGAGGAAGACCAGGCCGAGCAGGACCGTCAGGACGCCGAGCACCCGGTCGACGACGGTCTTGTACTCCAGCAGGAGTGAGCCCAGCCCGCCGAAGAGCGCACCGCTGGTGACGAAGACGGCGCTGAAGCCGAGCACGAACAGGACCGAGCCGGCCAGGACACGACCACGGCGTACGACCGGCGTCTCGACCATCGTGTCGCCGAGCGGGTTGGTCCGGCTGACCTCGGCCGGCACCTTCCGGCGGTCGCCGAGCTCCTCGCCGGTCAGGCCCGTGACGAAGGAGAGGTAGCCCGGCACCAGCGGCAGCACGCACGGGGACAGGAAGCTGACGAGCCCCGCCAGCGCGGCGATCGGAAGGGCGAACAGCAGCGGCCCATCCGTCACGGTGGAGACGAAGTCGTCAGCGATACCCACGAACGTCAGGCCTTCTCGGCGGCCAGCGCCTGCACGGGAGCCAGCAGCTGGTCCTCGGTGAGCGCCCCGGGGAACAGCGCAGCGACGCGCCCCTGCCGGTCCAGGATCAGGGTGGTCGGCGGCTGCTGCGGGGCCTTGCCGCGGAACTTCAGCAGCAGCAGGCCGTCCGGGTCGACCAGCGACGGGTACAGCACCTGGTGGGTGCGTTCGAACGCCCGCGCCGGGACGTCGTCGTCCTTGATGTCGATGCCGACGAAGGCGACGCCGAGGGATTTGGTCGCGGCGTACACGGCGTTGAGGTTGCGGGCCTCCGCGCGGCAGGGGCCGCACCACTGCGCCCAGAAGTTCACGACCACGACCTGGCCGCGTAGGGACGCCACGTCGAGGTTGCCACCGTCGAGGGTGCGTCCGGACAGCGATGGCGCCCGATCCCGGTCCTCGGCGCGGAAGACGCCGGAGTCCTGGCCGCCGACCTGGTTCTGCTGCGGCCCACCGGTCACGGCATTCCCGGTGCCGGTGCGACCGGTGCATGCGGTCAGCAGGGCACACGCGAGCAGGGCGGGAACAAGACGACGCACCCGTCCAGTGTCGGCTACGGCGCGGTCCGCCGTCCTACCCACCGTCGAACTCGTGCGCCAGCACGCTCATGTAGACCTCGTCGGCGAAGGCGCCGCGGACCCAGGCGGCCTCCCGCATCCGGCCGTCCTCCCGGAAACCCGCCGCGACGTAGGCCCGGATCGCGGCCTCGTTCGAGTCGAGGACCTCCAGCTGGACGCGGTGCAGTCCTCGGTCGATGAAGGCGTACCGCAGCAGCACCCGGCAGGCGTCGCTGCCGTACCCCTTGCCACGGGCGTCCGGTCCGAGGCTGATGCCGAGGTGCCCGCGCCGGTTGTGCAGGTCGATGCCCCAGAGCGCCACACCCCCGACCAGGGTGTCCTCCGCCCAGATGGCGAACGGCACCTTCACTGCGTCAGCGTGGTGCGCCTCCCCGGCGTCGTACGCCTTGAGCGCCTGCGCGACGGTCTTCGGCGTGTACGGCTCGGCGTTGACCTCCGGCCACTGGTCGCTGTCCTGGTTCCAGGCGGCCAGCACCTCGACGTCGGCGCGCTCGACCGGCTTCAGGACGACCTTCGCCCCGCGCAGCATCAGGCGCCCTTGCCGGCCCGGCGGCTGGCCTCGCCAGCCGGCTCGCTGTACGTCACGTAGGCGAGCTCCTCGCCCTCCCAGGTGATCGAGGTGAGCGACGCGAGCCCGCACTGCCGGATGCCCGGGTGGTGCCAGAGCCGACGCCCTTCGACGTAGCGCCGGAGTGTCCAGATCGGCAGCTGGTGGCTGACGCACACGACCTCGTGTCCGAGGTTGCGGTCGCGCGCCTCCTCGGCGGCGTGCAGCATGCGACGGGCGACCGCGATGTAGTCCTCACCCCAGGACGGCGCGAACGGGTTCCAGAGGTGCCGCCAGTTCTTCGGCTCCGAGAGCACACCGTCCCCGACCCCGGTCTTGGTGCCCTCGAAGACGTTCTCGCTCTCGATGAGGCGGTCGTCGATCGTGGGGGTCAGCCCGAACACCGCGGCGATCGGGGCAGCCGTCTCCTGGGCCCGCTGCAGGGGCGAGGAGACGATCTCGGTGACGTCCCGGCCACCGATGGCGTCGGCTGCGTCGTGCGCCATCTGCAGCCCGTCCTCGGACAGCCGGAAGCCGGGGAGTCGGCCGTACAGGACCTTGTCGGGGTTGAAGACCTCCCCGTGCCGCAGCAGGTGGACGGTCGTTCTCATGCGGTCTCCTTGGCGGCCTTCGCGGCGATGGGCAGGGCGGCGGCGATGCGCTCGAGGGCACGGTCGTCGTGGGAGGCGGAGACGAACCACGCCTCGAACACCGACGGCGGCAGGTAGACGCCCTCGGCCAGCATCGCGTGGAAGAAAGCCTTGTAGCGCGCGGCTTCCTGGTCGGTCGCGGTGGCGTAGTCGGTCACAGCGTGGTCGCAGAAGAAGATGCTGAACAGGCTTCCAGCGGTGTTGACCCGGTGCGCCACGCCCTCCTTGGTCAGCGCCGCACTCGCCAAGTTCGCGACGGTCTTGGACGTCTGGTCGAGGTGGGCGTACACCTCGTCAGTGCAATGCCGGAGGGTCGCGAGCCCGGCGGCGACGCTGAGCGGGTTCCCGCTGAGGGTCCCGGCCTGGTACACCGGCCCCGCCGGGGCGAGGTGGGCCATCACGTCGGCGCGACCCCCGAAGGCCGCGGCCGGCATCCCACCACCCATCACCTTGCCGAACGTGAACAGGTCCGGGGCGACGCCCTCCAGGCCGTACCAACCGGCCTTGCTGACGCGGAACCCGGTCATCACCTCGTCGAGGATGAGCAGTGCTCCGTGCTGCGCGCACAGGTCCTTGAGCCCCTGGTTGAAGCCGGCGTGGGGCGGGACGACGCCCATGTTGGCAGCGGCGGCCTCGGTGATCACGCACGCGATGTCGTGGCCATGAGCGGCGAACGCCTCAGCGACCGCTGCCAGGTCGTTGTAGGGAAGCACGATCGTGTCGGCCGCGCTCGCACCCGTGACACCGGGGGTGTCCGGGAGCCCGAAGGTGAGCACCCCGGAGCCCGCGGCGGCGAGCAGGCTGTCGACGTGTCCGTGGTAGCAGCCGACGAACTTCACGACCTTGCTGCGACCGGTGAACCCGCGGGCCAGCCGGACCGCGCTCATCGTCGCCTCGGTGCCGCTGTTGACGAGCCGGACCTGCTCGACCGGTGCGATCCGGGCGACGATCTCCTCGGCGAGGAGGACCTCCCCGGGGGTCGGCGTGCCGAAGGAGGTGCCGCTGCTCGCGGCCTTCTGGAGCGCCTCGACCACGGCCGGGTGGGCGTGCCCGAGGACCATCGGGCCCCAGCTGCAGACCAGGTCGACGTACTCGCGGCCGTCCACGTCGGTCAGGTAAGGACCCGTGCCGCTCACCATGAACCGCGGCGTGCCCCCCACGGCCTTGAAAGCGCGGACGGGCGAGTTCACGCCGCCGGGGATGACGGCCTGACCGCGCGCGAACAGGGCCTCCGAAGCGGGGGCGTCGTAGCCGTAGGTCATACCCCTATCCAACCAGGGCGGCGCCGGGACGACAGCCCGGACGCTCGCCGGCGCACTCGCTCTTCCCACGGAGGGATCGCGATAGCGGATTGCTGATCTAGACGTATGCTGCGTGGGTGACCGAGAGCGCCGCACTGCTGCACCGAGCGCGGACACAAGCGGGCCTGACGCAGCGCGGCCTCGCCCGACGTTCCGGGGTCCCTCAGTCGCTGATCGCGGCCTACGAGAAGGGCCGTCGCCAACCGGGAGCCGACGCCCTGCTGCGGCTGCTTCGGGCGACGGGTCATGAGGTGACACTCCTCGACACGGTGGCGGCGAGCCGGGAACCGGCTGCCAAGCTCGAGCAGGTGGTGGCGCTGGCTTCGGCCCTGCCGGTGCGCGACAGGGGCCCGTTGACGTTCCCGTCCTGGCGGACGCTGCGACCATGAGCGCCTCGCCGCTGATCGTGCTCGAGCGTGCCGTCCAGGTGCACCGACTGCTCGAGGCGGCTGGCGTCCCGCACGCGATCGGCGGAGCCCTCGCCTTGGCCTATCACGTGGGCGAAGCCCGAGCCACCCGCGACATCGACCTGAACGTGAGCGCCGATCCCCAGCACCCCGAGGTGCTCTTCGCCCTGCTGCCCGAGGACGTCCCGTGGACCAAGGTCGACGTCAGGGCGGTGCAGACGACGGGTCAGGTCAGGCTGTGGTGGCCGCACCCAGACGGTCAGCCGCCGATCCCGCTCGACCTGTTCTTCCCGCAGTCCCCGCTGCATGCTCTCGTCAACCAACGGGCGGAGCGGGTCGCGATGCTGGATGACGTCGTACCGATCGTGACCGCCACCGATCTGATGATCTTCAAGATGCTCTTCGACCGGCGCAAGGACTGGGCCGACATCGAGGAGCTGCTGCGCTACGGCAAGGTGGACGTCCCCGAGGCCCGGCGCTGGCTCACCTCCGTCGTCGGCGTTGAGGACCCCCGGCAGGCCAAGCTCGCCGAGCTCCTCGCCGAGCTCAGTGGCTGAGCAAGCTCTCACGCTGAGCGACCAGCCCAGCTCTCGCCTCCAGCCGCTACCCAGGGACCTGCGCCCCCCGGCTATGACCGGCGGCACCGCGACCCTGACAGCCGAACGAAGGAGCGATTCAGGTGCGCAACCAGCCGGCGGCTTCGGTCGCCCAGTAGGTGAGGATCATCGAGGCGCCGGCTCGCCGGATGCTGACGAGCTGCTCGCGGATGACGCGTTCCCGGTCGATCCAGCCCTGCGCCGCGGCGGCCTCGACCATCGCGTACTCACCCGACACCTGGTACGCCGCTACCGGGGCGGCGACGGCTTCAGACACCGCCCCTACGACGTCGAGATAGGCCAGGGCGGGCTTGACCATGACGGCGTCGGCACCCTGGGCGATGTCCTGCAGCGCCTCGCGCACACCTTCGGAGGCCGACCGGGCGCCGTCCTGCTGGTAGGCGCTGCGGTCGCCGAAGGAGGGCGCGCACTCCGCGGCCTCGCGGAACGGGCCGTAGAAGGCGGAGGCGTACTTCGTGGAGTAGGACAGGATCGGCCGGTCCGAGAACCCTTGGGAATCAAGGGAACCGCGGATCGCGGCAACCTGACCGTCCATCATGCCGCTGGGGGCGATGACCTGGGACCCGGCCCGCGCCTGGGCCAACGCGATGGCGGCATAGCGCTCGAGCGTGCTGTCGTTGTCGACCTCGCCGGCGTCGGTCAGCAACCCGCAGTGGCCGTGGTCGGTGTACTCGTCGAGGCACAGGTCGCTCATGACGACCAGCGCGTCGCCGACCTCGGCGACGACGTCGGCGAGCGCCAGCTGCACGATGCCCGCCGGGTCGTCCGCGCCGGACCCGCGGGCGTCCTTGACGGCGGGGATGCCGAACAGGATGACGCCGCCGACACCGGCCGCGGCGGCCTCGGCAGCGGCCCGGCGCACCGAGTCGAGGGTGTGCTGCACGACGCCGGGCATCGAGCCGATCGGCGCGGGGGCGCCGAGGCCCTCCTTGACGAACACCGGCAGCACCAGGTCGGCCGGCCGGACCCGTACGTCGGCGACGAGCCGGCGCAGCGCTGGGGTGCGCCGCAGCCGGCGAGGGCGGGCTCCGGGGAACGCGCTGGTCATCGCGCGGCGGCGGCAGCCGCAGCCGCCCGGGCCGTCTTGCGCCGGTGCGCCGCGCTCGGCAGCGGCGCGACGTCGGGGAGCGCGGCCGTACGCCGCTCGGCAGCGAAGGCAGCGAGCGCGGCGACCAGCGTCGCGACGTCCGGCACCGGAGCCTGCACGTCGACCCGCAGGCCGAGCTCGTGCGCGGTCTTGGCGGTCTGCGGCCCGATGCAGGCCAGCACCGTGGTGTCGTGCGGCTTGCCGGCGATGCCGACCAGGTTGCGCACCGTGGAGCTCGAGGTGAACAGCACCGCGTCGAAGCCGCCGCCCTTGAGGGCCTCGCGGGTCTCGGCGGGCGGCGGCGCGGCCCGCACGGTGCGGTAGGCGGTGACGTCGTCAACCTGCCAGCCCAGGTCCTTGAGGCCGGCCAGCAGGGTGTCGGTCGCGATGTCGGCGCGGGGCAGCAGCACCCGGTCGACCTCGTCGTCGCACTCGTCCCAGTCGGCCAGCAGGCCCTCGCTGGACTGCTGACCGCTCGGCACCAGGTCAGGCTTGATCCCGAAGTCGAGCAGCGCCTGCGCGGTCGTGTCCCCGACGGCAGCGATGCGCACCCCGGCCAGGGCGCGCGCGTCCAGGCCGTACTCCTCGAGCTTCTCGCGGACCGCCTTGAC
>JBKJQQ010000061.1:0-14985 GCA_046593875.1 Mycobacteriales bacterium | reverse complement strand
CCGGCGAGCGGGATGTCCTTCCCCATCACCGGTGGCGGCATCACCTTGGTGATGCGGTCACCCATGACGAAGGGGTAGCCGAGCACCCGCGACGAGTCCTTGATCGCCTGCTTGGCCTTGATGGTGCCGTAGGTGATGATCTGGCTGACGCGGTCCTCGCCGTACTTCTCGGTGGCGTAGCGGATCATGTCGCCGCGGCGGCGCTCGTCGAAGTCGAGGTCGATGTCGGGCATCGAGACGCGCTCGGGGTTGAGGAAGCGCTCGAACAGCAGCTTGTGCTTGATCGGGTCGAGGTCGGTGATGCGCAGGGCGTACGCGACCAGGGACCCGGCGGCCGAGCCGCGACCGGGACCGACCCGGATGCCGACGCTCTTGGCGTAGCGGCACAGGTCGGCGGTCACCAGGAAGTAGCCGGGGAAGCCCATCGTCACGATGACGTCGACCTCGTAGTCGGCCTGCGTCGTGTGCCCCTCCGGGACCGTCCCGCCCGCGAAGCGGTCGCGCAGGCCGGCGTGCACCTGCTCGCGCAGCCAGGTGTCCTCGGTGTAGCCGTCCGGGACCGGGACCCGCGGCATCAGGTCGCGGCCCTCGGTGAAGGTCATCTCGCAGCGCTCGGCGATCAGCAGCGTGTTGTCGCAGGCCTCCGGGAACTCGCTCCACAGCGACCGCATCTCCTGCGGGCTCTTGAGGTAGAAGTCCTGCGCGTCGAACTTGAAGCGCTGGGGGTCGGCCATCGTCTTGCCGGACTGCACGCAGAGCAGCACCTCGTGCGCCTTGGCGTCCTCGGGCGCGGTGTAGTGCAGGTCGTTGGTCGCGACGAAGGGGATGCCCATCTCCTTCGCCAACCGGATCAGGTCCTTCTGCGCGCGTCGCTCGATGGGGATCCCGTGGTCCATCAGCTCGCAGTAGAAGTTGTCTGCGCCGAAGATGTCCCGGTACTCCCCCGCGCTGCGCTTGGCGGCCTCGAAGTTGCCCATGCGCAGGTAGGTCTGGATCTCGCCGGACGGGCAGCCGGTCGTCGCGATCATGTCGAGGTTGGGCCGGACGTTCTCGGCGAGCAGCTCCTTGTCCATGCGCGGCTTGTAGTAGTAGCCCTCCAGGCTCGCCAGCGAGGACAGGCGGAACAGCCGGTGCATGCCCTCGGTGCTGGTCGCGAGCATCGTCATGTGCGTGTAGGCACCGCCGCCGGAGACGTCGTCCTCGCCGCCCTGGCCCCACTTGACGCGGGTCTTGTCGAAGCGGCTGCCCGGGGCGACGTAGGCCTCGGTGCCGATGATCGGCTTGACCCCGTGGGCCTGGGCCTTCTTCCAGAAGTCGTAGGCACCGAAGACGTTGCCGTGGTCGGTCATCGCCAGCGCCGGCATCTCGAGCTCAGCGGTGCGGGCGAAGAGCTCGTCGAGGCGGGCCGCGCCGTCGAGCATGGAGTACTCGGTGTGCACGTGCAGGTGCACGAACGAGTCTCGCGCGCTCACGGCCTTCTCTTCACGGGAACGCTGGCTCCTACGGGTACGCCGGATGGTGCAGCGTCGGTCCGAGGGGAAGGCGGGCCGTGCTGTGCTGACGTGCGCTGGCAGGACGACTCTGCCACGCGGGTCCGACAAGCAGCGGGCGACGCACCGGACGCCTGGTGATGCGGACCTGCGATCAGCCGAGCCCGTCGTCGACGCCGTAGGCGCGCTGGCAGCACCAGCTGCGCGTCGCCGTCCAGCGTCGCGGCCGTCGGCTCACCCACGGCGGCAGCACGCACTCGGCGTGCCTCAGCGACGTCCCCATGGCCCGGACCGGAACCGGGCGGACCTCCGGAACCCGGGATGCCCTGCGCTCAGGACGCGTCGGCCCCCTCCGGAGGAAGGCCTGGGCCGGGGGCGCCCGTGCGCGGTGACGTCGTGCGCGCGACCGAGACCACGGTGCGGTCCCGACCGGACCGCTTGGCCTCGAGCAATGCGTCGTCGGCCGCGATGATGAGCTCCTCCGCGTTGCCGGCCTGCAGCGGGAAGGTCGCAACCCCTGCGCTCGCCGTCAGCGTCGTGGGCGCAGGCGCCTGGCTGACCGCGGCCCGAAGGCGGTCGGCGATGACGAGCGACTGCGCTGCGTCGCAGTCCGGGAGGATCACCGCGAACTCCTCGCCGCCGTAGCGTGCGGGAGTGTCCAAGGTGCGGCTGGCGACAGTGAGGGCGGCGGCCACGTTGCGCAAGGCCTCATCGCCCGCCGGGTGCCCGTAGACGTCGTTGATCTGCTTGAAGTGATCGAGGTCGAGCAGGACCAGGCTCATCGGCTCGCCGTGCCGTAGTGAACGGGCGATCTCGCGGTCCAACGCGCTGGTGAAGCTCCGCCGGTTCGCGATCATGGTGAGGTCGTCGGTCGCGGCCAGCCTTTGCAGCTGGGCCAGTCGCTGCTCGCGTTGGATGGCCAACGCGGCGTAGCGCGCGCTGCGCTCCACCTCGAGCAGCAGGCGCCGCCCCTGCTGCCCGCGCAGCGTCATCGGGATCTGGACGAGGACTGCGCCCAGTGACTGCTGCGCAACGCGGAGCGGCACGACGATCACATCGCTGCCCGCTGGGAGCATGCGGGTGAGCCACGGTTCCGCCGCCAGGTCGAGCCCGGACACCACCTGCGTCACCTCCTGCTCATGCGCGAGCACCACGACATCGCTCCTGCCGAGGCCGGCAGAAGGCGCAAGGGTGCCGTGGGCGGCGAGGCAGCCGAGGAGCCCCGAGACGTTGCCCAGCACGACAGCCCGCGGGAAGCCGTAACCGGCCACGACGGCTTCGACGAGCACCGCCGCTGCGTCTTCCGGACGTGTGGCGGACAGGAGTCGCTCCGCGAGGTGCAGGAGCGCCTCGTCCAGCTCTGCGCGGCCCTCGGCGACCCGGGGCGGCAGGAGGGGGCGCACCGCGGTGTGTCTGATCGGCGAGTCCACGGCGTCATCCAGGGTCGGGGTCACGTCGCTGCGTGCCGACCCAGTGTCTCCGCACGGGTGCTGCCGCACATCCCCCGAATGGACGCTGTCGACGCCGCTGACCGGCTCTGTGCCGCTGTGCCGGTCGCGCGGGGAACCCACCCGTCCGGGGTGCGGACGACTCCCGACGAGCTCCTAGCCGCGGCGGCGGGCGAGGCCCGCGACAGCCAGCAGCAGCACACCCAGTCCGACCGGCAGGGCCAGCCCGGTCGCAGGCAGCTGCCCGCCACTGGGCGCCGGTGCGGCCGGCGCCCCGGCGGCCGGGGCACCGGCGGGCCGCGCGGGCGCAGCCGGGGCGGCAGCCATGGGCCACGCGCCGTTGGTCAGCCGCAGCGCGATGAAGCCGCGGTCGGCGTCGGCGTACCAGATCTCGTTGCGCTCGGGGACGAAGGCCGGGCTCGTGTAGGCGGCGTTGGCGCCGCCGCCGACGGGAACGGGCGCGACGTAGTAGGCGATCTCCTTGGGCTTGAGGGGATCGCGGATGTCGAAGACGCGGAGCCCGCTGGCCAGGAAGCCGCAGGCGGCGATCTGCGGGTCGACCCGCCGCGGCACGTTGCAGTAGTGCCCGGCGTAGCCGCCGCCGGCCGCCGTCGCCCCTGGGTCACCGGCCAGGTCGGGTCGTACGGCCCGCTGGTGCACCTCGAGGCGCAGGTCGGAGACGACCTTGGGCGCCTTCTCGTCGGCGATGTCGATGATGCGCGCCGCCCCGACGCGGGGACCGTTCGACTGGATGCGGAAGTTGTCGTCGTAGGCGAACTCGTCGACCTCGAACAGGTACGGCCGGCCCTTGATGGTGATCGGCAGCGCGGTCTGCGGGATCGTCACGATCGGCCAGGTCAGGCGGGAGACCTCGCGCACGACCGGATTGGCCTTGCGGGCCTGGATCTCGCTGACGTCCAGCACCATCAGCCCGTCGACCTCGCCGCCCAGCGTGAGCTCGTTGCGGGGGAAGCCCGCCCCGGCGGCCAGGTAGGCGCGGTTGCCGTCGTCGCTGATCGTGATGGCGTGGGTGTCGTAGTTGCCGACGAACAGCGGGCGCGGCGTCGCGGGGTTCGTCAGGTCGATCGCGGTGACCGTCCCGCCGCCGAGGGAGGCCGAGTAGTAGGTCAGGCCGTCGGGCGCGAAGCCGCTCTCGTGACCGAGCACCCCGAAGGGCGACGACGACCGCAGCACCGGCTTGCGGCAGTCCGCGCTCACGTCGTAGACGTCGAGGATCCCCGGCTCGGTGAGCAGGTTGCCGGAGACGGCGACGAGCAGCCCGCGCTTGGCGTTGACCAGCAGCGACTCGTGCGGCGTCAGCATCGCCGGCGTGGTCAGCATCGCGGTGCGCACGGGCTTGCGCGGGTCGGCCAGGTCGAGCACGGCGACGCCGGCCGGGCTCTGCAGCGCGTCGGTCGGGAAGACGGTGGTCGTGTCGTAGAAGGCGCACTCGTTGCCGGCGGTGTCGACGTAGCGCTCGACCTTGAAGCCGCCGGTGCGTCCCTCGGTGCTCAGCACCTCGACGTTGCAGCGGTAGCCGTCCTTCACCCGACCCGCGGCCACGTCCACGGCCGAGACGCGTCCCTGCAGACCCGGCTCCGGCACCGACCCCGGCCCGCAGACGGCCTTGGGCGTCACCGGCGGGGACGCGGGCAGCTCCTGCGCCGACGCGGAGGTGAGGACGGTGCCCGCGGTGCCGGTGGCCAGCAGGACGAGCGCCAGGCTGGCCAGGACGGCGGGGGTGCTGCGGCGCACGGGGACTCCAGAGGACGGGGACCTCGACGGTAGCCGCGGCTAGGTCGAGGTGCTGCCCCCGGCAGCGAGCAGCGCCTGGGCTGCCGTGTAGGTCGCCATGACCAGCCCCTCGTGCGCGGGCAGCTCGAGGTCGGCGAAGCGGTGCAGGGCCAGCAGCCCGTCCGAGCCCAGGAACAGCGCGCCGCCGACCGCGGCCCGGGCGTCGCCGCTGTCCAGGGCGGCGACCGCCGTGGCCGTGAGCGCGGCGCTGTAGACCAGCACCGGGATCCGGTCGCGCCCGGTGCGGTTCCACAGGTAGGCGTTGAAGCCGGCGAGCACGAGGGCGTACGGCACGATCAGCACCGGGCGCCGCCGCACGACGCCGCCGCCGGGCCGCCCGCGCAGCGCCGCGACCCACGCCGCGTGGCCGACCAGGAACGCCCCCAGTCCCGCGGTGAACGCCGCCTGCCCCGACCCGAGCAGCGCCACGTCGCCGAGGCCACCGAGGCCGAGCGCCCGCCGGGTCGGGGCGTCGCGCTGCAGGGCCAGCACCGGCATGAGCAGCGGCTTGGTGGCGCGTCGCCAGCGGTCCCGGCCGGTCGCGGCCAGCGCGGTGTCGGTGAGGGCGAGGGCGGCGTAGGCCAGGCGGCTGGGGGTCGGCACACCGCAAGATACGGCCGCTAGCGTGCGGCCCGTGTCAGCAGCCCGCTGGACCGCGCTGTGCGCTGTCGCCTACAACGTCCTCCACCACGTGGGCGCGCTGCCGGGCGGTCTGGGCTCCGCCGGCGGCGGCACCCGTTGGGCCGACTGGATCGACCTGCTCACGCCGTACGCCGTCGTCGGCACGGCGCTGGCCGCCCTCGCGGTCGCCGGCACCGACCGGCGCGGCTGGTGGGCCGCCCTGATCGGCGCCGGCGTCTACGTGCAGGGCCACGGCGTGCACCTGGCCGCGAACTCGATCTCGAACGTGCGCGGTGACGCCCCGCCGACCTACCTGTGGGACGAGGTCCTCGGGCACTGGATCTGGTACTCCGGCGCGGCCCTGCTCATCGTCGCGCTCACCCGGGCCGTGCGGCCGCGGGTGACGCCGGTCGGCGTGGTGCTGTCCGTCGCGACCGGCCTCACCTGGACGACCAACGCCCTGGAGGGCACGACCGCCGTCGGGTCGCTGGCCGTCGCTGTCGGTCTGGCGGTGACCGCCCTGCAGCGGCGGGACCGCCTGCTGCTGCTGGCCTTCGGGACCAGCGCGGTGCTGCTCGCGGCGTACGGCCTGTGGCAGGGCGGCTTCCCCGCCCCGAGCGCGCTGTGACGGTCCCGCGCCTGCTGGCGCTGTCTGCCGTCATGATGATCATGACGCACTGGCTGCGCCTGCTGCCGCTCGGCTACGCCGCGCCGATCGCCGAGACGCGGTACGAGGACTTCGTGGACCTGCTGACGCCGTACGTCGTCGCCGGCCCGGCGCTGGTCGTGCTGGCGAAGGTCGGCGCGTCCCGGCGCTCCTGGGGGCTGGCCCTGCTCGGTGCCGCGATCTTCACCCAGGGGCAGGGCCTGCACCTGTCGTCCAACGCGATCAGCTTCAGCTCCGGGCCCGCCGCCCCGGCCTACCTGTGGGACGAGCAGGTGGGGCACCACCTGTGGTTCGGCGGCCTCACCCTGCTGCTGGTCGTCGTCGTGCAGACCCTGCGGGACCGCCCGCTGCGGCTCGGGGTGACCGCCCTGGTGCTGGCTCCGCTGGTCGGGCTGACCTGGGCGGCCAACGTGGTCGAGGGCGGCAGCGTGCCGTTCGGCGCCACCCTGGCCGTCGGGCTGACGGCGTGGGGGTGGCGGATGAGAGAGGCCGGCACCGGGCAGCTGCTCGTTCTCGCCTTCGGGCTGAGCCTGGTGCTCACGGCGGCGTACGGCGGGTGGCAGGGCGGCTTCCCGCAGCCGAGCGAGCTGGGCTGGCTGTAGCTCAGTCAGGCGCGCAGGTCGCGCACCCGCGCGCGCCAGGCCAGGCCGAGCAGGACCAGACCCGCGACCATGATCGGCACCTCCTCCTGCACGTGCACCGCGTCGCTGACCGTGGCGACGGCCGGTTCGAGGACCTCGCCCAGGCCCATGATCCAGGCGACGAGCAGCACCGCGGACCCGACGCCGACCGCCAGGCTGCGCAGGACGCCGCGCTGCCGCAGGCCGGCACCGACGGCGGCCGCGAGCCCGAGGGCGAGCCCGCCGAGGTAGAGCACGGCCATCGGGGCGCCGGAGATCCGGTCGTCGGTGGCCAGGATCAGGCTGACCTTGAGGACGTAGGCGGCGCCGGACAGGGCGGCCACCCAGGGCACCCAGGTGTGCCGGGCGGTCGTGGGGACGGGGGTGGTGAGGGTCGTCGTCATGGCTTCCTCCGGGGAGCTCGTCGAGAGCTCCGACGGTGGCCCCGCCGGACCGGCCGCACATCGGTCCGCGGACCTGACCGGGTCTCCCCCGCACGGCAGAGGGACGTGCTCTCGACCTCGTCCTCGGGACCGAGGCGCCGGGCGGTGCGCAGGTCTACGGTCGCGCCGTGGACGCCCGCCGGACCGAGCTGGTCGCGGCCGCGCGCCGCCGGCTGGACCGGGTCGGCACCACGCCACCGGACGCCCTGCTGGCCCTCGGCCTGCTGCCGGTCTCCCTCGGCGACGTCAACGCCGAGACGACCCGCCTCCCGCTGCTGGCCGGACTGGCCGTCGCAGCGTGCGTGGCGGCCCTGGCCTGGCGGCACCGCTGGCCTGCGACGACCTGCCTGGCGCTGGCCGCGCTGCACCTGGTCCTGTCGGCGACGACGCCCGGCCCGTGGCCGCCGCAGCTGCTCATCTTCGCCGTGCTCATCGGTGTCTACGCCGCCGCGGCACAGCTGACCGGCCGGCGCCTCGTCCTGACCGGCGCCGCGTCGCTGGCGATGCTGTGGGCCGCCAACGTCGTCACCGCCGAGGGCGACCCCGGCGACTTCCTGGCCTTCCTGCTCTGGGGCGCCCCCTGGCTGGCCGGCCGGCTCGTCCGCCGCCAGACGCTGGCTGCCGCGGCCGCGGCGACGCAGGCCGCCGAGGTCCTGCAGCGGCGCGACCAGGACCTGCGCGAGGCGCGGGAGGGCGAGCGGGACCGCATCGCCCGCGAGCTGCACGACGTGGTTGCGCACGCCGTCTCGCTGATGGTGGTGCAAGCCGGAGCGGAACGGCTCCGGCTCGGGCCGGAGGCGCCTCAGACCCGCGCCGTGCTCGACGCCGTGGAGAGCAGCGGTCGGCTCGCGCTCGCCGACCTGCGCACGATGCTGGGCCTGCTGCGCGGGACGGGGAGCGCGGACGACGCCCTGGCGCCGCAGCCTCAGCTGGCCGACCTGCCCGCGCTGGTCGACCGGGTCCGGGCCGCCGGTCTGCCGGTGGAGCTGCAGCTGGACGGCCCGCTGGCGGCACCGCCCGCGCTCGGCCTGTCGGCGTACCGCATCGTGCAGGAGGCGCTCACCAACGTGCTCAAGCACGCCGGGCCGGTCCCGACGCGCGTGCAGGTACGGGTCGGCGACGCCGGCATCCAGGTCGACGTGACGAGCCCGCTGGGGTCCGTCGTCCCGCAGCAGCGCGGCGGTCGCGGCCTGCTCGGCATGCGGGAGCGCGCGGCGCTGCACGGCGGCGAGGTGGCCTGCGGCCCGGACGGCGAGGACTGGGCGGTCCACGCGGTGCTGCCGAGGTGACGGTGCGGGTCGTCGTGGCCGAGGACCAGGCGCTGGTCCGCTCCGGCTTCGTCACGATGCTCGGCACCGACCCGGGGCTCGTGGTGGTCGGCGAGGCGGCCGACGGGGTGCAGGCGGTCGACCTCGCGACCTCGCTGCAGCCGGACGTGCTGCTGATGGACGTGCGCATGCCGCGGCTGGACGGGCTGGCGGCAACGCGGCAGGTCCGGTCCGCGGCGCCGGCGACCGCGGTGCTGGTGCTCACGACCTTCGGCGACGACGAGGTGGTCGTCGAGGCGCTGCGCTCGGGCGCGAGCGGCTTCCTGCTCAAGGACACCCGACCGGAGGACCTGCTGGCGGCGGTCCACGCGGTCGCCGCCGGGGAGGGCCACCTGGACCCGTCGGTCACGCCCACCGTGCTCGCGCACTTCCGGGCGCTGCCGGTGGCGGCGCCCACCACCGACCGGCTGGACGGGCTCACCGCGCGCGAGCGGGAGGTGCTGCTGCTCGTCGCACGCGGACTGTCCAACGCCGAGGTCGCGGCCGAGCTGTTCGTGTCGCCCGGCACGGTCAAGACGCACGTCGCGAGCGTGCTCGCCAAGCTCGGCGTGCGGGACCGGGTCCAGGCGGTCGTGGCGGCGTACGAGAGCGGTCTCGTCCGGCCCTGAGAGGATCGGCGGGTGCCCCGCGTCGCCGTCGTCGCCAACCCGACCAAGAGCGGCGACCCGTACTGGGACTCCCGCGTGCTGGGGGTGCTGGACCGGGCCGGGCTGCCGGATGCCGTCTGGCTCCCGACGACCGCTGCCGATCCGGGCCCCGGTCAGGCGCGTCAGGCGCTGGCCGACGGAGCGGAGCTCGTCGTCGTCTGCGGCGGCGACGGGACGGTCCGCTCGGTCGCGACGGTGCTGGCCGGGACGGGTGTGCCGATGGCGCTGCTGCCCAGCGGCACCGGCAACCTGCTGGCGCGCAACCTCCAGATCCCGCTCGAGGTCGAGGCGGCGGCGCACGTGGCGGCCTCCGGTCGTACGACCGCGATCGACGTCGGCCGCGCTGCCGACGGCGAGTGCTTCCTGGTGATGGCCGGTACCGGCTTCGACGCCGCGATGCTGCGCGACACCTCGGACCGGGCGAAGGTCTGGCTGAGCTGGGCGGCCTACGTCGTGGCCGGGACGCGGCACCTGCGCGGGCCGCAGGCGACGTACGAGCTGGTGCTGGACGGGGTGGCGCTCTCCCGCCAGGGCCGGGGCGTCCTGATCGGCAACGTCAGCGCGCTGCAGGCCGGGCTCGAGCTGCTGCCGGGGGCGCAGCCGGACGACGGGCTGCTCGACGTGGCCGTGCTCGCACCGGCCGGCCTGCGCGAGTGGTGGCGGCTCGCACGGCGGGTGGGCATCGGGCGGGCGCCGGGCGAGGAGGTGCTCGAGCGCTGGACCGCGCGGTCGGTGACGGTGCGCTCGACGCCGGCCCAGCCGGTGCAGTACGACGGCGACCTGGTCGACCGCGACGTCGTGCTCAGCTGCACCGTCGAGCCGGGTGCGCTGCTCGTCCGCGTCCCCGCCTGACGGGAAGTCCCCAGCACCCTGGTGCTGGGGAGTTCACGACGCGAGCTCGCGCCGCATGCCGAGGTGCTCGATGCCGGCCTCGAGGTAGACCTCGCCGAACGGCGTGAAGCCGGCCCGCTCGTAGAAGCCGCGAGCGTGGACCTGGGCGTGCAGCTCGACCGCCGGCAGGCCGCGCTCGGCGGCGCGGGCGACCAGCAGGTCGAGCAGCGCTCGCCCGGTGCCGGTGCCGCGAGCGGCCTCCGCGACCGCCATCCGACCGATCGTGCCGACGGACCCTGCGGTCCCCGGCTCCAGCTCGCCCTGCTCGTCGATGCGGCCGTCCACGAGGCGGCCGGTGCCGAGGACCTCGCCGGCCGCCCAGGCGACCGCGTGCTCCGCCGTGTCGTCGAGCGCGTCGCGCTCCAGGTCCTCGGGGACGTCCTGGCCGAGCACGAAGACCTCGTGCCGCAGCGCATAGACCGCGGTCAGCTCCTCCGGCGAGGCCAGCCGCACCTCGACGGTCACGAGCCGGGGGCGCGGGTGCTGGGAGGCGGGACGATGCCCTTGGCGGTCGGCGACAGCGGGTCGATGTCGAGCATGGACAGCTCGGCTCCGCGGGGCGCGAGCTCGACGCCGCGCACGACCGGGAGCGCCGGCAGCTCGGCCAGCTCGCCCGCGCCGGCCTCGACGATGAGCGCGAACACGCACGCGCAGCCGGTCCGGTAGGCCGCCGCCTCCTGGCCGGCGGTGCGCGCGTCCGTCTCGTACAGCTTGCGGAAGGCGGCCTCCTCCGGCGTGCCCGCGGTGATGGTGCGGGCGGTGCCGAGCAGGTCCTGCTGCTCCTTGCCCTTGCGGGCGGCGATCTCGGAGAAGACCTGCTGCAGTCCGCTGACGATGTCGCTGGGCGTCTGGAAGACGATCTCCTCCGGGTCGCCGGGGATCGGTGCGCGCAGGTAGGCCCGGCGGATCTCGAGGCCGGACTCCTGCAGGAGCTCGCCGGTCTGCTCGGGCGTCAGGCCCTTGTTGAGGCTGACCAGCGCGAGGTGGTTCTCGTCCGGGTCGCGGCGCGACAGGCCGACCGCGCGCTCGCGGGCCTGCGCGAAGTGCGCGTCGATGTCGGCGCCGACCGCCGGCCCCAGCGTCAGCGGCAGCGCCGCCTCCTGCTCGGCCTGCTGCCGCTCGCGCACCTGCTCGGGACCGCTCAGCGCGAGTGCGGCACCCGTACCGGCCAGGAAGACGGCGGCGACGAGCAGGAACCCGAGCTGAGGCACGTCGCACAGCAGCTTGAGCGGCCCGCGGGAGGCGTAGCGGTCGTCGAGCCGGCCGAGCACGCCCTTGCTGGGGGCGGCGACCAGGGCCTGCGCGCGCTGCCGGGCGGCGCCGCTGGCGGTCTCCCGCCGCTGGTCGGCCCCGTCGAGCAGGTTGCGCAGCGTCGCCGCCAGGCGCGGGACGAGCCGGGCGTCCAGGTCCTTCAGGCCCATGCGGCCACCCGGTCCAGCGCCTCCTGCAGGTCCGGGGCGTACGGGCTCGTGAACTCCACCCACCGGCCGTCGTCGGGGTGCGCGAAGGACAGCCGCACGGCGTGCAGCCACTGCCGCTCGAGCCCCAGCCTCGTGGACAGCGTCGGGTCGGCGCCGTAGGTGATGTCGCCGACGCAGGGGTGCTTCAAAGCGGCCATGTGGACGCGGATCTGGTGGGTGCGGCCGGTCTCGAGGTGAATGTCGAGCAGGCTCGCGTGCCGGAACGCCTCGATGGTGTCGTAGTGGGTCACGCTGTCGCGTCCGCCGGCAACGACCGCGAACTTGTAGGCACTCGTGGGATGGCGGTCGATCGGCGCGTCGACCGTGCCGCTGCTGGGGTCCGGGTGGCCTTGCACCAGCGCGTGGTAGCGCTTGTCGACGGTCCGCTCGCGGAAGGCGTCCTTCAGGACGGTGTAGGCGCGCTCGCTCTTCGCGACGACCATGAGGCCGCTGGTGCCGACGTCGAGGCGATGCACCACGCCCTGACGTTCCTCGGCGCCGCTCGTGCTGACGCGGTGGCCCGCCGCGGCGAGCCCGCCGATGACGGTTGGTCCCTCCCAGCCGGGGCTCGGGTGGGCGGCAACGCCGACCGGCTTGTCCACGACGATGATGTCGTCGTCCTCGTAGACGACGCGCAGGCCCTCGACGACCTGCGGCGGCGGGAGCGGTGTCCGGTCCGGCTCGGGCAGCTCCACATCCAGCATCGACCCGGCCAGCACGCGGTCGGACTTGCCCCGCACCCGGCCATCGATGCTGGCGCCACCAGCCTCGATGACGGTGACGGCCGCCGTGCGCGACAGCCCGAACAGCCGGGACAGGGCAGCGTCCAGCCGCAGGCCGTCGAGGCCGTCAGGAACAGGCAGGGAGCGCAGCACCACTCCATTCTGCCAGGGGGTCAGTCCTTCTGCGCCCCGTCGAGCTCGATCCCGCGCAGCGACAGCAGCAAAGCCAGCCCCGCACCGACGGTGATCGCGCTGTCGGCCACGTTGAAGCTCGCGAAGTGCGGGACGGAGATGAAGTCCACAACGGCGCCCTTGGCGAACCCCGGGGCGCGCCAGAGCCGGTCCTGCAGGTTGCCGAGGGCACCGCCCAGCAGCAGCCCGAGAGACACCCCCCAGCCCGTGCTCGTGAGGCGCCGCATGCTTCGAACGATGACAACAGCCACGACCACCGCGATCACGGTGAACACGAACGTCATGCCCTCCGCGAAGGAGAAGGCCGCGCCGCTGTTACGGGACAGCACGAACGTCACCGCCCCGCCGAGCACCTCGACCGGATGATCGAGCCGGGCCACGACGTACTGCTTGGTGGCGAGGTCGAGGGCGATCGTGAGCAGGGCAATAGCGACCAGCAGGACCCGGGGACGCGTCAGCGCCGTTCCTCGCGCTGCTTGCACTTCACGTCCAGCGTGGCGCGCGGGAACGCCTGCAGGCGCGCCTTCGGGATCGGGTCGCCACAGCTCTCACAGCGGCCGTACGTGCCGGCATCTAGCCGTGCCAGGGCCCGCTCGACCTGCAGCAGCAGGTCGCGGCTGTTGTTGGCGATCGACATCTCGTGCTCGCGCTCGAACGTCTTGCTGCCGGCGTCGGCCTCGTCCCCGGTGCCTTCGCCGCCAGCGTCACGCTTCAGGGCGGCGTTCTGCTCCTCGGCGTCGTCGATCTCACCGCGCAGCTCCCGGGCCTCGCCGTCGAGCTCCTTGCGGATGTCGGCGAGCTCCTTCTTCGTCCAGGCGTCCGCACCGGTGAGCGGCGTGTCCGGGGAGATGGTGGGCTTCGCCGCGGCCTTGGCTGGTGCCTTGGCAGCGACCTTGACCGGCGCGGGGGCAGGCTCCGGAGCCCGCTCCACGACAACCGGCGGGGCTGCCTTGACCGGTGCTGCCTTCTTCGCCGGAGCGGCCTTGACCGGAGCCTTGGCTGGCGCAGCCTTCTTCGCCGGAGCGGGCTTGACCGCTGCGGCCGTCTTCGCAGGAGCCGCACCCTTGGCCGGTGCAGCCTTGGTCGGTGCAGCCTTGGTCGGTGCAGCCTTCGCGGGCTGAGCCTGCTTCGCCGGAGCTTTGGCCGCCGGAGCCTTGGCCGGAGCCTTTGCCGGCGCAGCCTTCGCGGGGGCAGCCTTCTTCGCTGGTGCGGCCTTCACCTTCGGTGCCACGGCCGGGGTCGAGGGCTTCGGGGTGACCTTGGGAGCCGCGGCCGCAACCGCCTTGGGGGCTGCTTTGGGGGCTGCTTTCGCCGCAGCCGGTGCCGGGGTTGCCTTCGCTGCGGGTTTCACCGCGGCCGGCGCGGACTTCACCGCAGGGGGTGCGATCGGTGCCGACGCCGGGGCGGGAGCGGGCTTGTCCTTGCGGCCCAGCAGCTTGCGCAGACCGCGCTTGCTCTCGGTGGCCATGGTGGATGCTCCCTCAGCTGTGTCGAACGGGTGCAGACGGGTCGGGAGGATACGTTCCCCGCGAACCACTCACAAAGAGCCACGCCGAGAACGCGAAAGACGATTCTGGACGCGATGCCTTGGGGTGTCCATTCCCAGCGTGGTGACAGCCCCGTGCCCTCGCCCGGCGGACGGATCGTCCCGGCGTACACGAACCTGGTGGAGGGCACGGGCTGTCGCGGTCTAAGGTGGGCGGGCACGACTGTCGCGGTGACGGGGACGAGTAGGTCCGGACGCAGCCACGAGCGACCTGGGGACGGTGTGAGCCCAGGGGCCTGGCCGGAGTGAAGATCACCCCCTGAGCGACGCGCACGGCAAAGAGGGGTCACCGCGAGGTGGCAAGGAGGGTGGTACCGCGGGGCGCCGCGACACAGCAACTAGCGCCTCGTCCCTCCGTCGAGCCCCACCGACGGAGGACCCACCACATGAGCAAGCGCCTGAAGAAGCTCCCCACCCAGGTCGACCTGCCTGAGCTCGAGCACGGTGTGCTCGCCCGGTGGGACCGCGACAAGGTCTTCGCGCGCAGCCTCGAGCAGACCGCCGGAGGCGAGCCCTGGGTGTTCTACGAGGGACCGCCGACCGCAAACGGCAAGCCCGGGGCCCACCACGTCGAGGCGCGGGTGTTCAAGGACCTGTTCCCGCGGTTCAAGACCATGCAGGGGCGGTACGTGCCCCGCAAGGGCGGCTGGGACTGCCACGGCCTGCCCGTCGAGCTGGCCGTCGAGAAGGAGCTCGGCTTCTCCGGCAAGGGCGACATCGAGACCTACGGCATCGCGGAGTTCAACGCCAAGTGCCGCGAGTCCGTGCAACGGCATGTCGGTGAGTTCGAGGACCTCACCCGGCGCATGGCGTACTGGGTCGATACCGACCAGGCCTACCGGACGATGGACGCGTCCTACATCGAGTCGGTCTGGTGGTCGCTGAAGCAGATCTACGACAAGGGACTGCTGGTGCAGGACCACCGGGTAGCGCCGTACTGCCCACGATGCGGCACCGGGCTGTCAGACCACGAGGTGTCCCTGGGCTACCGCGACGTCGTCGACCCGTCGGTCTACGTCCGCCTCCCCGTGACCAGTGGCCCTCTCAAGGAGCTCGGCGCTTCCCTGCTGGTCTGGACGACGACGCCCTGGACGGCCGTGTTGGACACGAGCGTCC
>JBKJQQ010000040.1:0-22232 GCA_046593875.1 Mycobacteriales bacterium | reverse complement strand
CCCGACCCTTGGCACCCTGGACGCCGAGATCGACCGGCTCACCCGCAAGGTCGCCCACCACACCCAGCAGCGCCAGGCCAGCGACGCCGCCGCGCCGGACCGCGCCCGGCCGGACAGGTGGGACCCAACGCGAGGCGGCGGCTTGGCCCGGCCCCGGCCGGAGCCGATCAGCAGGCAGGACCTGCCGGGCTTGCTGGCCGGGCGCGAGCCCCACCGCGGTCCGGAACAAGCCCGCGGGGACGGCCGGAGCCGATGACCCGCGGCGTCCCGTCGGGCGGCCCTGGCGGCCTTACCCGTAGGTGACATTCCCATCACGTTTCTGCAGGGCCGGGGTGGACGTTCGCACCCTGCACAGACCCTGGCAACTCTCGACGACTCTCGGCGACCTTCTACGGACCAGAACCGCCTCACAGCAGCAGATTCCGGCCGGTAGACGGCCCTCGCCGGATGTGGGATCAACGGTGCACCGCGGCCACCGGCAGCACCGGCAGGCCACCCACAGCGCCCTCAGGAGACCCGATGCTGCTCACCGTCGACCAGGCCGCCGACCGCCTCGGCACCACCGTCCGCTTCATCCGGCGGTTGCGCGCCGAACGCCGCATCGCTGTCGTCAAGCTCGGCAAGCACATCCGCATCGACAGCAACGACCTCGACGCCTACATCAGCGCGAGCCGCCAGGAGCCCGACCACCGCGCGTCGTGACCGGGTCGCCCGGCCGCCGGCCACGGCTGTCCACAGATTCGACGACAGCGGATCAAGGGGAGTGCGCCTGCGCCACGGTGGGTCCGACCGGATCCCCACATCTCACCGGAGACCATCGATGACGGCAGCGGGTGTCGGCCGGCGCGGCAGCGTCCGGCAGGCCGAGAACGGCACGTGGTTCCTCATCGTGGACGTTGGCGTAGGCGTGGACCGTAGGCAGACCCGCCGTCGCGGGTTCGCCACCAGGAAGGCCGCGCAGGCCGAGCTGACTCGCATCCTCGGGACGCTGGAGCAGCGCACCTACGTCGTGCCGATGCGGCAGACCCTGTCAGCGTTCCTCACCGACGTCTGGCTGCCGGCCATCGAGCACACCGTCAAGCCGGGGACGTTCGAGTCCTACCGGCGCAACGTCCGCTTGCACATCGCCGGCCGTGCCCTCGGGAGACGACCGCTGCAGGAGGTGGATCCCACCGAGCTGAACGCGCTCTACGCCGCCCTCCTGGCCGGCGACGACGAGCACCGGGCGCTGAGCCCGAGGTCGGTGGCCTATGTCGCCACGATCCTGCACCGGGCCTTCCGCGACGCCATCCGCTGGCAGGCCGTCATCCGCAACCCCACCGAGGCTGCTGACCCGCCCCGACCGTCCGCTCGCAAGGAGATGCAGACCTGGTCCGGCGCGCAGCTGCGCACCTTCCTCGACTCCGTCGACAGCGACCGCCTCCGAGGCTGCTGGTGGCTGCTCGCGAACACCGGCATGCGGCGTGGTGAGGCCCTCGGCCTGCGCTGGGAGGACGTCGACCTCGACGCCGGCACGCTCCGCATCGTGCGCACGCTCATCACGACCGACGTGCAACGCAAGGGCTCCCCCGGGATGGCGTGGGGAACGCCGAAGACCGCTAAGGGGCGCCGCACGGTGGCGCTAGATCCGGCCACGGTGACCGCCCTGCGAACGCACCGCACGCGCCAGCTCGAGGAGCGCCTCGCCACGGGCGGCGAGTACCAGGACCAGGACCTGGTGGTCTGCCAGTTCGACGGCACACCGATCCACCCCAAGACGATCAGCTATCAGTTCGGGAAGGCGGCCCGCGCCGCCAAGCTGCCGGCGATCCGCCTGCACGACCTCCGGCACACCCACGCCACCCTCGCCCTGCGGGCCGGCATCCACCCTCGGATCGTCCAGGAGCGGCTGGGACACGCCAACGTCTCCATCACGCTGGACACGTACTCGCACGTCGACCTGGACATGCAGGCCGCCGCCGCGCGCCAAGTTGCGGCCCTCGTCACGGGCCCGTCGCCAGCTGCTCCTTGATTTTCTGTGACCACCCTGTGACCACCGGGGCCGGAAACGACCGCTGACGGCGTTTCCGCAAGTCCCTGACCTGCGGAAACGTCGTCAGCATCTGGCGGTGGCGGTGGGATTTGAACCCACGGAGGAGTTGCCCCCTCACACGCTTTCGAGGCGTGCTCCTTCGGCCGCTCGGACACGCCACCGGGAGCGACTCTAGCCGCTGCGCCGGCCCTCGAAGAACGTGCGGAGCACCGCGGCGCACTCCTGCCCCAGGACCCCGCGGACCACCTCGGGGCGGTGGTTGAGCCGTCGGTCGCGCAGGAGGTCGAACAGCGAGCCGGCCGCACCGGCCTTCGGGTCGTCCGCGCCGTAGACGACGCGGTCCACGCGGGCCAGGACGATCGCGCCGGCGCACATCGTGCACGGCTCCAGGGTCACGACCAGCGTGCAGCCGGTCAGCCGCCACGACCCCGACGCGGCGGCCGCGGCGCGCAGTGCCACGACCTCGGCGTGGGCCGTCGGGTCGCCGCTGCCCTCGCGGTCGTTGTGCCCGGCCGCCAGCACGCTGCCGTCGGGGCCGAGGACGACGGCGCCTACGGGCACGTCGCCGTGGGCCAGCGCCAGCGACCCCTGGGCGAGGGCCAGACGCATCGCGTCGTCGTACGCCCCTGCCCCGGCGATGGGACTAGCCCTCGCGCAGCGACTCGAGCACGTCGACGCAGCCGGCCCGCTCGCAGACCGCGGTGAGCACGTCGGCGGGCAGCAGCCCCTCCTCGGCGCACAGCCCCACGAGGTCGGCGCCGGTGGTGCCGAGGTCGGCCAGCAGGGCGGTGTCGCCGACGGGCTCGGCGATCGGTCGGGTGCCCTCGTCCTCGTCGTCGTCGTCCTCGGCCGGCGGCTCGGTGTCCTCCCACAGCATCTGCGCGACCTCGCTGGCCAGGACGGCGCGCCGGTCGGACAGGAACACGCGCGGCTCGTCCAGCCCGCTGGTGCCGCCGTCGACGCGGACGACCGCAAGGTGCTCGTCGTCCTCCTCGAGCAGCATCAGCGCCGGGCCGGCGCCCTCCCCGGTCAGGTCGCGGAGCAGGTCGGCGAGCTGCTCGACGTCCTCCACGTCGGCGAGGTCGAGCTCCTCACCCTTCCACCCGCCCTCGGTGCGGGCGAGGGCGACGGCGAAGTACGACACGGAGCAGCTCCTGGGTCTGGGACGGGCGCGGACTCGTCGATGACTAGCCCATGAGGCCGTCGACTACCCGTTCATACGGATCTGAGAACCCCAAACGTCGGGCCAGCGCCGACAACATCTCGTCGGCGTAGGCATCGACGTCGGACAGGATGGCCCCCATCTCCATCTCGTCGAGCCCCAGGTCGTCGAACACGCCGAGGTCGCCGACGGGCCAGACCTCGTCGAGATCGTCGTCGCCGGGCACGTCGAGGTCGAGGTGCTCGAGCACCTGCACCGCCAGGTCCCACGCGACCGCGGCCGTCACGTCGGACAGCAGCAGCCGGACGCGGCCCATCTGGACGCGCACCACCACGAAGAACTCGTCGGCGACGTCGACCAGGGCGAAGGCGCCGTTCTCCCCGGGCTGCTGCCCGACCGCGGCGATGAGGACGCCCAGGTCCGTGGTGACCGCTGCCGGGAGGACGCCCAGCTGCCACTGCGCGTCCTGGCGGTACACCAGGACCGCGTAGGAGTCGGTCCCCCTGCTCTCGGCCACGCCACGACTGTCGCAGACCCGCCACGGGGGAGGGAAGCCCGGCACGGGTTCACCGCACCTGCAGCGGGGGTAGGCGCTCCGTAGCGAAAGCTCGCCCCCGCACGGACTCCTTGGAGGATCCCCCATGGCTCAGCGCAACACGCTCGCCCACGCCCTGCACGACATCGGTCTGGCCGCCTGGTTCGGCGGCTCGCTCATGGGTGCCATCGGCGTCAACGGCGCCGCTGCCGACGTGGACGACCCGCGCCAGCGCGCCCGCGTCGCCAACGCCGGCTGGGCCCGGTGGACCCCGTTCAACGCCCTCGCGATCGGTGCGCACCTCGTCGGTGGCGCCCAGCTGCTCAAGGCCAACAAGGGCCGCGTCGCCATGCAGAAGGGCGTCCTGGCCAACACGAACACCAAGCTCGCCCTGACGGCCGGCGCGCTGGGCGCGACGGCGTACGCCCGCACGCTCGGCAAGAAGATGCAGGCCGCGGGCGATGTCCCGGTCGCCGGCGGCACCGACTCGCTGCCGACCACCCCGCCGGAGGTCGCCAAGGCGCAGAAGCAGCTGTCCGCGCTGCAGTGGGCGATCCCGGGCCTGACCGGTGCGATGCTCGCCAGCAGCTCACTGCACGAGGAGCAGCAGCGGCCGGTGCAGGTCGTCAGCGGCGTCCTCAAGGGCCTGCCGGCCACGGTCGGCACCGCCGCGACCGCCGCGGCCCTCGCCACCAAGCACAAGGTGCAGGACGTCCTGTAGGACTCCCGCACGACCAGGCCCCCGCTCTCGGAGCGGGGGCTTCGTCGTTCCCTCTGCGTGACACCCACAGCACCCTGGTGCTGGGGACTTCACGCAGAGGGGGCCGGTGCGGGGTCGGGTGAGGTCGGCGCGCCCTGCTCGCCGAAGAACGACTGGGCGCAGGCCACGCCGGCGACGACACCCGAGGCGGCGGCGACGGCGACCAGCTGCAGTCCGGGGGTGAGGTCCCCGGCGGCGTAGACGCCCGGAGCGGTCGTCTCGCCGCAGTCGTTCACCACGACGTAGCCCTCGTCGTCCAGCGCGCAGCCGAGCGAGGTGGCGAGGTCGACCTGCGGCTGGTGCGCGATCGAGAAGAGCACCATCGACGCCTCGAGCAGCTCTCCGCCCTCGAGCTCGACCCCGGTGAGATCGCCTCGTGTGCCGAGGAAGCGGATCGCGCGCCGCTCGTCCAGCGTGATGTCGTGCGCGGCGAGCTCCGCCCGCTGGACCTCGTCGCCCTGGAAGCGCACCCCGTCCGTGACGAGGGTGACCGAGGTGGCCCAGTTCTGCAGCGTCGCGGCGAAGCCGACCAGGTGCGCGTCCCAGCCGAGCGCCACGACGCGCCGGTCCCGCGCCTCGTAGCCGTCGCAGGACGGGCAGTGGAAGACCGAGGCGCCGTAGTGCTCGTCGAAGCCCTCGACGTCGGGGAAGGCGTCCTTCACCCCGCAGGCCAGCACCAGCCGGTGCGCCAGCAGGTCGTCGTCGACCTCGAACAGACCGTCCTCGCGGCGCACCAGCGACGTGGCGGTCCGCTCCCGGATCTGCACGGTCGGGTAGGCCAGCACCTCGTCGCGGCCGGTCGCGATGAGGTCCAGCGGCTGCTGCGGGTCGCGCCCGAGGTAGCCGTGCGACCGCTCGACCCGCTTCGACCGGTAGTCCGTCGAGTCGAGCACCACGACCGACCGGCGGTAGCGGCCCAGCCAGGACGTGGCTGCCAGCCCGGACGGCCCGCCTCCGACGACGACGACGTCGACCTCGAGTCGGTTCACGCGCGCAGCCTCGCACCGGTGACGCCCGCGCGGGTCGGGTCAGCCACGGGTGGTGCGGGCGTGCAGCAGCGCCCGGGCCCGCTCCAGCTGGGACGCCCGCGGTCGCAGGCGCGCCCGCAGCGCCGCTGCCTCGCGCAGCGTGTCCAGCACGTCACGACGACGACGTCGTTCGTCGTCGGTGAGGCGGCGCGCAGGCTCGGACACGACCCTGCCGTACCCCCTCCGCACGACCGATCATGCTCGCCGAAGGTGACGTCACGCACTTGTCACCTTCGCGGTTGACCGCCCTAGGCTGGCGCCATGACCGAGCTCGACACCCGTCCCGTCGGCGACCCGCAGCTCGACGACGGCGAGGACAACCGCTTCAGCCACTACGTGCGCAAGGAGGACATCCTGCGCAGCGCCGTCGACGGGGTGGCGGTGACGGCGCTGTGCGGCAAGAAGTGGCTGCCCGGTCGGGACCCGGACAAGTACCCGGTGTGCCCCGCCTGCAAGGAGATGCTGAGCATGCTCGAGGCGATGGAGTAGACGGGTCGACACCGTCCTGGCCGTCGACGTCGGCGGCACCAAGATGGCGGCCGGGATCGTCGACGCGGACGGCGCCCTGCTGCGCTCCGCGTCCGCACCGACCCCCCGCGGCCCCGACCCCTCAGCGGTCTGGGCCGCGCTGCAGGGCGTGATCGAGCAGGTGGACCCCGCCGGCGCAGTCGCTGTCGGCATCGGCTGCGGCGGGCCGATGAGCGCCGGCGGCGTGACCGTGTCGCCGCTGAACATCCCTGCCTGGCGGGACTTCCCGCTGCTGGCGCGGGTCGCCGAGACGTGGGGCCTGCCCACGGTGCTCGACAACGACGCGAAGGCGCTCGCGGTCGGGGAGGCCTGGAAGGGCGCAGGCGCCGGGGTGCGCGACTTCCTCGCGATGGTCGTGTCGACCGGCGTCGGCGGCGGGCTGGTCGTCGACGGCCGGCTGCTCGACGGCGCCTCGGACAACGCCGGCCACGTCGGCCACGTGCTCGCCGTCGTGGGCGGTGCGGAGTGCGGCTGCGGCGCCCGCGGCTGCCTCGAGGCCGAGATCAGCGGTACGGCGATCGCCCGCCGGCTGGGCGCTCCCGCCGCCACCGCCGGTCCGGAAGAGGTCACGCGGGCGGGCCTGCTGCTCGGCCGCTCCCTCGCCTCGGTGGTGAACCTGCTCGACCTGTCGGTCGTGCTCGTCGGCGGCTCGGTCGCGCTCGGCTTCGGGGCGCCGTTCTTCGCCGCGGCGAACACCGCACTGCACGAGCAGGCACGTCTCGGCCACGCGCGCGGCAGCACGATCACGCACGTCGGGCTCGGTGCGGACGGCCCGTTGATCGGCGCCGGGGGGCTGGCCTGGCGACGGCTCGGGCGCGACGTCGGCGTGCTCTAGAGAGGCGCGCCGACGAAGACCGGCTCGGGGACCAGCTCGACGCCGAAGCGCGCGCGGACGCCGTCGCGCACGGCGCCGGCGACCCGGCGCAGGTCGGCGGTCGTGCCGCCGCCGCGGTTGACCAGCGCGAGGGTGTGCTTGGTGGAGATGCCGACCGGCCCGTCGAACGCGCCCTTGCCGAAGCCGGCCCGCTCGATCAGCCAGGCGGCGCTGACCTTGACGCGGCCGTCCGCCTCAGGCCACGAGGGCGGCTGATCCCGCAGCGCGGCGAGCTGATCGCTCGTCAGCAGCGGGTTGGTGAAGAACGAGCCTGCGCTGCGGGTGTCGGGGTCAGCGGCGTCGAGCACCATGCCCTTGCCGCGGCGCAGCGCCAGGACCGCCTCCCGCACCTCGCCCAGCGGTGCCCGCTCACCCACCTCGACGCCGAGGCGACCGGCCAGCTCGGCGTAGCGGACCGGCTCCGACAGCCGGCTCGAGGTGAGCGCGAAGGTCACCGCCAGCACGACCCACCGCCCGGGGTCGGCCTTGAGAGCGCTGTGCCGGTAGGAGAAGCCGCAGTCGGTCAGCGTGACAACCTGCTGCTGGCGGCGGTCGTAGGCACGCACCGCCGTGATGGTCTGCGCGACGTCCTGGCCGTACGCCCCGATATTCTGCACCGGGCTGCCGCCGACCAGCCCGGGGATGCCCGACAGCGCCTCGACACCGGCCAGCCCCTCGGCGACGCACAGCCCGACGAAGGACTCCCACCCCTCGCCGGCCTTCGCCGTGAGCAGCACCCGGTCGCCGTCCTGCTCGACCGACAGGCCGTGCACGGCTATCCGCAGGACCGTCCCCGCGACGCCCTCGTCCGGGAGCACGACGTTGCTGCCACCGCCGAGCACCAGCAGCGGCTCCCCGGTGGCATCCGCCTCGCGGACGACGGCGACCACCGACTCCTCGTCGTACGCCGTGACGAGTCGCTCGGCGGGACCACCGAGGCGCAGCGTCGTCAGCGGCGCCAGGGGGACGTCGCGGCGGTCGAGCACGCCGCTCACCCTAGGCAGGGACGGCCAGTGCCAGGCGCGCCGTGCGCCGGTGGTGGCGCACGAGGTCGGCGGTGAACAGCGCGAGGCCGATCCAGACCAGGACGAAGCCGAGCAGCTTCACCACCGGCAGCGGCTCGTCGAACAGCGTCACGCCCAGCAGGAACTGCAGCGTGGGCGCGAGGTACTGCAGCACGCCGAGCGTCGTCAGCGGCACCCGCGACGCCGCCGCCCCGAACAGCAGCAACGGCACCGCGGTGATGAGCCCGGACAGCACGAGAAGGCCTGCATGGCCGGCGCCCTCGCTCGCGAACGTGCCTGCTCCGCTCACCCCGATGAAGGCGACGTACGCCGCCGCGACCGGGAGCAGGACGGCCGTCTCGATGGCCAGGCCCTCCACTGCGCCCACGCCGGCGGTCTTCTTCAGCAGGCCGTAGGTGCCGAAGGAGAACGCGAGCACGAGGGCCAGCCACGGCGGGCTGCCGTTCTCGACGGTCAGCACGACGACGGCGACGAAGGCCGCGCCCAGCGCCGTCCACTGCGCCGGGCGCAGACGCTCGCCGAGGACCACGACACCGAGCAGCACCGTGACGATCGGGTTGACGAAGTAGCCCAGCGAGGTCTCGACGACCCGCTCGTTCGTGACGCCGTAGATGTAGGTGCCCCAGTTGACCGCGATGACGACGGCGGCCAGCGCGAGCCGCAGGGCACGTCCGCGATCGGCCAGCGCAGCCCGGACCGCGCCGAGCCGACGGGTGACCGCGAGCAGGACGGCCACGACGACCAGCGACCACAGGATGCGGTGGGCCAGCACCTCAAGTGCACCGGAGGGCTCGAGCAGCGGCCAGTAGAGCGGGAACAAGCCCCACAGCAGGTACGCCGAGGCGCCGTAGAGGGCTCCGCGACGGGTGCTGCTCACCGGCTCCACGCTAGGCGGTGCAGGATCTGGTCGTGGACCCGCTCGCCGACCTGGAGTGCCTGCCCGAGAGCCGGCTGCCGGCGGAGCTGGCCGCCCAGCTGCCGGCGTCGACGCCCGGGCCGCCGTGGGACTGCGAGGTGCGGGCTGTCGTCTGGGTGCAGCGGGCGCCGTCGCCGCTGCCGAGCAGCTTCCGCTACGCCGGCCGGGTGCGCGCCCTGACCGTCGGGGCCGTCGTCGACTACCTGTCGTCGCCGGTCGGGCCCTACCGGGAGGTGTTCGCCGGACCGCTGCTGCGCGGGACGGTGCTCCCGGTCGTGCACATCCCCTTCATCGCCGTCGACTCGCTGCCGTCGGTGCACGGCGGTCGGGTGCACTGGTCGCTGCCCAAGACGGTCGCGGAGTTCTCCGCCGACGGGCGCACAGCGGTCGGCGACGGCTGGTCGGTCGCGGTCACTGCTTCCGAGCGCGGGCCGCGGCTCCCCCTGCGCGGGCCGCTGGTCAACGCGCAGACCGAGCAGCGGGCGGTCATCTCGCTGCGCGGGCGAGGGCGGCTGGCGCGGGTGCACGTCGAGGCCAAGGGGCTGGTGCTGGGCGGCTGGCTCGGGACGGGCACGCACCGGGGCGTGGTCGCCGAGGGCCGGATGCTGGTGCAGGCCCCGCGCTGATCCCGGCGCGCAACCCCGTTGATCGAGACCGCGTCAGCGCCAGACGGTGCGCAGCCGGCTCGTCACCGCGAACGGGTCCTCGCCCCGCAGCAGCTCCAGCAGCGCCGTCCCCTCGGGGTCCTTGACCAGGACCAGCCGCCCGGCGCCGACGTGCTCGCGCCAGGCCACCTCGAAGGCGGACACCCTCGTCTTGGACCGGGCCAGGGGTCCGGGCACGGCGTGCCACGCGACGGCCGCCTCGACCGGACGGCCCAGCGCGCGGGCGCGGGCCAGCCGGCGCTTGTCCGCCGCGGCCGCCGGGACCGGCAGCACCAGCCGCGAGACGAGCCAGCGCGGGTCGGCCAACGGGGCCAGCAGCTCGTCCAGGCAAGCGGCGAACAGCAGCGACTCGCGCGTGGGAGCGTCGAGCTCGCAGGCGAACTCGCCGCCGCGCACCCCACGCACCTGCACGCCGCCGGCACCGACGGTGGACTCGCCGATGCGCTGCAGCGCGTCGGCCACCGCGGAGGCCATCTGCTGCAACGTCGCGGTCTGCTCGACGGCCGGCGAGGTCCGCAGCGCGCGGAGCTGCTGGGCGTACCGCTGCCCGCCGACCCCCGCCGCGACCAGCAGGCCGGCCCCGGCGCCCGCGACCACCCCGGGCAAGGCGCCCTCGGCCGCCGCCACGGAAGCGCCTGCCACGGAGGCGGACACGAGCGGCAGCGGCCACAGCCGCTCCGGCCGGCGGGCACGCGGGAGCGGCGCCGGCGCGGGCTCGCCGAGGGTCCGCCGAGCCCGCAGCAGCGCCGAAGGCACGACCCCGCCGGACAGCCCGAGCGGCTGCTCGGTGCGCACCCGCAACGTCGCGATCTCGACGCCGCGATAGCCCTGCCCGACCGCCCAGGCGGCGCGGACGGCACCCCGCTCGTGCGCCCGCACCAGGGCGCGCCCGTTGACCGCGACGCGCGAGCCCGCGACCGGCGGGGCGTACGGCCCGAGGACCTCGTCGCAGTGCCCGATGCCGGACTCGATGACGCCGTCGCGGCCGGGGGCGAGGTGGTGCTCGTGCTTGCGCACGCCGCGCAGGTAGTCGGCATCGCCGCGGGGGTGGTCGTCCGCGACGCATACGACGGTCCAGTTGTCGGCGACCTTGTCCGGGCGCGCCGGGTCGATGCGCAGCGACCGGCCGCGCAGCTGCGTCACGGCCGTCGGCGTGGCTGCGCCGGTGAGGTCGACGACGACGTTGAGCGGCGGGCAGTCCCAGCCCTCGCCGAGCAGCCCGCGCGTGCCGACCAGCACCTGCGTGCCGCCGGCCTCGAGCCAGCTCGTCATGAGCGGCACCCACACGCGGGCGCTCCAGCCGACGCCGGCGCTCAGCGTGACCAGCGCGCGGTTGCCGTCGAGGGGATCGGCCAGCAGCCGGTCGGCCAACGCGGGCGGCGCGAAGGCGCGGAAGGCGGCCAGGTCCTCGCGCCGCATCGCGACCGTGCGACCCGTGACCATGACCGGCCGCAGCGCCGGCGCCAGGCTCGACCCCGCCAGCGCGAGGAAGGCCAGCCGCGCCGACCCCGCCGGCCGGTCGCGAGCAGCCTCCTGCAGCGACGCCGGCGCCTGTGCGGTGCGCTGCTCGAAGTCGCACAGCACGACCGCGCGCAGGTCCTCCCCGAGGGCGGCGGACTCCGCATCGAGGACGTGCACGGCGGCTGAGGCCTTGGACGCGGACAGCGCGCAGATCCGGTCGACGGGCGAGGTCGCCGTGCGCAGGCCGCGCACGGTCAGCGTGTAGCCGAGCGAGGGCAGGACGGCGCGGATCGCCTCCAGCAGACGCGAGTCCGCCAGCACCCCGCTGCCGGTGAGGTGCTCGCGGGCGTAGGCCTCGAGCAGGACCGCCCAGTCCTGCGCGTCCGCCGAGACGCGGTGCTCCTCACGCAGCCGCGCACCGATCGGCAGCTCGAGCACGCCCGCCTGCACGAGCCGGAGTCCGGCCCGGGCCAGCTCGGGCTCGGCCTCCTCCAGCTCGCGCCAGCTCCGCTGCGGGCCGCCCTTCTCGTACCGCCGGTCGTGCAGGCGACGCCACAGCCAGTCCAGGAAGGGCAGCGTGCCGGTGCGTTCGGACAGCAGCTCGAGCTGCAGGTCGGCGAAGCGGCTGCGCTCGGCGACGATCCAGGTGTCCTCCTCCGCCGTCGGGTCGGTGAGGTAGATCAGCTCCTGGTACGGCGCGAGCTCGCCCTCCTTGACGACCGCCGGCGTCGGTACGGAGAAGTCGCAGTCGCCGAACAGGTCGTCGTGCAGCTCGGCCTGACGCGCGGTCATCGACGTGCGCGGCGTCGCCGTCAGCCCGAGGACCCACGTGTCGTCGCCGAGCGCACGCGCGAGCGCCCGGCACAGCGCCCCCCAGGTCTCCAGCAGGTGGTGGCACTCGTCGAGCACCAGCGTCCAGGGGCCGGTGGCGGCGGCCCGGCGCACGAGCTCGCGACCGCGCGGGTGCAGCAGGTCGAGCAGGTCGGCCCCGGGCTCGCCGCGCAGCGCCGCCCGCCGGCTCTCGGCCAGCGTCGCCGACGGGTCGTCCTCGACGTCCTCGTCGTCCGCGGTGCGGTCCCAGACCGACAGCGACTGGTAGGTCAGCACCGTGAGCGGCGCCGTCAGGGCCCGCTCGCTGCTGCCGGGTCGCGGGTGCGAGCCGGTCCCCCCGAACTCCTTCCACTGCGCGAGCCACTGCGCCTGCACCGCGGTGTTGGGGGTCAGCACCATCGTCCGCCGACCGAGGCGGCGGGCGACCTCGAGGCCCAGCACGGTCTTGCCGGAACCGGGCGGCATGACGACGTACGCCCGCCGGTGACCGGCCTCGCGCAGCGCGTCGACGGCGTCCAGCGCCTGCCCCTGGTACCGCCGGAAGGTGCCCGGGAAGGCGCAGCTGTCCCAGGCGTCCGGCATCACCTGAGCATCCTGCCAGGCGCGCTGGGCCAGACTGCGCGCATGACGATCCCCCTGCGCAGGCTCGGTCCCGACGGCCCCGAGGTCGGTGCGGTCGGACTGGGCTGCATGGGGATGTCGTGGGCGTACGGCGCGGCCGAGCGCGACGACAGCCAGTCCCGCGCGGTGCTCCGCCGGGCCCTGGACCTCGGGGTGACGCTCATCGACACGGCCGACGTCTACGGCCCGTTCACCAACGAGGAGCTCGTCGGCAGCGGCCTGGCCGGTCGGCGGGACGAGGCGTTCCTGGCGACCAAGTGCGGGCTGGTCACGGGCTCCGGGGCGATGGGCCGCGACGGCCGACCCGAGCACGTGCGGGCCGCGCTCGACGCCTCGCTGCAGCGCCTCGGCACCGACCGGGTCGACCTGTGGCAGCTGCACCGCGTCGACCCGGACGTGCCGGTCGAGGAGACGTGGGGGGCGATGGCCGAGCAGGTCGGCGCCGGCAAGGCCCTGGCGCTCGGCATGTCCGAGGTCGGCGTCGAGGAGCTGGACCGTGCCCACGCGATCCATCCGGTCGCCACCGTGCAGTCCGAGCTGTCGCTGTGGACCCGCGACCCGCTCGCCGAGGTGCTCCCGTGGTGCACGGCCAACGGCGCCGGCTTCCTGCCGTTCTCCCCGCTGGGCCGCGGCTTCCTGACCGGGACGGTGACCGAGGGGTCCTTCGACAGCAGCGACTTCCGTGCCCGCAACCCGCGCTTCACCCCGGAGGCGATGGCGGCGAACGCTGCGCTCGTCGAGGCGGTGCGTGCGGTGGCCGACCGGGTCGGCGCGACGCCGGCGCAGGTCGCCCTGGCCTGGGTGCTCGCGCAGGGCGAGCACGTCGTCCCGATCCCGGGGACCAAGAAGACCGCCTACCTCGAGCAGAACGCCGCCTCCGCCGCCCTCGTGCTGTCGGCGGCCGACCTGGCCGAGCTCGACGCGCTGCCGGCTCCCGTGGGCGCCCGCTACTGACGGTTCGCGGCGGCGGGGACCGGCTCGTCCTCGGCGTCCCGGGCCGCCGCGATGGCCGCATCGGTGTCGGTGCTGGCCAGCAGCAGCCCACCGGTGACGAACAGCACCAGCAGGCTGAGCAGCGCCCCGCGGTAGGACCCCGTGATGTCCAGGACGATCGCGAAGATCAGCGTGCCGACCCAGGCCGTACCCCGCTCGGCCAGCTCGTAGAAGCCGAAGAAGCTGGCCTGCCGGCCGTCCGGGACCATCGAGCTGAACATCGAGCGGGCCAGCGCCTGCGATCCGCCGAGCACCAGCGCGATGACGACCCCCATGACGTACGCCGCCGACTGGCTGTCCAGCGCGACGACGGCGTAGACGACCACTCCCACCCAGACCACCAGCGTCAGCAGCAGCGTCTGCTTCGCGCCGATCCGCTTGGCCAGCTTGGCCGAGCCGGCCGCGCCGAAGATGGCGACGACCTGGATGAGCAGGATCAGCTGCAGCAGGAACGGTGTCGCGTCGTCGGCGTCCAGGCCCTTCGCGACGAACAGCTCCTGGGTGAGGACGACCGCTGACAGGGCCACGACGGCCTGGATCGCGTCGTTGAACAGCAGGAAGGAGATCAGGTACCGCGCCGTCCCGGGCAGCGCCCGCAGCGCGCGGAGCGACCCGCGCAGCTGGCCGAGGGAGTGCCGCACCTGCGACAGCAGCGGCGCCGGCTCGACCGTGTCGTCGTAGCCCGGGAGGTCTCGCACGGCGTCCAGCCGGCGGAGGGCGACCAGTCCGACGGCCGACCACCAGATCGCGGAGAGCGCGATCGTGATCCGTACGGCCGAGCCCTTGGCCAGCCCGAGCGGCTCGGCGGCGGCGAGCATCCCGAGGGACAGCGCAAGCACGAACGCGCCTCCTGCGTAGCCGAAGGCGAAGCCTCGGGCCGAGACGCGGTCGCGGTCCGGCAGCTCGGCGACGTCGGCGAGATACGCGTTGTAGGCCAGGATCGCCGCGCCGTACGCGACGTTGGCGACCACGAACGCCAGCACGCCGAGCAACGGCGCCCCCATGGGTACCGCGGCCAGCGCGAGCGTCGCGACCGCGCCGACCCCGGTGCTGACGACGAGCAGCCGGCGCTTGGCGGCGGGCCGGTCGGCCAAGGCGCCGAGCAGCGGGAGCGCCAGGACCTGGAGCACGACGGACAGGCTGACGGCGTAGGCGAACAGCGAGGCCGCGCGCGGGTGCAGGCCCAGCAGCGCGATGCGCCCGTCGGCGCCCGCGGCCTCCTCGGCGATCGCGGTGAGGAAAGGTCCCCCGACGGCGGTGACGACGGTGGTGACGAACGCCGAGTTCGCGACGTCGTACAGCGTGAAGCCCGAGACGGCTCGACGCCGTGCGGTCTCGGGAGAGGGCGGGGTCACGCGGGCCTCCTGACAACGGGGCCGGTTGCCCTCGGCCCCATCCTCGCGGCCGGAGGTCTGGACTTCCATGGGCAGGACTACGCAGATCGACGTAGTCCGGACGACCTCGTGTGTAGACTGCTGGCTGGTTGCAGTTGCACCTCTTCGCTCGTGTTCATCAACGCCCGCGGACGTGTACGTCGCGGGCGTTCTTTGCGTCTCCGACAGGCTCAGCTCTCGGGATCGCGCACAGTGCGCGGCTCCCACCCAGTCTTGAAGGAGACAGCAACATGGCTCAGGGTTCTGTGAAGTGGTTCAACGCCGAGAAGGGCTTCGGCTTCATCGCTCAGGACGGCGGCGGCGCCGACGTCTTCGTGCACTTCTCCGCGATCGCCACGGACGGCTACAAGTCCCTCGACGAGAACCAGCGCGTCGAGTTCGACATCACGCAGGGCCCGAAGGGCCCGCAGGCGGAGAACGTCGTTCCGCAGTAGTACTTCTCACCATCACGAAGGCCCGGTCCCCGTGGGGACCGGGCCTTCGTGCGTGACGGCGCCTTCGTGCGTGACGATGGAGGTGTGCAGACCACGGTGCGGACCAGCGACGGCGTCGACCTCCACGTGGAGGTCGACGAGGGTGCGGGTCCGACCGTCGTGCTCGTGCACGGCTTCACGGCCCGGCTCGAGGAGTTCCTGCTGCAGCGCGAGACGCTGCGGGGCAGGACGAGGACCGTGCTGTACGACTGCCGCGGCCATGGGCGCTCCCGCGGGCAGGGCAAGGTCCGGGGCGCGACCATCGACCAGCTCGGCCGCGACCTCGGCGAGGTCCTCGACACGGTCGCACCGCAGGGGCCGGTGGTGCTGCTCGGCCACTCGATGGGCGGCATGACCATCATGGCGCTGGCCCGGCAGCGGCCTGAGCTGTTCGGGCCGCGGGTCACCGGCGCCTTCCTGCTGGCCACCTCGTCCGGCGGGCTCGTCGAGGCCGGCCCGGTCGGCATGGCGGTGCGCTTCGCGCGGCGGCTCGGCCTGCTGCAGCTGTTCCTGTGGTGGTTCAGCCTGTGGGCGCCGGTGCTGGAGCGCTTTCGCAAGCCCGGCACCCGGCTCGGCACGCGGCTGTACCGGCGCTACCTGTTCGGCAGCGACGACGCGCAGCCCGAGCTCGTCCGGCTGGTCCAGGACCTGCTCGAGGAGACGCCGATGACGGTGACGACGGCGTTCTACCGGACGCTGCTGGACCACGACGAGCATGCCTCCCTGGCCGCGATGCGGGACATCCCGGTGACGCTGCTCGTCGGCGACAGCGACCGGCTCACCCCTGCCAGCCACAGCCGACGGATGGCCGAGCAGCTGCCGGACGCCGAGCTGATCGTCGTCCCGGGGGCCGGGCACAGCGTGAACATCACCCGTCAGGACGTCGTCGACGCCGCGCTGCTGCGCCTGCTGGAACGCGCGGAGCAGCAGCGCGCTGCCTGATCCGTGGGGCAGACTGGGGCGAGCCCGGCGACGGACCCTCGCCAGCAGACCCGAACGAGAGCGAGCCCCACCCGTGGAGACCGAAGAGACCGTGGCGCCCGAGACGCAGGCCGCCGTCGACGAGGCCGTCGCCCGCGTCGAGAGCCTCGTTGCCGCCGACCCCGAGCTGGTGCACGGTGACGTCGTGGAGCAGGTCGCCAAGGACTGCCCGCTGGACGTCGCCGTCCTGCTCTGCGAGCAGACGATGAACTTCATCCCGGACACCGTCCGACGACGCGTGTTCGAGCACGAGAACGCCGACACCATCGCCGCGAACGCGATCGTGACCGCCGAGCGCGACGCTGTCGAGGCCAAGGCCAAGGCGCGCACCCGGAAGGCCGCCGCCACCCGCGCAGCGACCCTGGCTCGCGAGGCCGAGGCCGAGAAGGCCGTGCTCAAGAGCAACACCTGCCCGGACTGCTTCCAGCTGCGCGCCGCCTCCGGCGTCTGCGGCTGCGACTGACCGGGCCGGTCGCGCTCGCAAGAGCCAGCCTGGGCCAGCCGCCGGCTCGCGACGCCGTCTGACGCCTACCTGCCCGGTCCGTCGGCCCAGCCGTGCTCGTTGAGCCAGCGGCCGTCCTTGAGGCGCAGGGTGTGGCCGCCGCTGTGCAGGTCGTGGTGGCTGGGCTCGCAGATCAGGACGGCGTCGGTCAGGCTGGTGGTGTGGCACTGCGCCCACGGGTCGCCGTGATGTGGGACGAGGCGGGCGGAGGGTCCGCAGCGGCAGCCGGCGATCTGGCAGCGGCCGCCGGTCTCGATCTTCTTGATCCGGCGTTCCTGGGCGGTGAGGGTGCGCTCGGGGTGGCTGGTCTCGATGACCTTGCGACCCAGGCTGAGAACGAAGCGGGTGACGGCACTCTCGCAGAACCACCGACGGACCAGGCTGGACGGCAGGCGGGTGCCGGAGGCGGCCACCGCGGGCATCGCGCCGGGCACGCGGTGCAGGGTGTCCAGGCCGGTGGTGACCGCCACGTGTGGCGCGGCCTTGTCCCGCGAGCCGAGCGCGCCGCTGTCGAGCAGCGCCCGTAGCGCCAGGCGGAGCGCGTCGTGACCGCGCTGGCGGCGCGAACGCGGGCCGCCCGTCGCCGGAAGCGGATCACCGGCCTGCCAGCCCTGCTCGCGCAGCCCGGCGAACTCCGCTGTGTCGACGGGGTTGTCCGGGTCTGCCGTCAGGCCGGCCTGCAGCACTGTCCACAGCAGCTCGCCGGTCTCCAGGTCCAGGTCGCCGTCGGTGACGTGGAAGCCCGAGCCGTCGCCGTTGCGCCGGACCCCGAACCCTCGGTTGCTGTGCGCGTCGGCAGCGCGCTTCTCCAGCTCGTTCGGCAGGCAGGCGTCGACCAGCGTGCCGAGGGCGTCTGGGAGCAGCGCCGGCTCGAGGTGCTCGGCGAGCAGCACGAACGCCGCTTCGAGCCGGGCCAGCTCGCCCGTCGGCGACTCCACGATCTGCGCCAACGCCTCCAGCAGCACCGCCAGGCGCGGGTCGTCGTCGGCCAGACCACCCAGGTGCTGGCAGATCAGGTCCTTCACGCCGTGGCCGATCACCCCGACCAGCACCTGCTCGGCGGGTTGCCCGTCGATCAGACCGTCCGGCCGGTCGACGTGCCGGCGCAGCTTGGCCAGCGCCTTGGCGACCCGCTCAGCGGTCGCGACCGAGAGCCGGCCCTCCCGGACCGCGGTGTCCAACGTCGGCAGACCTGCCAGGCGGCGGGCCAGCGCGAGCTCCCCGCGGTCCAGCGAGGTCTGCTGCTGCGCCACCCACGACCCGGCCGAGGACGCCCCCACCAGCGTGTGCAGCTTGCGGGCATCGACGTCGGCGACCCGACCGAGCACCGCGGCGTGCAGCTGCTCGATCGCCCGCAGCAGCGCCGCGGTGTCGGCCAGCGCCTGCGAACCGGGCAGCTCGGCCGGGACCTGCCCGACCACCGCCGGAAGCGACGCCAGCAGCTGCTGCACCGGCAACGACAGCTCAGCGGCGGGATCGGGTCCAGGCGCGGCGGCCTCCGTGGCCGGCCTCCCCGCGCCGGGCGGGAGGGGACGTCCGAAGACATCCTCCCCCGTCGCCACTCCGTCATCGAACATATGAGCGATTCTAGGCGACGGGAGCGGGTCGCGCAAGAGCTTTCTCAATGAAAAGTGCTGCTGTGCAGAAGTTTTGGTCATGCACAGATCTGCGTGGAGGGCTTGACGCGCCACCGCGCACCGGGACGCCGGCAGCGCACGACGGCCATCTCGGCCCCGGCCGGGGAGCAGACACCGCGGCTGGCCGCGGGGACACTCCCCACCTGCCTGGCTGCCTCCTCGGCGCGGCGGGGCGGGGAGTCCTGCCTCCGCTGCTCAGTCGGCGAGCAGGGTCTCCAGCGGCTCGGCGGAGACGACGACCAGGCGCTGGGTCGCGCGGGTCAGCGCGACGTAGAGGCTGCGCAGGCCCGCGATCGGGTGCTGGGCCTCGGCGACGATGCCGTGCGGGTCCGCGACCAGGCAGCCGTCGTACTCCAGACCCTTGACCTGCCACGGGTCGACGACGGTCAGCCGCGGGTCGTGCGGCAGGACGTCGCGCACCTGTGACACCAGGCCGTACGGCGCGACGACGCCGACGGTGCCGCCGACCTGCGCGAGCAGGGCCTCGACCTGTGCAGGCAGCTCGACGAGCACTGACCCTGTGACGAGCAGCGGCTCGATCCCGGTGCTGCGCACGGCCTTCGGCGCCTGCAGGTCGGGGGCGATGCGCTGCAGCAGCCGGGCGGCCAGCGCAGCGACCTCGGTGCTGGTGCGGTAGTTGGTGGTGAGCTCGACCTGCCGCAGCCGGCTCTTGCCGAGGACGGTCGCGAGCGCGTCGCGGACCTCCTGAACGTCGGGCCAGGCCGACTGCACCCAGTCCCCGACGACGGTCCAGCTGGCGCCGCGGGCGCGCCGGCCGAGCATCCGCCACTGCATCGGCGTGACGTCCTGCGACTCGTCGACCACGACGTGGGCGTAGGTGCGGTAGTCGCGCTCGTCGGCCAGGTTGCGGCGGGCGCGGGCCGTCCGGTCGGCGTGGGTGGTCACGCCCATCTCCTCGGCCCGCTCGTCGAGGTCGGCCAGCTCGTCCCAGCCGTCGTCCTCCTCCTCGACCTCGACCGGCGCGGCCCCCAGCAGATCGGCCAGCTCGTCGAGGATCGCCGCGTCGGCGGCGGTGAGCGGCCCGTCAGCGCTCCAGCTGGCGGTCAGCGCCGCGAGCTCCTGGTCGGACAGGATCCCGCGCGCCAGGTCGGCCAGCGGGAGCTCGCCGGCGCGCAGCGACGTCAGCACCGGCCACGGCAGCAGGACCGGCCAGGCGGCATCCAGCGCGCGACGGAAGGCCGGGTCGTTGCGCAGCCACGCGGCGAAGTCGTCGCGGTCGTCGGACTCCATGCGGGTGGCCTGCGGGCGTCGCTCCCACGCACGCCAGGCCAGCTCGACGAGCGCGGCCGAGAACGCCTGCCGGCCGCTGTTGTGGCTGCGGCTGCTGCGGTGGACGGTCGCCCGGCGCCGGGCGACGTCGCCGCCGCGCACCACCACGCGCATCCCCCAGCGGTCGAGCTCGAGGTCCTGCAGGTGGCGGGCGCCGCCGAGGTGCCGGACGACCTTGCGCAGCAGCTCGGCCATGCGCACCGAGCCCTTGACGGCGATCGCGGCCGGCCCGTCGTACCCGCTGACCGTGATGTCACGGGGCAGCTCCGCCAGATCGGCCAGGCTGGCCAGCCGGACGCTCGTCTCGCCGAGCGCGGGCAGGACGGCGCCGATGTAGTCGACGAAGACCGGGCTCGGGCCGACGACGAGGACACCGCGACGGGAGTACCAGTCGCGGCGGGCGTACATCAGGTAGGCCACCCGGTGCAGCGCGACGGCGGTCTTGCCCGTGCCCGGCCCGCCGGTGACGACGAGAGCGCCGTCGTCGGGGGCGCGTACGGCCTCGTCCTGCTCGCGCTGGATGGTCGCGACGATGTCGCGCATCTGCCCGGTGCGCTCGCGGCTGACGGCGGCCAGGAAGGCGCCGTCGCCGACGACGACCACGCCCTCGAGCGGGCCGTCCGCATCGAGCAGCTCGTCGTCGACACCCACAACCGTCGTACGGCTGGTGCTGATGGTGCGGCGGCGCACGACGCCCTGCGGGTCAGCGGCGGTCGCACGGTAGAAGGCGGCGGCCGCGGGGGCGCGCCAGTCGACGACGATCGGCTCCTGCTCGTCGGTGCGCAGCCCCATCCGGCCGATGTGGTGGACCGTGCCGTCGTCGCGGTCCAGCCGGCCGAAGACCAGTCCCTCGCCGGCGTGGTCGAGGTCGGCCCGCCGGTTGGCGGCGGCCTGCGCGCTGACGTCGCGCTCGTACACCGCCTGGGGGGTCCCTCCGGCCGGGCGCATGCTCTCGGTCTCGCGCTGCAGCGCCTCCGCACGCAGCACGTCCAGGCGCGCGAGAGCCCGGTCGAGCACCTCCTGCTCACGCTCGACCTCGCGCGCGAGGGCGCTTGCGGCCGCGGCCGGAGCGGGCAGGGCGTCGGCGGTCACCGCGACAGTCTGCCGGTGCCGGTCCCGCGCCGCGCGGGCACCCGGCGTACGACGAACGGGTGACGTTCGGGCTCGCTCCGGTTGAGGCGGTCCTGCCGCGGAGATCCCCTCACCATGACCGCCACGACGCACCGGGGACCGGGCTTCCGGTCGGTCGTCCTGCGGGTGCCGGCGGGGCCGCGGACGGTCACCGTGCGGCACGCCCATCGGCACCTGCGGCTGTGGCGACGACGCATCGTGCTGGGATCCCTGCTCGGCGGCGCGATGGTCGGTGCGCTGCTCGGCGTCGGGTGGTCGATCCGTGAGCTGGGCACCTCGCAGCCCCTGCAGTCACTGGCGTCGTACGGGATCGGCGCGCTGACGGGCGTCGCCGTCGGACTGCTCGTCGGCGCGCTGCTCAGCGTGCTGTTCGGGCTGGTCGACCGCTACCTGCTGCCGTACCGCGTGCCGGCCGACCGGGCCTGGGTCCGGCACCAGCGCTAACCGGTCGACCGCAGGCTCGCCTGACCGGTCGCCATGACGTCGACGCAGCGCCTGCACAGGTGCACGTCGCGGGTCACGAAGTAGGCGCCCTCGCCCGCGCAGAGGCTGCAGGCGGGACGCGTCCGCGGCTCGGGCTCCGGCCGCCGACGCGGGACGCCCTTCAGCCCGGCGCGGATCTGCTCGATGCGGGCCTGCCGCACCTCGGGGCTGGCCGGCGCCGGCGCCTGGTCGCGCTCCCACTCCCGCTGCCGCTCGCGCTCCTGCTTGTCCCGGGCGTGCTGCTCGTCAGGGCAGGTCTGCTGGAGGAGCCCGCGCAGCAGCTCGAGCAGGTGCGTCGCGTCCTTGTCGACGCTGCCCTGGGCCGGCTCGGCGCCCACCCGGTGCCGGAGCTGGCCGGGCCGCCAGCCTGCGTCGACCAGCTCGGCGAGCACCTCCGCCACCAGCGCGCTGTCCAGCTCGCGCATCAGCAGCGCCGGCAGGTGGCTGAAGACGTCGCTGTGGTGCGGGGAGGTCGTGCGCATGGATCGATCGGACCACGCGGGTCCGACAGTCCTGGGCCGACACGACGACGGCCCCGCTCGAAGATCTCGAGCGGGGCCGTCGGTCGAACCGGGCCTAGAAGACGGCCAGCGACCTCACGTTGGAGGAGCCGGGCGCGTTCTGCAGGTCCTGTCCGGTACGGACGACGAACCCGAAGCGGCCGCTGCCGGTGAACTGACGGGTCATGCTGTACGAGCCGGCCGGACGGCGGGGGTCGTACCCGGCCTGACCGACGTTGGCGTTCGCGCGGGTCTGCGCCGTCAGGATCTGGCGGCCGTTGGACTCGACGCGGTAGAGCGACGCGATGAGGCCGTTCGGGCGGGCCGGCAGCAGCGAGCCGCTGAAGGTGTAGTTGCGCACCCCGTTGCGGACGACGTTCAGGCTGATCTGCGTGCGCACGTTGAGCACG
>JBKJQQ010000034.1:0-24820 GCA_046593875.1 Mycobacteriales bacterium | reverse complement strand
GCCCCCTGCGCCGCCTCGTGGAGCAGGTCGTGGCCGGCACGGTCGACTGCGTCACCTTCACCAGCGCCCCCGCCGTGGCCAGCATGCTCACCGTGGCCCGCGAGGACGGCCGCGAGGGCGCGCTCGTGAAGGCGCTGTCCGGCCCGGTGCTCGTGGCTGCCGTCGGCCCCGTCACGGCGGCGCCGCTGGAACGGCTCGGCGTGACCACGGTGCAGCCGGTGCGTGCGCGGCTGGGCGCACTGGTGCGCACGGTCACCGAGGAGCTGCCGGCGCGGCGAACGCGCACGGTGACGGCCGGGCCCCACCGGCTGGAGCTGCGGGGACACAGCGTGCTCGTCGACGGGCAGCCCGTGGAGCTGACCGCACGCCAGACCGGCGTGCTGGCGGCGCTCGTCGCCGGCGGCGGCAAGGTCATCTCACGACCCGACCTGCTGCGTACGGCGTGGCGCGACGAGGTCGCGGACGAGCACGCCGTCGAGGTCACCGTGGCCCGGCTCCGCACCGCGCTCGGAACGGCCGGCGTGGTCGTGCAGACCGTCGTCAAGCGCGGCTACCGGCTGGCCGCCTCCGAGGGCTGAGCGCACAAGGTCGTCGCGGCACCGAGAGAAGACCGTGACGGGCTGTCCTCCTTGCCGCGACCGGCACGCAATCCGGCGTCCCTAGCGTCCGTCGTGACACCCCGAGCGACGGAGGATCTTCAGCGATGACAGCAGTTCTCGACACCCCGGACCTGCCCTCGAGCACCGCCGCACCGGCGCGCGCCCACTGGATCGACGACTGGCGGCCGGACGACCTCGACTTCTGGGACGCCGGCGGCGAGCGCGTTGCGAAGCGCAACCTCGGCTTCTCCATCCTGTCCGAGCACATCGGCTTCTCGGTCTGGACGATGTGGTCGGTGCTGGTGCTGTTCCTCGGCCCGGCCTACGGCTTCGCACCCGAGGACAAGTTCCTGCTGACCATCGTGCCGGCGCTGGTGGGATCCGTGCTCCGGCTGCCGTACACGTTCGCCGTCGCGCGATTCGGCGGGCGCAACTGGACCGTCTTCAGCGCACTGCTCCTGCTCGTGCCGATGGTGCTCACCCTGGTGGTGCTCGAACCGGGAGTGTCCCTGGGCACCTTGCTGCTGGTCTCCGCCGTGGCCGGCGTCGGTGGCGGCAACTTCGCCAGCTCGATGGCCAACATCAACGCCTTCTACCCGGACCGCCTCAAGGGCCGCGCTCTCGGTCTCAACGCCGGCGGCGGCAATCTCGGCGTCCCGGTGGTGCAGCTGGCCGGGCTGCTCGTGCTCAGCACGGTGGGCGCCGCGCACCCGCGCGTCCTCGTCGGCGCGTACGTGCCCCTGGTCCTGGTCAGCGCCTTCCTGGCCCTGCGCAACATGGACAACCTCACCTCGGCCAAGAACGACAAGCGGGCGATGCGCGACGTCTGCCGCGACCCGCACACCTGGGTCATGTCCTTCCTCTACATCGGCACCTTCGGCTCCTTCATCGGCTTCGGATTCGCCTTCGGACAGGTCCTGCAGGTGCAGTTCGCCGACGACTTCCCGACGCCGCTCGACGCCGCCTACCTGACCTTCCTGGGGCCGCTGCTCGGCTCGCTCATCCGGCCGGTCGGCGGGATGCTCGCCGACCGCTTCGGCGGCGCCCGCGTCACGGCCCTCAACTTCGTCGCCATGGCCGTCGGTGCCGTGGTCGTGCTGATCGCCTCGCTGCAGGAGTCGTTGCCGCTGTTCGTACTCGGCTTCACGACGCTGTTCGTGCTGAGCGGCCTGGGCAACGGCTCGACCTACAAGATGATCCCGGCCGTCTTCCGCGCCAAGTCGCAGCTGCTCGCGGCCGCGGGCGCGGACAGCGTCGCGACCGACCGCGAGGCGCGCCGACTGTCCGGCGCCCTCATCGGCATCGCCGGAGCAGTAGGGGCTTTCGGCGGGGTCCTGGTCAACGTCGCCTTCCGGCAGTCGTTCCTGGAAACCGGTGCCGGCAACGCGGCGTACCTCGCGTTCCTGTGCTTCTACCTCGTCTGCATCGGCGTCACGTGGGCCGTCTACCTGCGCCCGTCGCCGCGTCGCCTGATCGGTGTCTGAGGTCAGGCGCCGACGGCGCTGAACCCGCCGTCCACGTAGACCACGGTCCCCGTGGTCGCCGGGAACCAGTCGGACAGCAGGGCCACGCAGGTGCGGGCGACGGGCTCCGGGTCGCGGACGTCCCAGCCGAGCGGCGCACGTTCGGCCCAGGCGCGCTCGAACTGCTCGAAGCCCGGAATGCTCTTGGCCGCCATGGTCTTGAGCGGCCCGGCGGCGACGAGGTTGGCGCGCACGCCGTGCGGGCCGAGATCGCGGGCGAGGTAGCGGTTCGCCGACTCGAGCCCGGCCTTCGCGACCCCCATCCAGTCGTACGCCGGCCAGGCGACGCGGGCGTCGAAGTCGAGCCCGACGTAGGCGCCGCCCGGGGCCATCATCGGCAGGCACGCACCGGCCAGAGCGGGATAGGACCAGGTCGACACGTGCAGCGCCGTCCCGACGTCGGCCCAGTCGGTGTCGAGCACGCCGTTGCCGAGCGCCGCGGCAGGCGCGAAGCCGATGGCGTGCAGCACCCCGTCTAGGCCGTCGACGTGCTCGGCGACCCGCTTCGGCAGGAGCCGGAGGTCGTCCGGCGACGTGACGTCGAGCTCGACCACCGGCGGTGCGCCGGGCAGGCGCCGCGCGATCCGGGTCGTGAGCGACAGGCCCCGACCGAAGCCGGTGAGCACCACGGTGGCGCCCTGCTCTGCCGCGAGCCGCGCGACGGAGAAGGCGATCGACTGCTCGGTCAGGACCCCGGTGACGAGCAGCCGCTTGCCCTGGAGCAGGCCGGTCACGCGACCACCAGCTCGCGGCGGGACAGCAGCCGTCCCACCCGCCGGTCCAGCTCGGCCAGCACCGCCGACAGCTCGTCACGGGCGACCTCGGCCGCCGGCGGCAGGTCGGTCAGCTCGAAGACGCGCCAGTAGCGCAGCAGCGGCAGCACCACGTCGTCGCGGTGCACCCGCAGGTCGTAGATGCCGGCGCGGGCAACGACGGCGGCCCGGCGGGTGAAGCGCGGGATACCGGTACCCGGCATCGTGAAACCGGCGACTTCGTCGACGATCGCCTGCATCATCGCCGTAGGGTCCAGCTCGAGCGCGGCCTGCGCGAGATCGCGGTAGAGCACCATGTGCAGGTTCTCGTCGGTGGCGATCCGGGCGAGCAGCCGGTCCAGCTGCGGGTCCTCCGACAGGCGCCCCGTGCTCCGGTGCGAGACGCGGGTCGCCAGCTCCTGAAGGCTCACGTAGGCGATGGTGCGCAGCATGTCCTTGTCCGGCGCGCGGAAGCCGCCGCTCACGGTCGCCATCCGATCCTGTTCGAGCTCCACAGGGTCGATGGCGCGCGTGACGAGCAGGTAGTCGCGCAGCACGATCGCGTGCCGTCCCTCCTCGGCGGTCCAGCGGTCGAGCCACGCCCGCCACGGCTCGGAGGAGCCGTAGATCCGGGCCAGCTCGCCGTGGTAGCCGGGCAGGTTGTCCTCGGTCAGCAGGTTCAGCGCGACGGCCGCGCGCACCGGGGCGGGCAGCCTGCTCTGCGTCTCCTCCCACGGCAGCTCGGCGAAGTCGCGACCCTGCTGCCAGGGCACGTAGTCGTGCGGCTGCCAGTCCTGCGCGACCGCGAGGTGCCGGTCCACGGCCTGCCCCAGACGGGCGGTGAGGTGCTCGTGCAGGGCGGGGGTCATGAGGTGCCTTCCGACAGGTGCAGGGCGAGGGCGTCAGCGGTCTGTGCAGCAGCCGTCCAGAACACGCCACCGGCGGGCAGGGCGAGCAGCGCGGCGTGCGGGAGAGCGGCCGCCAGCTCGACGGCCAGGTCGAGCGCGTGCAAGGGGTCCTCGTCCTGCGCGACCACGAGCGTCGGCGCCGTCACGGCTGCCAGGACGGCGCGGTCGTCGACCGGCCGGTCCGGCTGACGCGGTCGTGGAGCCGGGCGCTCGACGAGCGACGCCGCGCGACGCCCCAGGAGCAGGCGGACGGCCCGCCGCTCACGGACGTGGGCGGGGAGCTCGTCGAGGAGCGCGGCCGTCACAGCAGCGACGTCCTTGCGGTCGATCGCCGTGCCCAGCCGCCGGATGGCCAGGGTGGCGCCGTCGGCTCGTCCCTCGTCGAGCGCTGCGGGCATGACGAGGGCGAGCCGCGCGAAGCGGCACGGGTCGGTGCTGACCAGTCGCAGGAGCGCGCCGGCGCCGACGGAGAGGCCGACGGCCTGCGTCGCGCCGGTGGCGTCCGCGACCGCGGCCAGATCCTGCGCCAGCAGGGCGTAGTCCCAACCGTCGGCGAGGGCGCCGCTGGCGCCGTGGCCGCGGAAGTCCATCAGCACCCGGGTGCCGGCCACCCGTGAGGCGAGCGGCCGCGTCTCGGCCGCGGAACCGCCCAGCCCGTGGGCGAACACGGTCACGGGAGCGCCACCGCCCAGGACCGAGAAGGCGACGTCGCCGATGCGGCTGGTCGAGGAGGCGAGCGTCGGCATCAGTGCCCCATGCCCAGACCGCCGTCGACCGGCAGCACCGCGCCGGTGACGTACGACGCCTCGTCGCTGCAGAGGAAGGCCACGGCAGCGGCGACCTCGTGGTCGGTCCCGCTGCGTCCGGCCGGCACCGACGCCAGCACCTGAGCACGACGGGACGCAGGCAAGGACGCCGTCATGTCGGTGTCGATGAAGCCGGGCGCGACGACGTTGCTGGTGATGCCGCGGCCGCCGAGCTCGCGAGCCAGGGACCGGGAGAAACCGACCAGGCCGGACTTGCTCGCGGCGTAGGCGCTCTGGCCCGCGCCGCCGGACAGCCCGACGACGGAGGACACGAAGACCAGGCGTCCCCAGCGCGCGCGGAGCATCCCCCGCGAGGCGCGCCTGGCCACCCGGAACGCACCGGTGAGGTTGGTGTCGAGCACGCGCGCCACGTCGTCATCGCTGGTACGCAGGAGCAGTCCGTCGTGGCTGACCCCGGCGTTGGCGACGAGCACCTCGACGGGGCCGTGCGCCTCCTCCGCCGTGGCGAAGGCGTCGTCGACCTGTGCGCTGTCGGTGACGTCGCACTTCACCGCGAGCAGTCCCTCGACGTCTCCGTCGCGGGTGGTGACGGCGACCCGGTGCCCGCGTCCGGCGAGCTCGCGGGCGATCGCCAGGCCGATGCCGCGGTTGCCGCCGGTGACCAGGACCGAACGAGATGCGCTCACAGGGGCGGGTTCCGGTGGCGGCCACGCGCGTCGGGCAGCCCGGCGAGCGTCTCGACCAGACGACGCCTGGTCAGGTGCGGCGGGAGCACCTCGTCCACGGCCCCGCCCTCCAGCGCGCACGCCAGACCGCCGGTCGTCGCCTCATGCGCGGCGGCCAGGCGCAGGACGAGCGCGTCGCGACGGATGGCATCGGTCTCGGCGGCGAGCTCACGGCGGTGCAGCACCTCGATCGCCGCGGCGGCGCCCATGACGTCGACCTGCGCCCCCGGCCAGGCGAACACGCGGTCGGCGCCCAGGCCCTTGCTCCCCATCGCGATGAACGCACCGCCGAAGCTCTTGCGCAGCACCACGGTCAGGCGCGGGACGACGCAGGCGGCGTAGGCGTGCAGCAGCTTCGCACCGCGCCGAACGACGCCCGCGTCCTCCTGACCGACCCCCGGCAGATAGCCGGGGACGTCGACGAAGAAGACCAGCGGGATGCCGTGGGCGTCGCACCACTGCACGAAGCGGCCGGACTTGTCGCCGCTGCTCGCGTCGAGGCAGCCGGCCATGCGGATCGGGTTGTTCGCGACGACGCCGACCGTCCGGCCGGCCAGTCGGCCGAGGCCCACGACGACGTTGCGCGCCCAGCCCTCCTGCAGCTCGACGAAGGTGCCCGCGTCGAGCACCTCACGCACCACCGGCCGCACGTCGTAGGCGAGGCGGTGCTCGGAGGGCACGTGCCGGCCTGCGTCGGGGCCGTCGGCCAGGCGGAGGTCGACCCGGCCCTGGCGAGCCAGCAGGTCGACCAGCACGCGCGCCTGCTGCAGCGCGTCCGCCTCGCTGCTCGCCGTGCGGTGGATGACGCCGCTGCGCGAGTGGGTGTCCTGCCCGCCGAGCCGTTCGGCGTCGACGTCCTGCCCGGTCACCTTGCGCACCACGTCCGGCCCGGTCACCAGCACCCGGCCGTCGGGCGCGAGGACGACGACGTCGGTGAGCGCCGGGCCGTACGCCGCGCCGCCCGCGGCCGGGCCGAGGACGACCGAGATCTGCGGCACGACGCCGCTGGCCCGTACCTGCGCGGCGAACATCATGGCCACGCCGTGCAGCCCGGAGACGCCCTCGCGCAGTCGGGCCCCACCGGAGTGCCAGACGCCGACGATCGGGACGCCCTCGCGGACCGCAGCGTCCGTCGCCGCGGTGATGGCGCCGCAGCTGTCCTCCCCGAGAGCGCCGCCCTGCACGGTGGCGTCGGTCGCGAAGGCGAGGACGGGTGTGCTGCCGATGCAGCCGCGGGCGACGACGACGCCGTCCGTGTGCTCGAAGCAGGCACCGGCGTCGAGCAGCTGCTCGAGCCGCTGCACCGCTTGCAGGGCGACGGGACGCGAGATCGTGCTCGTCATCGCGTCAGCACCAGCGAGACGTCGTGACCGCCGAAGCCGAACGACGTGCTGAGCGCGACGTCGTGCGCGGTCTCCCGCGGGATCGTGCGCACAGCGTCGACGTCGGCCTCGTCGTCGGGGTCGTCGAGGTTGCGGATCGCGGGGACGATGCCCGACCTCAGCGCGAGGACCGTGGCCACGGCCTCCACGGCCCCGGCGGCGCCGAGCAGGTGACCGGTGCAGGACTTCGTCGCCGTGACCGGCGGACGGTGGGCACCGAGGGCCAGGTTGAGCGCCCGGGCCTCGGCGAGATCGCCGAGCGGCGTGGAGGTCGCGTGGGCGTTGACGTGACCGACGTCGTCGGCGCCGACGCCGGCGTCGCGCAGGGCGGCGGTGATGCTGCGGGCGGCACCGAGTCCGGCCGGGTCCGGTGCGGTGACGTGGTGCGCGTCGGAGGCCAGACCGGCCCCGGCCAGGTGCGCGTGCACGCGAGCCCCGCGGGCCGCGGCGTGCGCCTGCGTCTCGAGCACGAGGATCCCCGCGCCCTCGCCGAGCACGAACCCGTCACGCCCCTTGTCGTACGGACGACTGGCCGCCTCGGGCTCGTCGTGCCGCGTGGACAGTGCCCGCATCTGGGCGAAGCCGGCGAGCGGCAGCGGGTGCACGCACGCCTCGGCGCCACCCGCCACGACGACGTCGGCGCGACCGGACCGCAGCAGGTCCAGCGCCAGGGCGAGGGCCTCCGCGCCGGAGGCGCAGGCGCTGACGGGGCAGTGCACGCCTGCCTGCGCGCCGAGCTCCAGACCGACCGTCGCGGCGGGCCCGTTCGGCATGAGCATCGGGACCAGGTGCGGACTGACCCGGCGCGGGCCCTTCTCGCGCAGGACCTGGTCCTGGCCGAGGATGGTCAGTGCGCCACCGATGCCGCTGCCGACGACGACGGCCAGCCGCTCGGGGTCGACGTCGGGCGCACCCGCGTCCGCCCACGCCTCGCGCGCCGCGACGAGGGCGACCTGCTGGACGCGGTCGAGCGTGCGCGCCTCCACGCGTTCGAGCCGCCCGTCGAGGTCGACGGTCGCCGCCAGCCGAGCCGGCAGGTCGGCGAATTCCGGAGCGTCCAGGAGCCGTACGCCGGAACGGCCGGCGAGCAGGCCCTGCTCGAGCGCGTCGACGTCCGGACCCAGCGGGGTGAGGGCGCCCAGCCCGGTGATCGCGACGGGGGCACCGGTCATGCAGCGGCGCCTGCGATGTGGTCGATCGCGTCGCCGACGGTGCGCAGGCCCTCCAGCGCGTCGTCGGGGATGCGCACGTCGAAGCGCTCCTCGCAGGCCACGACGACCTCGACCATGGTCAGCGAGTCGATGTCGAGGTCAGCATCGAAGCTGGCCTCGGGGACGACCTTGTCGGCCTGGGTGCCGGCGACCTCCTCGAGGACGGCGGCCAGGCCGGCGAGCAGCTCGGTACGGGACAGGGTGGAAGCGGTGGTCATGGGTTCTCCTCGTGGGAAGTGGGTGACGGGCTTGTACTTACGGGCAGCGAACGACGGTGCCGGCCGCGGTCAGTCCGGCGCCGAAGCCGAGCAGCAGCACCGGGTCGCCGCGGCGCACCTGGCCCTGCTCGACCAGGCGGGTGAGGGCCAGCGGGACGGACGCCGCGCTGGTGTTGCCGCTGTCGACGACGTCACGGGCGACGACGACCGACGGCGGGAGGCCAAGGCTCTTCACCACGGACTCCGTGATGCGCAGGTTGGCCTGGTGCGGGACGAAGGCGGCGAGGTCGCGGGGCTGGATGCCGACCTGGTCGCACGCACGACGGGCCAGGTCCGGCAGGGTCGTGGTCGCCCACCGGTAGATGGCGCGACCGTCCATGCGCAGGCGCACCGGGGAACCGTCGATGACGAGCCGCTCGTGCTGGCCGCCGTCGTGTGCCCACACGACCCGGCCGATGGCGTCCACGTCCGCAGCGCCGACGACGGCGGCCCCGGCGCCGTCGCCGAACAGGAACGCCGTCGCGCGGTCGTCCGGGTCGACCATCGGCAGGAGCTTCTCCGAGCCGACGACCAGGACGTGCTCGGCGCTGCCGGCGCGGACGCTGTCGGCTGCCAGCGCCAGGGCGTAGGTGAACCCGGCGCAGCCTGCGCCGATGTCGGACGCGCCGGCACGCGTGGCGCCGAGCCGGAAAGCGACCTCCGGGCTGCCACCAGGGAGGGGGCCGGGCATGGAGCAGGTGGCGAGCAGCACGAGGTCGACCTGCTGCGGGTCGACACCGGCGGCGGCCAGCGCCTTGCCTCCGGCGCTCACCGCCATGTCGACCACGCCCTCGTCGGCAGCTGCGACGCCGCGCGTGACGATGCCGCTGCGGTCGCGGATCCACTCGTCGCTGCTGCCGGTGCGTGCGGCGATCGCGACGTTGTCCTCCCGGCGGGCGGGACGGTGGGCCCCCAGGCCCAGGACCGCGGCGCCCCTCACGCGGCCACCAGCAGGTCCACCGGCGTGCGCAGCGCGGTGATCGACACGTCGGGCCGGGCGCGCCGGACGAGCGCGCTGAGCACGCCGGCCGGGGCCAGCTCCACCGCCGGGTCCTCGAGCGCTCCGAGGCAGAGGTCGAAGCGAACCGGTCGGGTGAGCTGTGCGACGAGGCGGTCCAGCAGGATGCGGCCGTCGCGAAGGACGGCGCCGTCGGCGTTGGCGACGACGTCACACTCCGCGTCCCGCGGCGACAGGCGGCCGACCAGGTCGGCGAAGGCCTCGACGGCCGAGGCCATGGCGCTGGTGTGGAACGCGCCGGCGACGTCCAGCCGCCGTACCCGCGAGCCCTCGGGCGCCTGCCACGCGTCGAGCGCATCGACGGGGCCACCGACCACGACCTGACCTGGCGCGTTGACGGTGGCGAGCTCGAGACCGCCCTCACGCAGGGCGATCTCGTCCACCACACCGCCGAGGACGGCGGCCATGCCGGTGGGTCGCTCCGCCGCGGCAGCCGCCATCGCACGACCGCGTCCCGCCGCGAGCACGACGGCCTCGTCATCGGTCAGAACGCCGGCCAGCGCCAGGGCCGGCAGCTCGCCGACGCTGTGCCCGCAGACCCCGGTCGGTGCGGCGCTGCCGAGCAGGGCCCGACCGCTCAGGAGCGCCGCAGCCGTGAGCAGCGGCTGGGCCACCTCGGTGCGGCGCAGCTCGTCGGCATCGGCGGACACACCGAGCCGGACCAGGTCCAGGCCGCTCAGCTCCGACCAGCGGGCGAGGTTCCCCTCCGCACCGGGCAGGGCGAGCCACGGCGTGAGCATGCCGGGCGACTGAGCGCCCTGGCCGGGCGAGAGGAGGAAGGGCACACGTCGAGCCTGCCCGCAGGAACGACTACAGGCCCCGTCCGGCTCGCACGGAGATCTGGTCGTGTCGTTGTCAGTAACCTACAACTGCTGCGCACGCCCGAGCACGAGCGACAGTCGTACGACCAGGGCGTCCCGGGGGTCGGCCAGGTCGCGGCCGGACACCTCGCGGAGCTTCTTCAGCCTGTAGCGCACGGTGTTCGGGTGGAGGAACAGCGCGCGGCCGGTCGCCTCGATCGAGCCGCCGCCCTCCAGGTAGGCCGCGGCCGTCGCGAGCAGGTCACCACCGGCCTCGGCCAGCGGGCTGTAGACGTCCTCCAGCAGCCGCCGTCGTGCTGACTCGTCCCCGAGGACGGCCCGCTCGGCCAGCAGCGCGGCCGCCTCGACCGGTCGCGGCGCCTGCGGCCAGGCCCGTACGGCCGCGAGCCCGGCCAGCGCCTCCCGCACCGACACCACCGCGCCGACCAGGTCGCCGACCACGGGGCCGACCACCACCGGGTCGTCGGGCAGCGCCGCCGAGACCTGCCGTACCGCCGCCGCGGTCGTACCGCTGCCTCCCACGACGAGCACCAGCGACGTCGCCGCCTCACCCACCAGCAGGGACAGCCCGCTGTGCCGAGCGCTGGCGCGCAGCTGCGGGACGTCGAGGTCGGGTGGCACCGGGGCTGCCAGGGCGAGGGCCCAGTCCACCCGCGTCCAGCCGAGCGTCGCCGCGCGCGAGAGCGTCAGGTCGCCGGCGTGCCCGCGTACCAGCGCGTCGACGACGCCGGCCTCCAGACGTGCGTCCCACGCACCGCGTGCCTCCGCCGCGGCGGCGTAGACGTCGGCGGCGGCGAACGCCAGTTCCCGCGAGTAGCGCAGCACGGCCTCGTGGAGTCGCGCCTCGTCCCCCTCCGCTGCCAGGGCCGGCGCCTCCTGCTCGACGACGTCCACCGCGATCCGGATGAGCTGGACGGTCTGCTTGAGGTTGACGACCCGCGCGAGCTCGCGCGGCGCGGCGGCGAAGACCTCGGGCCCGACCGGCAGCGGCTGGTCCGGGTAGCGCAGCCACTGCGCGAAGGTGGAGAGCCCCGCCTGCAGGACCAGACCGACGTACGACCGCTGCTCAGGCGGCAGCGCGCCGAACCAGGGCAGCTCCTCCATCGCGTTCACGCACGCGCGGCTCAGGGACGAGGACGAGCGCTGCACCCGCTGCCACGTCGCCTGCGCCACGCACGGACTGTGCCAGAACCGCGTCCGCGCGGGGCGGTGCGGACGAGGGCGGCCCTTGCGCCGCGGAGTCGGCGCGTTCGAGGTCGTCGAGCAGTGCCCGGTCTCGGGCCGGGAGCTCGTCCCGGCGCGGCAGGCCGCCGGGGTAGAAGTCGATCATCGGCCGTGCAGCGGTCCAGGCGTCTTCGGCGCGGTCCCCCAGTCGGGACGGCACGGCGAGGTCGTCGCACCCGAGGGCGATCGGGCCCCGAATTGGTCGGTATCTCGACGTGTACGGTCGTCCTCGCTGTGCAACAGCCGCCAGGCAGGTGCGTCGCGTCGCCGCACACTCGGACTCAGCCCACTGCCGTTCCAGGAGCGCTCACCTCCACTGGAGGAGCACCCCCGTGATGAACCGTCCCGAGAAGTTGCCCTGCTTGTCATCCCCGATCGCGACCCACTGCTGATGATCTCGATGACTGCGACGTTCTCCCCGCCAGGCCGTCGCCGATCGCCGGCTCGTCGCCCCGGAGCGTTGAACGCCGCACAGAGCTCGGGGCCGCGTGTGACAGCCGCCCCTCCTGTCGCCAAGGGGTCGGCGCGTTGACGGACGAGCCGTTGGGCGCACCTTCGTCCGCTGGTGACCGGATCACAGGTGACCAAGCACGCGCCGCGGCCTTGAGAGACCTCACCCGCTCGGTGTCGCGCTCCCAAGACGCGGCGACCCGACGCATGCGCGCGATGGAGGAGTTCGAAGCGCAGCACGTCGACGAGTCCCTTGATGGCGGAGCTGCATGACCGCGCAGCGAGGACCGCGCCCCGGACGGTCACGACTGGGCTCACGCAGCTGCGGCCCGGGCGAGGCCGTGCCCGGTCTCATCGACCGTGCCGATGTCGCCTTGTACGAGCAGCGTTCGCGCCGGTCCGAGAACCCGACCAGCCGTTCCTGACCGCTGGATGACAAAGACTGGTATGCCTGAGCTCCGCGCTCTACTACCGAAGCGAGGAGCACGACGTGCTCACCACCGACCTGCAGGACGGCGACGACGACCTCGACATCCACTCGCCGCACCACGGAACGGCAGGCGACCCGATCGTTCAGGACCCGGTCGCTTCCCTGCACGACACGACCGAGGAGGCCGGGGACGAGAGCGGGCTGGCCGACATCTACCTGCTGGACCTGCGTTCAGCCGCTGAACTCGGTGTTGCGCTTGACGCTTCCGAGGAGTCGCGGCCAGATCTGGCCTAGTGCCTGGAAGCCCAATAGCCAGCAAGCATTGCAGTTTCTGCGAGGGGGCTTCCGCTCCTGTTCGCCAGCACGGCCTCCGGGGCGCGCGAGGCCACGACGAGTTCGGAGAGTGCACGACGGCGACGACTGTCTGCCGCACGTACGCCGTCCTCAGCGGCGGCGACCCTGTACTTCGCCCGGTCCAGTGCTTCGGTGCTGGCGGCCTGCGTGCTCGTCCTGGTCATGGGTCCTTCCGGTGGCGGTTCTCCGATGGCGCGACCTGCCCGACGGGCGTCAGACGACGGCCAGGAGGCGAACGACCGAACGTGGCTCGTTACGGACCTGGCGGGCCAGGGCATCGAGGAAGGTCTTGCTGCTGGATTCGGTGTCGGTGTTGGCGGCAACCTCGTCCACGGCCTCGACGGCCTCGTTCCAGTCCTTCAGCTGCTGGCGGTCCACGTGGATCGACATGCGTCGTACCTCCCGCGGTGGCGGTCTTGTACCCACCGGCCGGGCCTGTCGTGCGGCGGCCGGCGGAGGTCGGTGGGCGCTCTTGGGCACCGCATGTCCGACTCCTGCACCGTAGCCAGAGGTCCCCCTGCGCTGTCAAACGCCGGGTGGAGCTGAGCGGCGGCTCGGCACCGCACTTCGCGCGTCCCGACAGGCAGCAAGGACGGCCGACGGCCTGGGCGTCAACAGCACGGCAAGGCGCGGCCCTACGACGTGCCGCGGCCCTCCCTCGCTGGATCGGGACCTTCGCCTCTAGCCCCTCGGCGCCGTGCACCGCGAGGCTGCTGCTCATGACCCACAGCCCCCGCCGTCCGCTCTCTCGAACCCTCGACGCCCGACAGGAGACAGGCCACCCGCTGACCCGCTTGCGAGCAGCCGATGTCATGACCAGCGACGTGGCCACGGTGGTGACCACGTCGACGATCGGCGAGGCGATGACGCTGATGCGCACGCTCGGAGTCCGCCATCTGCCCGTGTTCGGGGACGGCCGCTTCGCCGGCGTCGTCGACGACCGTCTGATCGCGTTCGCCCTCCTCGCAGCAGACGGTCCCGGTCATGCCCTCGACCAGCCGGTGAGCACGGCGATGACCCATGACGTGCCCCGGGTCGGCCCCGGTGAGTCCTTGCAGCACGTCTCTCTGCTGCTGCGCACCAGTCGGTGCGACGCGATCGTGGTCGTCGACCCGCAGGGACACCTGCTCGGCATCATCACCATGGTCGACGTCGTGAGCGCCGTGGCGCTCGGCAGCGTCACCGAGCCGCTCGGGTCCACGGTCCCCACGTGGCTGGCGGAGGCGACCTCCGACGCTGGCGCAGCCACAGTCGCCACGGCCGGTACCCGCGCATGAGCAGGATCGTCGTCGGCGTCGACCCCAGCCCCTCCGGTGCCGCCGCCCTGGAGTGGGCGCTGCGGGAGGCGGTCTCGACGGGGTCGTCCTTGCACGCCGTCCGGGCCTGGAGTCCGAGTGCGTACGCCATGGAGGTCTACGCCTTGAACCCCACCAGCCTTGATCCGGCGGAGTCCATGAGAGCGCAGCTCGACGCCGACGAACAGCTCAAGCTCGCCGCCGAACGCGTCCCTGGGGCAGACACCATCGATCTCAGCGCCACCGCCGTTCTCGGCTCGGCGTCGCAGGTGCTCCTCCAACAGGCGGCGAGCGGCGACATGCTGGTCGTGGGCTCACGCAGTCACGGAGCGCTGTCCCGGGCTGTTCTCGGCTCTGTGAGCTCCGCGGTCCTGCACCACGCCAGCGGTCCGGTCACGATCGTGCCCGAGCCCCCGGAGAGCAGCAGCGACGGGACGCCGCCGCGCGTCATCGTGGGCGTGGACCACTCCGCGGCGTCACTGGCAGCGATGGCCGTCGCGGTGGAGCACGCCCGCCGTCTCAAGACGACTCTCGTACCGGTCTACGTGCACGAGCCGCTCGAGATGCCCCGCGGCGGGCCGCACCCTCCGGACCTCGCCCTGCTGGAGGAGAGCGAGCGGCGCCACCTCGAGGCGGCGGCCAAGGCTGCCGGCGCTGCGGACGTCCACGCCGACGTCCTCGTCGGGAACCCGGTCGTCCAGCTGCTCGCGACGGTTCGGCCGCAGGATCTGCTCGTGGTCGGCTCACGCGGGCGAGGTGGCTTCGCCGCACTGGTGCTGGGCTCGACCAGCACCCAGCTCGCCCAGCACGCGCCGTGCCCCGTCCTGGTCGTCCGGGCCTGACCTCCGCTCCGGGCCTTGCGCCGAGGAGCGTCGTCGCAGATGTACGGCGCCCAGCTCCGTGTCGATGGCCGTCGCCACCACGATCCCGGCTCCTGACCCGACGGTGATCAAACTGCCCGACCAGAGCATGTTGCGCCGGTCAACGCGGACTCGTCTGCGTGGAGCTCGCGGCAGCGACTCAACCGCAGGTCGGCAGGGACCTTGTCACCAGCGTCGAGCAGGACCAGATCGCCGACGACGAGCTCCTCCGACGGGACGAGCCCGGCCAGGCCGTCCCGCACCACCCGTGCGGACGTACGGACCACGCTGCGCAGGGCGTCCAAGGAGGCCTCGGCCTTGCTCTCCTGCACGAATCCGACACCCGCATTGAGCACGACCACGGCGAAGATGACTGAGGCGTCGACATACGCACCGAGGGCAAGCGTCACTGAGCCGGACAAGAGGAGTACGTAGACGAGGGGGAGTGCAGCTGGCTCAGGACTCGGCGAAGCGGCCCCGGCCGGGCCAGCGCGGGCAGCTCGTTCGGCCCAGATCGACGCAGCCGGTCCGCTGCCATGCCGCTGGCCAGCCCGTGGTCCGCATCGGCGCCGTGGCGCAGGATCGTCTGCTGCACGGAGAGCGCATGCGCCGGCGGGGACGCCCTCGGCCCCACGACCGAGGAGGTCACGGTGCGACGCTCACGGGGCTCCTGTCATCGAACGCGACGGGGGTGTACCGCCCACTCTGGGCCTCGAGGAGCGGGCCCCGACAGGGCCCAAGGTCCTGGGGTGTCGACCATTCCCAGGGGCGGGACCTTGTGCCCTGTTCGCCCCGCACGTCCGCAGCAACGATGAGCGCAGGCGCAGGACAGTCCTCCGCTGTGGCCCGGACGACAGGGTCGCGACTGGCCTCCAGGAGGACCCATGACCGATCTCGTGGCCGCAGCGCCAAGGCCACCGAACGCCGCAGCAGCCGGTCGCGCCGAACGCTTCGGTCTGCCGACCGCGACCGCGCTGGTCGTCGGTTCGGTCATCGGCACCGGCGTCTTCGCCCTGCCCTCAGCACTGGCCCCCTACGGGCCGATCAGCCTGGTGGCCTTCGCCCTGGTCACCATCGGCGCACTTGCCCTCGCCCTGACCTTCGGCGCCCTCTCCCGGCGTGTCCCGGGTTCCGGCGGTCCGTACGTCTACGCCAGGGACGCCTTCGGAGACTTCGGTGGCTTCCTCAACGCCTGGTCCTACTGGATCACCGCATGGGCCGGGAATGCGGCGATCGTGGTCGCCCTGGTCGGCTACGTCGAGGTGTTCTGGAACACTGAGCATGCCGTCGTGTGGTCGATCGTCATCGCCCTGTTCGGCCTCTGGATCCCTGCAGTCATCAACATCAGCGGCGTCCGGAACATGGCGGTCACCCAGATCGTCACCACCGTGCTGAAGTTCGTGCCACTGCTGTTCATGGCGACCGTCGGACTGCTGTTCATCAAGTCAGACAACTTCGGAGCCTTCAACGCCTCCGACACGTCCACCGGCAGCGCCATCTCGGCTGCCGCAGCCATCGCGCTGTTCAGCTACCTCGGCATCGAGACCGCGTCGGTGGCCGCGGGCCGGGTCCGCGACCCTGGACGGAACGTCGCCCGGGCTACGGTCTTCGGCACGATCGCGTGCGCAGTGGTCTACATCCTGGGCACCGTGACCGTCTTCGGGACCGTCTCGAACGCCGCCCTGCAGCAGTCGGTGGCCCCCTTCACCGACTCCGCGAACGCCATCTTCGGCGGCACCTGGGCAGGCAACACCGTGGCGATCGCCGCCATCGTGTCCGGCCTCGGAGCCTTGATCGGATGGACCCTCATCGTCGCCGAGATGCCCCTCGCGGCGGCCCGCGACCGGCTGTTCCCGTCAGCCTTCGCCCAGACACGTCGGGGCGTACCGGTCTTCGGCATCGTCAGTTCCACCGTGCTGGCGTCCGTCCTGACCGTGGTCAGCTACAGCGCCTTCGACAAGGTCTTCATCACCCTGGTCCTGTTGTCGGTGTTCACCGCGGTCGTGCCATATCTCTTCAGTGCGGCGGCCCAGCTCTACTGGCTCCTGAGCCACGGCCGCGCCACAGCCTGGCCGCACCTGGCACGGGACTGCGGTGTCGCAGCGGTCGCGTTCGTCTTCTGCTTCTGGTCCCTCGCGGGCAGCGGCTACCAGGCCGTCTACTACGGCGTCTTCTGCCTTCTGCTCGGCATCCCGGTCTACATCTGGCTCAAGATCGGACGTGGGGAGTACGGCGAGACCCCCGTCGCACCGTCCGATCTCACCGGTCTGCCCCCGAGCGCGACACGTGTCCCGCTCGACAGCACGACGGGCGAGGCTTCCCGGCGCCTTCCATCAGCCCGTTCCTGACAGACGATGCGAGGAGACCGATGGCGCTCGGAGTCCACTCAGAAGTCGGCCAGCTGCACCAGGCCGTCGTGCACCGGCCGGGCCTCGAGCTGGCTCGGCTGACCCCCACCAACTGCAAGGAGCTGCTCTTCGACGACGTCCTGTGGGCTGCCCGGGCCCGCGAGGAGCACGACGGCTTCGTGGCCGCGCTGCGTGGTCATGGCGTGCGTGTCCACCACTTCGACGAACTCCTCGCCGACGTCCTCGACCAGGAAGCCGGCAGAGCCTTCGTCCTGGACCGCACCTGCACGGCCGAGCTCGTCGGACCCACCCTCGCCGGCCCACTCCGCGAGATGGCCGAAGCATGCACGCCGGCTGACCTCGCAGAGCTGCTCATCGGTGGCGTCACGCGCTCCGACCTGTCGACACTGCGTGCGCGAAGCCTGCGCTGGCACAGTCTGGAGCTGGACGACTTCGTGCTTCCGCCCCTGCCGAACACGCTGTTCCAGCGCGACAACTCCGCCTGGGTGTACGGCGGGCTGACCATCAACCCGATGGCGAAGGCCGCCCGCCAGCGCGAGTCGTTGCACAGCCGCGCCGTCTACGGATTCCATCCGCTCTTCACGGCAGCCACCTTCCCGACCCTGTACGGCGACGACGACCTCGACCACTTCCCAGCAACGCTGGAAGGCGGGGACATCCACGTCCTGGGACGGGGCGCCGTGCTGATCGGCATGGGCGAACGCACCACACCCATGGGTGTGGAGATCCTTGCCCGCTCCCTGTTCCGAACCGGCCAGGCGAGCACGGTGCTGGCGGTGCAGCTGCCGAAGTCGCACGCCTTCATGCACTTGGACACCGTCCTGACCATGATCGACGTAGACACCTTCGTGCGGTACCCCTACCTCGACGTCGACGCGCTGCGGTCCTGGACCATCACGGCCGCCGACCCGGACGAGATCCTCGAGCGGGACACCGGCGGGCTGCACGTCGAGCACCGGGATGACCTGTTCGCCGCCATCGCCGAGGCGCTCGACCTCGACAAGATCCGCGTGCTCTCTGCCGACGCCGATGCGCGCGCTGCCGAGCGTGAGCAGTGGGACGACGCCAACAACTTCCTCACCGTCTCCCCCGGGGTCGTCGTCGGCTACGAACGCAACACGGTCACCAACGCGATGCTGCGGGACAACGGCATAGACGTGCTGAGCATCCAGGGCAACGAGCTGGGCCGCGGCCGTGGCGGCGCCCGCTGCATGACCTGTCCCATCGAGCGATCCGGCATCTGAGATGCGCCTGGTGGTCGCTCTCGGCGGTAATGCCCTGCTCCGCCGAGGAGAGCGCCCCGACGCCGACCGGCAGCTCGGGAACATCCAGGCGGCTGCGAGGGCTCTGGCGCCGTTGGCTCAAGAGCACGAGCTGATCCTGTGCCACGGAAACGGGCCACAGGTCGGACTGCTGGCCCTGGAGAGCGCCGCGGACAGGACCCTGTCGCGCCCCTACCCGTTGGACGTACTGGGTGCGCAGACCCAGGGGATGATCGGCTACTGGTTGGCGCAGTGCCTGCGCAACGCTGGCGTCACCAAGCCGGTCGTGGGTCTGGTCACGCAGACCCTCGTCGACGCGGACGACACGTCCTTCACGTCCCCGTCGAAGTTCATCGGGCCCGTCTACGACGAGTGGACCGCACATGAGCTCAGCCGTCGGCACGGCTGGCCGGTCAGGGCCGATGGTCCTCACTGGCGCCGCGTCGTCGCGTCGCCGGAGCCGACTGGCATCGTCGAGGTCGAGATCATCGAACTGCTCGTCCGCGCACAGATCGTCGTCGTGTGCGGCGGTGGTGGCGGGGCGCCTGTCGTCCGGGACGCCGCGGGACGGCTGGCAGGGGTGGACGGCGTCGTCGACAAGGACCTCACGACAGCATCTCTTGCCATCACCACGCACGCAGATCGGCTGCTCCTGCTCACCGACGTGCCTGGGATCATGCGTGACTTCGGCACACCACATGCCGTCCGCATCCCGCAGTTGGACCTCGCGCACGTCGCTGAGCTGGCGCTGCCGGCAGGGTCCATGGGCCCGAAGCTCGAGGGTTGCCGAAGGTTCGTCGAGGCGACCGGTCGACCGGCAGGTATCGGGGCGCTCGAAGACGCCGCGGCGATTCTCGCCGGCACCGCAGGCACACTCGTCACCGTCACGTCGGCCGACCAGCACGTGTCGTCATGACCTCGACGTCTCGCCCCTTCATGACGGCCGAGACACACCTGTCATGGCTGGTCATGCTGGGCGACCGGGTCTTCAAGGCCAAGAAGCCCATCTGGACCGAGTTCGTGGACCTGACCACACGGGAGGCCCGTCAGGACGTGGCAGAGCGTGAGGTACGACTCAACCGGCGACTCGCGCCGGACGTGTACCTCGGCGTCGCCAGGCTGCACGGCGTTGCTGGGCTCGACGAACCAGTCGTGGTCATGCGCAGGATGCCGGACGACCGGCGCCTTGCTCTGCTCGCCGTCCAGGGCGCCGGTCTCAGAGATGAGATCGCCGGGCTGGCTGGGGTTCTCGCCGACTTCCACCGGACGGCAGCCCTGGCGCCCGGATCGGGGACGATCCAGGAGGCGCTGCGACTGTGGCGGGGCAACGCGCAGGAACTCCACACGCACGGAGCACCGCACGTGCCCGCCGGCCAGGTGGAACACGTCCTGGGCCTCGCCGAGCGCTTCTTGACCGGGCGGACCGAGCTGCTGCAGCAGCGGGTGGATGCCGGTCGCTGCAAGGACGGTCACGGCGACCTGCAGGCCGACGACATCTTCCTGCTCGATGACGGGCCGCGGGTCCTGGACTGCCTGGAGTTCGACGACCGGCTCCGCTGCGGCGATGTGCTGGCGGACATGGCCTTCCTGGCGATGGACCTGGAACGGCTCGGGCGGCCGGAGCTCGGCGTGCTCCTGCTCGCCGAACACCGCCGGCTGCTCGATGACGACTGGCCACAGTCGTTGGCCGACCACTGGATCGCCTACCGCGCCCAGGTCAGGGCGAAGGTCGCGTGCCTGCGCGCCGCGCAGGGCGACGAGTCCGCTCCTCAACAGGTTCGCGAGCTCCTGGACCTGGCTGAGAGGCACCTCCTGCGGGCGCAGGTGCGGCTCGTCGTCATCGGTGGCATGCCGGGGACCGGCAAGAGCGCCGTGGCTGCGGCCACGGGGGAACGCGCCGGCTGGACGGTCCTGCGCAGCGACGTCTTCCGCCGGGGCATGCCTGCCTCGCCGGGCACGGCGGAGGGCACGTTGGACGAGGGCCGCTACTCCCCTGACATGTCCGAGCAGGTGCTCGCCACCCTGCTGACCGAGGCCGAGGCGCTCTTGGCAACGGGACGCAGCGTCATCTTGGACGCCACGTTCTCGAGTCACCGCTGGCGACAAGGCGCCGCGGACCTTGCTACCCGCACCGGGAGCGACCTGACACTCCTGCGCACCGTGCTCGCCGACGACCTTGCCGACCAACGGCTTCGGGCCCGAACGTCGGAAGGCCGGGACGCGTCCGAGGCAACCGCCGACATGGCGCCCGCACTGCGCAGGCGCTTCGAGGACTGGCCTCAGGCCGTGGAACTCGACAGTCGCCGCACGGTCGAGTCCCTGGTTGATGACGTCATGCTTGCCGTGATGCCGGCGACCACGTAGCAGCGGTGGCGCATCAACGGGCGGCCTCAGCGCGACCGCATCTCGGAGGCCGGAGCTTCGCGCCCAGCGAGTGAACCTTGCGCAAAACCCGACGAGCTCTCCCCAGCGTGACGGCCGCACATCAGCATCAACAGGGCTCAGTCCCCTCAGGCAGTGCTGCCTCCGTCGGACGATCTGCTCCCGTAGGGCCAGGTCCAGTTGGTGATGGCTGGGTCGTCCTCGCCGTGGACCCGCGTGTACGCGCGGGCGTGCAGCCGCGCGTCGACCATGCGCTGGCGTAGGCCCGCCGCCGCCGCTCCCAGGCCCGGGACCCGGTCGATGACGTCGACCACGAGGTGGAAGCGGTCGAGGGCGTTCAGCATCACGATGTCGAAGGGCGTGGTGGTCGTTCCCTCCTCCTTGTAGCCCCGGACGTGGAAGTTGGCGTGGTTCGCCCGTCGATACGTCAGCCGATGGATCAACGTGGGATAGCCGTGGTAGGCGAAGATGACGGGCCGATCGGTGGTGAACAGCGCGTCGAACTGCGGGTCGGGCATGCCGTGCGGATGCTCGCTCCTCGGCTGCAGTCTCATCAGGTCCACGACGTTGACCAGCCGGACCTTCAGGTTCGGCAGGTGCTCGCGCAGAAGGGCCGCCGCGGCGAGGGCCTCCAGCGTGGGGACGTCACCGGCGCAGGCCAGGACGACGTCGGGCGCGCTGTCACCGGCGTTGCTGGCCCACTCCCAGATACCCAGTCCGCGGGTGCAGTGCAGGACCGCCGCGTCGATGCTGAGGTAGGACAGGGCGGGTTGCTTGCCGGCAACGATGAGGTTGACGTACTGGCGGCTGCGCAGGCAGTGGTCCGCGACCGACAGCAGCGTGTTGGCGTCCGGGGGCAGGTAGACCCGGACGATCTCGGCCTTCTTGTTGACCAGGTGGTCGATGAAGCCGGGGTCCTGGTGGGAGAAGCCGTTGTGGTCCTGCCGCCAGACGTGCGAGGTCAACAGGTAGTTCAGTGACGCGATGGGCCGCCGCCACGGGATCTCGTTGGTGACCTTCAGCCACTTGGCGTGCTGGTTGACCATCGAGTCGATGATGTGGATGAACGCCTCGTAGCAGGAGAAGAGGCCGTGGCGACCGGTGAGCAGGTACCCCTCCAACCACCCCTGGCAGTTGTGCTCGGAGAGCATCTCCAGCACCCGGCCGTCAGGAGCGAGGTGGCTGTCCCCGGGCAGGACGTCCTCCTGCCACGCCTTGCCCGTCACCTCGAGCACGGCGCCCAGCCGGTTCGACTCCGTCTCGTCCGGGCCGAAGAGCCGGAAATTGCGGGCGGTTGCGTTGTGGGCCATGACGTCGCGCAGCATGGCGCCCAGGACACGGGTGGGCTCGGCCATCGTAGCCCCGGGCACGCCGACCTTCACCGCGTAGTCCCGGAAGTCGGGAAGGACGAGGTCGCGGAGCTGCACGCCACCGTTGGCGTGGGGGCTGGCGCTCATGCGCCGGTCGCCCCGAGGAGCGGTCGCCGCCAGCTCCGGTCGCAGGCGGCCCTTGTCGTCGAAGAGCTCCTCGGGCCGGTAGCTGCGCATCCACGCCTCGAGCATGGACAGGTGGGAGGCATTATCGCGCACACCGGACAGAGGCACCTGGTGGGACCGCCACGTGTCCTCGATCGGAATCCCGTCGACCTCGTCGGGGCCGGTCCATCCCTTCGGGCTGCGCAGGACGATCATCGGCCACCGAGGACGGCCTGTGCGCCGGCCCTGCCGCGCTTCGGTCTGGATGCCTCTGATGTCGCCGATGACGTCGTCGAGCGTGGATGCCATCTGTTGGTGCATGGCCTCGGGCTCGCGGCCCTCGACGAACCGGGGCTCGTACCCGTATCCCCGGAGCAGGCTGGCGAGCTCGCCGGGGTCGATGCGGGCCAGCACTGTGGGGTTGGCGATCTTCCAGCCGTTCAAGTGCAGGATCGGCAGGACGGCCCCGTCGCCCACGGGGTCCAGGAACTTGTTGGAGTGCCAGCTGGTGGCCAGGGGGCCGGTCTCGGCCTCGCCGTCGCCGATGACACAGGCGACGATCAGCTCAGGATTGTCGAACGCGGCGCCGAAGGCGTGGGACAGGGCGTAACCGAGCTCTCCGCCCTCGTGGATCGATCCCGGCGTCTCCGGGGCGACGTGGCTCGGAATGCCGCCGGGGAAGGAGAACTGCCGGAACAGCTCGGCCATGCCCCGGGCGTCGGGCGTCACCGCCGGGTAGACCTCGCTGTAGGTTCCCTCGAGCCAGGTGTTGGCTACGAGGCCGGGTCCACCGTGACCGGGGCCGGCGACGTAGAGCATCTCCAGGTCCAGGCGCCGGATCACCCGGTTCAGGTGGGCGTAGAGGAAGTTCAGGCCGGGGGTCGTGCCCCAGTGGCCGAGGAGGCGGGGCTTGATGTGCTCCGGCCGCAGCGGCTCGGACAGCAGGGGGTTGGCGAGTAGGTAAATCTGGCCGACCGACAGGTAGTTGGCCGCCCGCCACCATGCGTCGACCGCAGCCAGGTCTTCGCCGGCGGGCGGTGCGGAACTGACGGTCATCGGTCTCCTCGGCCTCGGGCGATGGACAACCACCCCTCCCGTAGCGTAGGCAGGTGGACGCCCGCGCCAAGACAGCGGACGGCCGAAACGCACCGGTCATGAGTCCGGGCCTTTGCCGCCGGAGCACTGGGGACCTGCGGTGCTATCGCCCCGGACGGGCGGGTCGCACCTGATCCGTCTTGGCCGCAGGATCGTGTTCGGCGTCCTGGCCAGATCGGTCCTGGTCGTGGGATCGAGACATGCCTCGCATCATGACGACCATCATGAGCGGGCACAGCAGCAGCAGGGCGAAGGGCAGCAGCGACGCCAGCGGGGCGCCGACCGCGACCAGAATGGCGGCTACGACAGCGGCAACGGCAAGGTACGGAAGCATTCGGTTGGTCTGCATCTGGTGGCTCCTTGAGTGGACTCTCTCCCCGATCATGCGCCCGGGCCGGCGCAGGCGCAGGAGGCGAACGACCCGACATCCTGGGGACCAACGCCCCTGGTCGGGTAGAGGTACCACGGCGGACCATTGAGGGTGCTGTTGCACACTCGAAGGAGACCGCCTGATGACCGTCCTGCAGTTCGTGGTCACCCTCGCCGGGGCGGCCGCCATCGCCGGCCTGGCCCGCTTCTTCTTCCGTAGTCGCCCCGCAGCCGAGACCTCGGCGGTGGAGGGCGGCCAAGAGGTCCGCATCACGGTGAAGGGCGGCTATTCGCCCGATGCGGTGCGAGCGCGCACCGGCGTACCCCTGCGGATCGCCTTCGACCGCCAGGAGGACGGCGACTGCAGCGCCCGGGTCGTGTTCCCCGACCTGGCGGTCAGCCACTGGCTGGCCCCCCATGAGACGACCGTGGTCGAGCTCAACGTTGACCGGCCGGGCACGTTCGGGTTCGCATGCGGGATGAACATGATCCGGGGCACCCTGGTCGTCGAGGGAGACCCGCCTGGCGGCGGCTCGGCCTTGCGAGCGGCGTCGGCCGACACGCCGGGCCCGGCAACGGCCGAGGGCCAGGAGGACGCCGAGGCCGCCGCCCGGCGGGCCGAGGTGCGCCAGCTCACCCAACGGTTGATTGTCGGAGTGCTGTTGAGCGTGCCGGTGCTTGTTGCGGTGATGGCGGACGAGTTCCTCATGGCTACCTGGGTGCCGGGCGTACTCCTCGACCGGTGGGTGCAGCTGGCCATGATTGCCCCGGTCATGATCTGGGTCGGCTGGCCTATTCACCGGACCGGCTGGCTCGCCCTGGCCCACCGGGCCGCCGATATGAACAGCCTCATCACCCTGGGGACGGTGGCGGCATTCGGTTACTCCACCCTGGTCACGACCGCGCCGGGCCTGGTGCCCACTGAGGTGCGCGAGGTCTACTTCGAGGCGGTCGGGGTGATCCTGACGCTGATCATCGTCGGCCGACTGCTCGAAGCCCGGGCCAAGGCGGGGACCGGCGAGGCCATCCGCCGCCTGCTCGGCCTCCAGCCCCGCACCGCTCGCGTCGTCCGGGACGGTGTCGAGGCCGAGATTCCCGTTGACGAGGTCGTTCCCGGCGACGTGGTCCTCGTCCGTCCCGGAGGGCGCGTGCCGGCCGACGGCGAGATCCTCGAAGGTGACGTGGAACTCGACGAGTCCATGGTCACCGGGGAGTCGCGGCCGGTCCCGAAGGCTCCGGGTGACCGGGTGATCGCCGGGACGGTCGCCACCGACACCTCGATCCGGGTCCGG
>JBKJQQ010000209.1:0-8536 GCA_046593875.1 Mycobacteriales bacterium | reverse complement strand
ACCTTCGGCGCCGAGCCCAACACGCACACCTGCCCGGTCTGCCTCGGCCTGCCCGGCGCGCTGCCGGTCGTCAACGCGCAGGCGATCGAGTCGACGATCCGCATCGGCCTGGCGCTGCACTGCGACATCGCGTCCTGGTGCCGTTTCGCGCGCAAGAACTACTTCTACCCGGACATGCCGAAGAACTTCCAGACCAGCCAGTACGACGAGCCGCTCTGCACCGACGGCTACCTCGACGTGCTCGTCGGGACCGACACCGTCCGCATCCCGATCGAGCGCGTCCACCTCGAGGAGGACACCGGCAAGTCGCTGCACGTCGGCGGCGCGACGGGCCGCATCCACGGCGCCTCGCACTCGCTGGTCGACTACAACCGCGCCGGGATCCCGCTCGTCGAGATCGTCACCAAGCCGGTCACCGGGACCGGGCACCAGCCCGCCGAGGTCGCGAAGGCCTACGTCGCCGAGCTGCGCGACGTCCTGCGCGGGCTGGGCGTCTCCGACGTCCGCATGGAGCAGGGCTCGCTGCGCTGCGACGTCAACGTCTCGCTCAACAAGCCCGGCGACGACTGGGGCACCCGCTCGGAGACCAAGAACGTCAACTCGCTGCGCTCGGTCGAGCGCGCGGTGCGCTCCGAGGTGGAGCGGCAGGCCGCCCGGCTGCGCGCCGGTGATCGGATCGTCCAGGAGACCAGGCACTTCCACGAGGACACCGGCTTGTCGACGTCCGGCCGCTCCAAGGAGGAGGCGACCGACTACCGGTACTTCCCGGAGCCCGACCTCGTGCCGATCGCGCCGGACACGGCGTGGGTCGCTGAGCTGAAGGCCGCGCTCCCCGAGGCCCCCTCCGTACGGCGGCGCAAGCTCACCACCGAGCTCGGCCTGTCCGAGCTGGACAGCCAGGCGATGGTCAACGCCGGCGTGCTCGACGTCGTGCTGGCCACCGTCGAGGCCGGCGCCCCCGCCGCCGAGGCCCGCAACTGGTGGCTCGGCCCGCTCGCCCAGGCCGCCAACACCCGCTCGGTCGACGCCGCCGACCTGCCCATCGCGCCGGCCGACGTCGCCCGGGTCGTGGCCCTGGTCGCCGAGGGGTCGTTGACCGCCGGCCTCGCCCGGCAGGTGGTCGACGGCGTGCTCGCCGGCGAGGGCTCACCCGACGAGGTGGTCGCCGCCCGCGGGCTGGCCGTCGTCTCGGACGAGGGGGCGCTCGGCGAGGCCGTCGACGCGGCGATCGCGGCGCAGCCGGACACCGCGGAGAAGGTGCGCGGCGGCAAGGTCCAGGCCGTCGGCGCCCTGGTCGGTGCGGTCATGAAGGCGACCAGGGGTCAGGCCGACGCGTCCGTCGTACGCCGCCTCCTGCTCGAGCGGCTCGGCGTCACGGAGTAGCCGGGCGATCTTCCCCTTGTGCACCGCGCCACGCCGTGGGGCGTCGTCGTAGGGGAAGATCGTCGCGCCAGGGGGCGGCGCTGGTGGCGGGTCAGCCGGTGGCGCTGGGGCGGAGCTCCGGCACGTGCACGGGGTCGTCCCGCGTTGCCGAGGGCTCGACCGGCGCCGGCGCAGGCAGGCCCGCGGCGCCCGTCGGCGGGGCCAGGGCGCCCGGCGCCTGCTCGATCGGCGGCTCCTCGCACTCCTCCAGCGAAGCGCGGTGGCGCCGCCGGGCCAGCAGGATCGCGTTGAGCTCCGCGCCGGCCAGCAGGGCCACCGACAGCAGGTAGAACCAGGTCATCAGGATCAGGCCACCACCGAGCGCGCCGAAGATCGGCGAGCTCGTGACGACCAGCTCGAGGTAGAGGTTCAGGCCGTACGACGCGGCCAGCCACAGGATGCCGGTCAGCAGCCCACCCGGCAGGTCGTAGCGCCAGCGGGTGCGCCGATTCGGCATCAGGTGGTCCATCGTCGTGGCCCACACGACCAGCCCGGCGAAGGCGACCGGCAGTCGCAGGAGCTCCCACAGGAACTCGTACTCCGGTCCGAGCCCGATCCGCGAGACCACGCCCTCGGCGCGGCCGAAGATCGGGCCGATCACCAGCAGGGTCACCGCGACGGCGCCGGTCAGCACGCTGCCGAAGCCGAGCCACAGGCCCAGCCAGCGGCGGCGCCACCAGCCGCGCGTCTCGGGGACGTCGTAGGCGATGTTGACGGTGTTGACCAGCGTGGAGAAGGCCGTCGACAGCGAGGCCAGCGCCAGCACGGTGGCGATCGTCAGCGCGTTGGTGCCGGTCTGGAACAGCTCCTCGACGGTCGAGATGGCGCCGCTGGCGGTGTCGGTGAGCAGCCGGTTGAGGAAGTCCAGCACCTCCCGCTCGACCCGCAGCGCGTTGTCCTCGCCGATGATGTTGCCGAGCTGCCCGAGGATGGCCGCGACGACGAGCAGGGCCGGGAAGAGCGTCAGGACGGCGAAGAAGGCGCTCTCCGCGGCCAGGCCGAGCAACCGGTCGCGGTCGGCCTTGTTGATGACCTCCCGCACCAGCCGGGAGAACCAGGTGACCGGGTTCCTGAGCGGGACGCGGGTGGCCTCCTGCGCGGTGGCCTCGGCGCGCAGCTCGGCGTGCCGGCCGCTCACGACGTGGCTCGGGACGAGCGGCGCGGCTCGTCGGCGGGGGGTCACCCCACCATGGTGGCCGATGCCGGCCTAGTCCACGCGCAGGCGCAGCACCCGGTCGTCCTCGGCGACCGGGTCGCCCCGCCCGTCACGGTTGCTCGTCAGCAGCCAGAGCGACCCGTCCGGGGCCGCCGCCGCGGCGCGCAGGCGCCCGTACGTCCCCTCGTACATCGCCGTCGGACGTCCCGGATCGGCCAGCGGCACCGACCACAGCCGCTGCCCGCGCAGTGCTGCGACGTAGAGCACGTCGCCCACGATCGCGGCGCCGCTGGGGGAGGCCTCGGAGGTCTCCCACGTCGTGATCGGCTCGAGGAAGCGCCCGCCGCCGGACCCGGCGCCCTCCACCTCGGGCCACCCGCCGTTGCTGCCCTGCTCGATCCTGTTCACCTCGTCGAAGCGGTTCTGCCCGAACTCCACGGCGTAGGCCTGGCCGCTCTCGTCGAAGGCCAGCCCCTGCACGTTGCGGTGGCCGCGCGAGAAGACCACGGAGTCCGCGCCGGCGACGGGCGCGCCCTGCAGGGTCATCCGCAGCACCTTGCCGCCGAGCGAGGCGGGGTCCTGCGACAGCGCCATGTCGCCGACGTCGCCGGTGCCGGCGAACAGGTCGCCGTCGGGACCGATGGCCAGGCGTCCGCCGTTGTGGATCGTGCCCTTCGGGATGCCGGTCAGCACCGGCACGAGCGGCGCGTCCGGTGAGGTCATCGAGAAGCTGACGATGCGGTTGTCCCGGGCGGTGGTGACGTAGAGGAAGACCCGACCGTCGCTGGCGTACGTGGGGCTGACCGCGAGGCCGAGCAGTCCGCCCTCGCCGGCCGGGTCCGCCTCCCCGATCTCGCGGACCACCGTCGGGGTCCCGCCGGCGGCCGGGATGCGCAGCACCCGGGCGCGGTCCCGCTCGGTCACCAGGGCGTCGCCGCCCGGCAGGAAATCGATGCCCCACGGGGCCTCCAGCCCGGTGGCGAGCACCTGCGGACCGTCGGTGCCGGCGGACGCGGCCGGCCCCGCGGCGGGCTGCGAATCGGCACCCCCGCAGGCGGCGGTCAGGAGCACGAGCAGCAGGGGCAGGGCGAGCCTCGTCACGACCGGATCAACGTGCGGCCGCGGGCCGGCGTGCCGTCTCCGCCGGCAGGACGTCCAGCGCGAGCAGCGCCAGCGACCACTCGACGAGGTGGTCCACCCGCTCGAGCGAGCGCCCCGTCAGCCCCTCGAGCCGGCGCAGCCGGTTGAGCACGGTGTTGCGGTGGCAGTAGAGCCGGGCCGCGGTCTGCCCCGCCGAGCCGCCGGTGTCCAGCCACGCCCGCAGCGTGTCCAGCAGCACCTTGCGCTCGTCGGACTCCAGCGCCAGCACGCCGCCCAGCGCGCGCTGCACGAGCCGCCCGGCCAGGTCGGGAGCGGTCACCAGCAGCGCCCCCGCGAGCCGGGTGTCGAGCTCGGCGACCGCGGGATCGCCCGGCGGCAGGGCGCGCAGCGCGGTCTCGGCGAGCCGGTGCGCGACGTCCACCTCCGCCAGGCCGTCCACGACGGGGGAGACGCCGGCGCGCAGCCCGCCGATCCCCTCCAGCAGGGCCACCAGCTCGGCCGGGTCGTGGCCGCCGAGCGCCACCAGCCCGATCTCGCGGTCGGTGCGGGTGCGCCAGGCCGAGCGCAGTCCCCGCGCGCGCAGGGCGCTCCCGGTGCTGGGCGAGGCCTCCTCGCCGCTCACGACGACGACCGCGTAGCGGCCGTGCTCGGGCAGGTCCAGCGCGGCGGCGGCGTCGGCCGCGACCGAGCGCTCCGTGCCCCTGCCCTCGAGCAGCGCGTCGACGAGCGCGTCGCGCCGCCGGTCGTCGCGCCGCGCGAACTCCGCCTCGGTCGAGCGGTAGGACTCCGACACGGTGGAGCTGAAGACGTCGACCAGCTCCCACACCTCGGTCGCCGCGTCCACGAGCGCCTCGATGCCGTCGCCGCTGCGGCGGGCCTCGGTGACCAGGGCCTCCCAGATGATCCGGAAGCCGACCCGGTAGGCGTGCAGCACCGACTCCAGCGGCATGCCCTGCTCCGCGCGGCGCCGGCCGGTCGCGCGCGGCGCGTCGAAGGGGTCGGTGGTGGGGTCGGTGTCGCCGGTGAGCGAGTGCAGGATCCGGAGCAGGTTGTCGTGGCAGGAGCGCTGCAGGTCGTCGCGGGGCGTGCGGCCCGGCCCGGAGTAGGACGGGTCCTCGCGCAGGATCGCCTCGACGAGGGTGTCGGTGAGCTCGTCGATCCGCTCCACGACCGCCTTGCCCAGCACGGCGACCGCGGGGGAGGCCGTCGGGGGCAGGGGCGTGGGCGCCGTCACGCCGCGACCGTACGCCCGGGGACCGTCCGTGCGCGATCGCACCGCGAGGGGCCACGATGGAGGCGTGCGCACCCGTGCCCTGACCGTCCTGCTGGTCGTGCTCCCCCTGCTCGTGGCCGTGCCGGCGAACGCGCACGAGGCCGACCCGCGCATCGTCACGACGCTCGACGACGTCACGCCGGCGCTGCCCGCGGACGTCCTCGTGCAGGTGCAGGCCGGCATCGCGACGCAGGTCGTCGCGAGCAACCCGACCGCGACCGTGCTCGAGGTCGTCGGCGGCAGCGGCCGGCCGTTCCTGCGCCTGAGCAGCGCCGGCGTGCTCGCCGACGTCGGCACCGAGGAGTTCTTCACCACCAGCAACCCCAACGGCGCCGCCCCGAGCAGCGCGCAGGACGGGCCGGTGACGTGGGTGCAGATCAGCCGCGGCAGCTCCTGGGGCTGGTACGACCACCGCCTGCACCCGGGAGAGCTGACCGCGCCGGCGGACGAGCTGCGCGAGGCGCAGCTGGGCCGCTTCGAGGTGCCGCTGCGCTACGGCGCGCAGGAGGTCCTGGCCCGCGGGACGGTCCGCTTCCGGCCGCTGCTGGGCAGCTTCCTGGTGTCGGCGGACCCGGGGCCGGCGCCGCTCACGGTGCAGGTGCTGCCCGGGCGGCTGCCCGGCGTGTTCCTGTCGGCGCCGGACGGCACCGACGTGGCCGTCGCGGGCCGGGACGGCGAGCCCTTCCTGCGCATCACCGACGCCGGTGTGCTGGTCAACGAGCGCAGCCGCACGCACGTCGAGGACCGCCAGGCGCGTGGCCAGGAGGTGGGCCCGCCCTCGACGACGCCGGCCTTCCGGCTGGTCGCCCCGGGCACCAGGTCCTACACCTGGCTGGACGCCCGGCTGCGCTACCGAGCCGACCTGCCGCCGGAGCCGGCGCTGCGGGCCGACGGCCCGACCCGGCTCGAGCGCTGGGAGGTGCCGGCGCGCGTGGACGGTCAGTTGACGGCGTTGTCCGGGGCCATCAGCTGGGTCCCGGAGACGGTAGCCGCGGCGCAGGTGAGCGGTCGTACGACCCCTGAGGCCGGTCGCAGCCTGCTGCTGCCCCTGCTCGGCGGCGGCGCCCTGGTCGTGCTGGTCGGGGTCGTCCTGGCCCTGCGGACCAGGCGCCGCGCACAACCGCGACCCTGAGCGGGTGTGCCACGTCACACGAAACGAGAACGTGCCGCTGCCAGGGGGGAGAGACCGGACCCGGCGTCGTATCACCAGGAGGAAGCACCACTTCGGCGTGTCCCCTGGAGGCTCCTGTGCGTCGTACCCCCGCCACCCTGCTGGCCCTGACCCTGCTCGCGACCGGAGCGCCCGCGGCGTTCCTCGCGGGCCCCGCCGCCGCTGTCGCGCCCGGCGACCCGAGCGTCACCGGCCGCTTCGCCGCCCCCTTCGAGGAGGCCGGCGAGCGGTGCAGCACCGACAAGGACGGCGAGCGCACCTGCAAGCCGGCCGCCGGCTCGGTCGGCGTCCTGCCGAACGGCAAGATCGTCTACTGGGACGCGCTCGACTCCATCCAGGAGGCGCAGTTCAACGGCGTCCTCGAGTTCGGCCACCAGGCCCGCAACGACATGGCCCGCGTCCTGGACCTGCGCGGTGACAAGCCGAGCTGGGTCAAGAGCGACCCCAACACCTCGGTGCCGGCCACGGGCAACGACGGCAAGGAGTTCCTGCCGGGCCCGCTCGTGAACAACGACGAGAAGCGCAACGACGGCGACCTGTTCTGCTCGGACCAGATCTTCCTCGCCAACGGCGACATCCTCGACGTCGGCGGCACGTCCTACTACCAGGAGCCGGGCATCCCCGGGCAGCCGACCTACGGCGTCGTCGAGCTCGAGGGCCTGAAGAACAGCCGCATCTACGACACCGAGAGCAACACCTGGCGGGCCAGCGGTCAGATGACCTACGGCCGCTGGTACCCCTCGATCCTGACGCTGCCGGACAGCAGGGTGATGGCCTTCTCCGGTGTCACCAAGCTCATCAAGCCCGTCTACCAGGACCGCCCGGCGGACTCCGGCCGCAACGTCACCCAGTCCGAGGTCTACGACCCCGCGACCGGGAAGTGGACCGTCGACGGCGGCAACAAGAGCCTGCCGCTCTACCCGCGCCTGCACCTGCTGCCCAACGGCAAGGTCTACTACGACGCCGCCGGCCAGACGTTCAACCCGGCCGGCCAGGCCTACGACGAGGCGCTGTGGAACATGGCGTCCTCCTACGACCCGAAGACCAAGAAGTGGACCGACCTCGGTTTGCCGGAGTTCGGCAACGGCCTCAAGGGCTTCCGCGGGTCGGCCTTCAGCCAGATGCTGCCCCTCACCCCGAACGCCACGGGCGACTACGACACCGTCGACGTGCTGTCCGCCGGCGGCGTCTACGGCGTCACGCCGGGCACCTTCGTCGGGACCGACACCTCGACGCTCAACACGCTGAAGATCGGCGCGGACGGCAAGGAGGCCTTCAGCAGCAAGAGCACCGGCAAGCTGAACACCCCGCGCTGGTACTCCACCGGCGTCAGCCTGCCGACCGGCCAGGTCATCGCCTTCAGCGGCGCCGACCGCGACGAGGTCATCGCCCCCGGCTTCGGCAAGCCGATCACGGAGCCGGAGATGTACGACCCGGCGACCGGCACGTGGACCCGCCTGGCCAGCCAGAGCAAGGGCCGGACCTACCACAACACCGCGACGCTGCTGCCCGACGGCCGCGTCCTGGTCGGTGGCCACGCCCCGATCGTCACCGGCTACGGCAAGAGCACGGACACCTTCGAGAAGGGTGCCGGCTTCTCCAACCCCGACCGCGACCCGTCCTTCGAGATCTTCAGCCCGCCGAACCTGTTCTACGGCGAGCGCCCGGTCATCAAGGAGGTCGAGCCCAGCATCGAGCGTGGCCGCACCCTCGAGATCGCGACGCCCGACGGCAAGGACATCAGCTCCGTCACGGTCGTGCGCAACACCGCCATGACCCACCTGGTCGACAGCGACCAGCGCACGGTCGTCCTGCCGGTCGTCAAGCGCAGCGGCGGCTCCGTGACCGTCGCCGTCACCGACAACGCCGCGGTGCTGCCGGACGGGCCGTACAACCTGTTCATCAACAAGCGCTACGCCAAGGGCGAGACGCCGTCCGTGGGTCGTCAGGTCTTCGTCGGCGGCGTGCCGGCCGAGCTGGCCGACGACGTCAACCGCAACAACTCCTCCGCCACGGCCAAGGAGATGAACCAGCGTGGCAAGGCTGCCGCGGCGGCCAAGGGCAACAACGGCAAGGGCAAGAAGAAGGGCCGGTCGGATGGCAAGGGCGGCAACGGTTCGGCTCCCGCCGCCGTCGCGGCCGGTGCTCCCGCTGTCCGTCCCGTCGCGCCGACGGACGTCCCGACCGACCTGCGCTCCAGCAGCTCGCCGTGGACCAGCCCGCTCCCGCTCGCGGCGCTCGGCCTGTCCTCGCTGGTTGGTGGCGCGCTCGTCCTACGACGCAGGAGTGCCACCCGCTAGCAGTCCCCGTCCGTCCGCAGCCCCGTGATGCCCCCCCGCTCACGGGGCTGCGGCACGTCCGGGGGTCAGTCCCAGGTCAGGTGCAGGGCGTCGACGCCGTAGATGCCCTGCAC
>JBKJQQ010000207.1:0-5564 GCA_046593875.1 Mycobacteriales bacterium | reverse complement strand
CTGCACGCCGTAGCGGAAGCGCCGGTGCTTGGCGTCCTGCACGCCGTAGCGCTCGAGCAGCAGCTCGTCCCACAGCTGGGTGAAGGCGCGCATCTTGCACATCTCCTCCACGAAGCGCACGCCCGCGTTGACGAAGAAGGAGATGCGCGCGCAGACCTGGCCGAACTGCTCCTCCGGCACCTGCCCGGCGGCCTTCACCGCGTCGAGGACGGCGATCGCGGTGCACAGTGCGTACGAGATCTCCTGCACCGGAGTCGCTCCGGCCTCCTGCAGGTGGTAGCTGCAGATGTTGATCGGGTTCCACTTGGGGATCTCGTTGACCGTGTAGGCGACCATGTCGGTGATCAGCCGCAGCGACGGCCCGGGCGGGAAGACGTAGGTCCCGCGCGAGAGGTACTCCTTGATGATGTCGTTCTGGGTCGTGCCGGCGAGCTGGCGCGGGTCGGCGCCCTGCTCCTCGGCGACGGCCTGGTAGAGCGCCAGCAGCCACATCGCGGTGGCGTTGATGGTCATCGAGGTGTTCATCTCGCCGAGCGGGATGTCGTCGAACAGCGCACGCATGTCGCCCATGTGCGTCACCGGGACGCCGACCTTGCCGACCTCGCCGCGGGCCAGCTCGTCGTCGGGGTCGTAGCCGGTCTGGGTCGGCAGGTCGAAGGCGACCGACAGGCCGGTCTGGCCCTTCTCGAGGTTGCGCCGGTACAGCGCGTTGCTGTCCTTCGGCGTCGAGTGACCGGCGTAGGTCCGCATCACCCACGGCTTGTCCCGCGTGGGCCGTTCGGCCGGGGCCGACGCAGGGGACTGCACGTTGCCGCCGGGCACTTCTGAGCCTATCGACTGCACCTGCTCTGTCATGCGTCGAGCGTACGGCTGTGACCTGCGCCGCAGCCCGGTCGGATGGCCCGTCCATGATCATCAGGGTGATCACGTGAGGTCCGGGCGCCGTACGGCACGTGATCATCCTGATGATCACGGGTGCGGCAGCCCCGTCACACCATGTCGAGGGGACGGGGCCGCGGTGCCGGGTGACAGCCGGCGGGCGCACCCAGTGCGGCCAGCCCAGCCCGGTCCCCCGCCCCGAACTGCGACTCGCTGCTGGTCGTCTGCGGGTACATCACCTGCGTCGCGTCGAGCACGTGCCCCAGGCCGATCGCGTGGGCCAGCTCGTGCAGCAGCACCTCGCCGTCCGTGGTGCCCGGGCCGAAGCCGGCAGCCACCCGGTTCGTGGCGTCGAGCACCACCTGACCGCTGACCAGGTGCGGCGCCTCCCGGCCCGGGAGCGCCACCGAGACGCTGACGCCCTGCGTGCCGTCGCCGAGACCGAGGTCGGAGGAGCCGGCCGGGACCCAGCCGATGAGCAGCGGCGCCCACCGCTCGCCGTACCGCTCCGGCTGGTACGGCGCGCGGTCCGCGGACGGCAGCTCATCGGTGTCGCCGTCGGACACGAACTGCAGGCCGCTGGCCTCGGTCAGCCGGCGCAGCGCCTCGGCCAGGTCGGCCCGGCCTGCGTCCGGGATCCAGCCGGCCTGCAGCACGTAGCGGATCGGCGTGCACGGGTCCCAGCGCGCCGGGTCGCCGTCACCGTCGACGTAGGTGGCGCTCCACCCGGAGGCCGCCGGCTCCTCGACCGCGACGACGGTGCCGACCGTGGCGGCCCGCACCCGGCTGGTGGCGACGGCGCCGGCCGTCACGACGCCGGTCAGGACCAGGACGAGCAGGCAGACCAGGGGTACGCGCGACCTCGACGGAGACGGGGACAGCGGCGCGGGCAGCGCCGACACGGTCACGCTCCAGGGCTGCTCCACCTGCAGGGGATCGGCGCCGCGCAGCCCCGGGTGAAGGCGCTCAGGCCGCGGGGCTGGAGGACTGCCGAAGCACGCGGTCCAGCCGGGTGCGCCGCAGCAGCCGGCCCACCGCGGGCGGCGCGTCGCGCAGGACGAGCGTGCGCCCGACCCGCCCGGCCCGCCGGTGCGCCCCGACCAGCACGCCGAGGCCGGTGGGGTCGACCGCCTCCAGGGCCGTCAGGTCCAGCACGAGGTCGCCCTCGCCCGCGTCCACGGCCTCGGCGAGCTCCAGCCGGGCGTCGGCGGCGGCGTGCACGTCCAGCCGGCCGGACAGGGCGAGGACGCGGCCGGGGACCGCGGCACGGAGCTCGAAGCCGTCGGACTCCACGCGCGCACCTCCTCCACGGGCCTCGAAGGAGCAGACGCAGGAGCAAGGCGTCCGGTTGCCTCGAGCGGACTGTCCTGTGACGGTCACACGGATCGAGCCGGTGTCCAGGAGGCGCGCCGCAGAACCGTCGGGCAGACTCGGGCCGTGGGCAACAGCTACAGCTTCCTGGTCGGACCGCTGATCGCGTGCGGCGCGCTGCTGGTCATCGTCCTGCTCTGCCGCTGGGTGTTCTCCACCTCGGACCGCGACGCACGGGCAGCCCGCCGCGCGGCGATGGCCGTGGCCAGCCGCGGCGGCGACTACGGGCTGCTCGTCCCGATCGCGTCGGTCCGCACGGTGGACGACGCCCAGATGCTGCGCGGGGTCCTGCGCGAGGCCGGGATCCGCTGCACCGTCTCCGCGGGGGTGGACAGCACCGAGGTGCTGGTCTTCCGCGCCGACGCGCTGCGGGCCAAGGACCTCGTCAGCTCCTAGACCAGGGGTCGGCGGGCATCGTCTCGCGCCGGACGTCCGCCCCGAGCGCGACGAGCTTGTCGACGAAGCCCTCGTAGCCGCGGTCGACATGGTGCACCTCGCCGACGGCGGTGACCCCGTCGGCGACCAGCCCGGCCAGCACGAGGCCGGCGCCGGCCCGGATGTCGTGCGCGGTGACCGGCGCCCCCGACAGCTGCTGCCTGCCGCGGACGACGGCGTGCTTGCCGTCGGTCCGCACGTCCGCGCCGAGGCGCACCAGCTCGTCGACGAACATCCAGCGCGACTCGAAGACGTTCTCGGTGAACATCGCGGTGCCGTCGGCGATGGTGTTCAGGCCGAGGAACAGCGGCTGGAAGTCGGTCGCGAAGCCCGGGTAGGGCAGCGTCACCACGTCGACCGCCCGGGGCCGCTCGTCCATCCGCACCCGGAAGCCGTCGACGCCCGGCTCGACGACGGCGCCGGCCTGCACGAGCTTGTCGAGCGGCATCTCGAGGTGCTCGGCCCGACCGCCGCGGATGAAGACGTCGCCGCGGGTCATCGTCGCCGCGACCGCCCAGGTGCCGGCGACGATCCGGTCCGGGACCGTCTCGTGCTCGACCGGCGACAGCGACTCGACGCCTTCGACCTCGAGCGTGCTGGTGCCGACCCCGCCGATGCGGGCGCCCATCTGCTGGAGCATCACGCAGAGGTCGACGATCTCGGGCTCGCGGGCGGCGTTGTCGATGACGGTCGTGCCCTTGGCCAGCGCGGAGGCCATCAGCAGGTTCTCGGTCGCGCCGACGCTCGGGAAGTCCAGCCACACCGAGGCGCCGGTCAGGCGCGAGGCGCGGGCGATGAGGTAGCCGTGCTCGCTCTCCACCGTCGCGCCCAGCTTGACCAGTCCGGCGACGTGCATGTCGAGCCCGCGCGAGCCGATCGCGTCGCCGCCCGGCAGCGCCACCTTCGCCTCGCCGCAGCGAGCGACGAGCGGGCCGAGCACGGCGATCGACGCGCGGATCCGGCGGACCAGCTCGTAGTCGGCCTCGTGCAGGGGCATGGCCGGCACGTCGATGGTGACCGCGCCGTCCGCGCGCTCGACGGTGCAGCCGAGCCGCCGCAGCACCTCGGCCATGATCGTGACGTCGAGGATGTCCGGCACCGCGGTCAGCGTCGTACGACCCTCGGCCAGGAGCGCGGCCGCCATCAGCTTGAGCACGCTGTTCTTGGCACCGCTCACGGAGACCTCGCCCGCGAGTCGCGCGCCACCCGCGACGAGGAACCGCTCCATCGCGCCAGTCTAGGGAGGCAACCTACGCGGGGCTGCCGGCGTCTTCCCCGCTGACACCGACTGAGGGGGGACACGTGGACAGCCAGGCGCGGGAGGACTTCCGGTCCTACGTCGCTGCGCGCTCGCCGGCCCTGCTGCGGACGGCGTACCTGCTCACCGGCAGCCGCGCGGATGCCGAGGACCTGCTGCAGACAGCCCTGGCCAAGACCTACCTGGCCTGGGGCCGCATCCGCGAGCGGGAGGCCGTCGACGGCTACGTCCGCCGCGTGATGGTGAACACCCAGACCTCCTGGTGGCGCCGGCGCAAGGTGGACGAGTACCCCACCGAGCAGCTGCCCGAGGGCCGGGCCGGGCGCGACGTGACGGCCGACCTCGACCTGCACGACGCGCTCTGGACCGCGCTGTCGACGCTGCCGACGCGGCAGCGGGCGATGGTGGTCCTGCGCTACTACGAGGACCTGTCCGAGGCCGAGACCGCCCAGGTCATGGGCGTCTCCGTCGGCACCGTGAAGAGCACCACCTCCCGCGCGCTGGTCAAGCTGCGCGACACCTCAGGCCTGCGCGACGACCCCCGCGCGACCCTCCCGACCGGAGTGAACGCATGAGTCCCCTCGACGACGAGCTGCGCGCCGCCCTGCGGGGCCGCGCCACCGCGCTCGCCCCCTCCCCCGACCCGCTGGCCGGCATCGAGCGGCGCGCCCGCCGCCTCCAGCGCGGCCGCGTCGGAGCAGCTGTCGCCGGCTCCGTGCTCGCGGTCGCCCTGGTGGCCGCGGTCGTACCAGCCCTGCAGTCGACCACCACCGCGCCGCGCCCCCCGCAGGTGGCGGCGACGCCGGAAGCCGTCGAGCAGGTGTCGTACGCCCTGGATCCGGACCGTCCCTGGGCCTTCCGCGGCAAGGCGGTCGACGAGGGCACGCGCGCGGCGGTGTTGCGCGAGTACGCCCTCAAGCACCCGAACCGCCTGGTGACCGTGACCCCGCTGTTCGCGCAGGTGTACGAGCCGTCCGGCCAGCTCGAGGTCGTTTTCGTCGCGGAGGTCGACGACGCCCCCCGCTGGGGCGTGGCGACGATGGCCGGGTCGGGCCTGGAGATCGTGTGGGACGAGGCGCTCACCGACGGTCAGCAGGTGCTGGCCGCGGCGCTGCCGGGCGACGAGTCACCACGCCTGCTGGTCGTGACCTCGCCCGAGGCCGTCAGCATCGACTACGGACCGGATGACGCCAGCGAGTACAGCGCGATGGGCGAGCTGGCCCGCGGCGTCGCCGTGGTCGCGCTGTCTGGCGACACCGCCACCGACACCTACCGCGTCACGCTCCCCGACGGGGTCGTCACAGCCCCCGCCCCGGACGCCGAGCAGACCGCTGCCGAGCCCGCGAACCTGCTCGACTGGCCGACCCGCGGCACCGAGCTGCCGGTCGACCTCGACGCCAGCGTGCTGGCGCAGTTCGCGGCGGCGCTGCCCGGCCTGGCCGCCGAGCCGCAGGACGGCACCGTGCGCTACCGGCCGCTGTTCACCGGCGACACCGACGGCGGCGTCCGCTACACGTTCGGGCAGGCCTGGGCCACCGGCGGGCGCGCCTACACGGTGGGCGTGGCCGAGGGCGGGACCGAGGGCGACCAGTTCTTCCTCGGCCCGAAGACCGACCCGGGC
>JBKJQQ010000010.1:0-35732 GCA_046593875.1 Mycobacteriales bacterium | reverse complement strand
CTGCCTGCCCTCCCCGGCGACGCTCGCCGAGTTCGACTTCGACGCCCAACCCGGCGTCGACCCGCACCTGATCGCTGACCTCGCGTCCTGCCGGTATCTCGAGACCGCGACGAACGTACTCATGATCGGCCCGCCCGGGGTCGGCAAGACCCACCTCGCGGTCGGGCTCGCCCGCCAAGCCGCCGAGGTCGGCTACCGCACCTACGTCACCACCGCCGCGGACCTCACCGCCCGCTGCCACCGAGCCGCGATCGAAGGACGCTGGGCCACCACCATGCGTTTCTTCGCCGGCCCCACGCTGCTGGTCATCGACGAGCTGGGCTACCTCCCGCTGCCCGCCGAAGGCGCCTCCGCGCTGTTCCAGGTCATCGCCCAGCGCTACGGCAAGACCTCCACCATCGTCACCACCAACCGGCCGATCACCAGCTGGGGAGACATCCTCGGTGACGCGACCGTCGCCGCCGCCCTGCTCGACCGGCTCCTGCACCGCAGCGTCGTACTCGACATCACCGGCGAGTCCTACCGACTACGCGACCACCAAGCCCGCACCGACAACCTGCGCCGCGCGAACAAGGCCAACCGCGGCACGGCCCGCCGTGGCTGAAAGCCCGCCGCACGACGACATCGCGACGACATCACCGCCGGCCACGACGACGACGGCAGCGACGACGGCCATGGAACGCGGGCAGCTGCGCTGCCCGGTCTGCTGGACCACCTTCATCCGCGTCCGCCGGCAGAGGTACTGCTCCGACAACTGCCGCAAGACCGCCTGGGCACGGCAGCGAGCAGCAACAACGAGCGCGCCGCCAGCCCCACCGCCCGCACGACGGCGGGACGTCACCGTCTACTCCTGCCCGTCCTGCGACAGCCGCTTCCACGGCCAGCAGTGGTGCCCCGACTGCAACCAGCCCTGCGTCCGCGTCGGTCTCGGCGGGCTCTGCCCGCACTGCGACGAACCCGTCGCGATCACCGACCTCCTCCCACCCCAGGAGGCCCTCAACAGCTAACCTCACCACCGCCCAGGGTGGGGAATTTCGCTGAGCAACCCTGGGGACTTTCGGCGAGCGCCATCAGCGATGCAAAGATCGCATGGCGCCCCAGGCGCTGGCCGAGCTGGCCCGTCCAGAGGCGCTCGCTCTTGGCGAGCGCGGCTCAGGCTGCGGTATGCCTTCAGTCGAGCATCGGGTTCGGCTCCAGGTCCTCGACGAGGTCCGGGAGCTCCGGGTGCTCGCCGCGCCGGTGGTCCTCGTACCACCCAGCGACCTGCGGGGCCTGCTGCTCCCAAGGCTCGGCAGGCAGCACGGCGAAGGCCCCGCAACTGAGCGCGGTGCAGCGGATCGTCCGTGCCCTATCGCTTCTCATGTCGCACATCGTGCGGCCTGCCGGGGGCGCGGCGCAGCCTGAACGTCCGTCGACTCGCTGGCCCAGGCGCATCCAGCTTCGCCGTTGACAGGACGCTCAGGCGGTCGGAGCCTGCGGTCCCCCCTCATGGCGATGGAGGGGAACGAGATGACGACTGATCTGCAACCTGTCGAGGACCTGGCGCCGTCCGCGGTGGCGGGGTTCTTGGCGCGGTACCGGGAGCCGACGCTGAGCGCGTACCGGCGGGACCTGCGGTGCTTCTGGGCGTGGTGCTTGGAGCGGGACCTGCCGCCGCTGTCGGCGCGGAGGCCGCACATCGAGCTGTATCTGCGGGATCTGGAGCGCCGCGGTCTGGCGCCAGCGACGGTGAGCCGGCGGCTGTCGACGCTGGCCGGGCTGTTCAAGTACGCCGTCCTGGACGAGCTGGTCTCGGCGAACCCGACGCTGGCGGTCGGGCGGCCGCGGGTGCCGTGGGAAGGGCAGCGACGGACGGTGCTCCACCCGCTGGAGTTCGCCGCCGTTCTTACCGCCGCTCGGCGGGAGAGCGACACCGCGCACGCGCTGGTGGCGCTGCTCGGGATGCTCGGCCTGCGGGTCAGCGAGGCGTGCGCCGCCCAGATCACGGACCTGCGGTACTCCGGCGGGTACGTGCTGCTCCGCGTGGTCGGCAAGGGCAGCAAGCCCGCGGAGATCCCGCTGCCGATCCCGGTCCTGCGGGCGGTCAACGCCGCCACCGACGGCCGGACCGTCGGTCCGGTCCTGCTCTCACGCACCGGCGGGCAGATGAGTAGGGGCGCCGCCGCCCGGCTCCTCGCCCGCGTCGTCCGGGCGTCCGGTGTGAGCAGCCCGGCGAGCCCGCACGCGCTGCGCCGGACGTTCTGCACCGCCGGGCTGATCAGCGGCGTCCCGTTGCGGGACATGCAGTACGCCATGCGGCACGCCGACGCCCGCACCACCATGCGGTACGACATGGCCCGCGCCAACCTCGACCGGCACGCCGCCCACAGCGTCGCCGCCTACCTCGCCGGGATGGCCGTCGGCTGAGGCAACAGATGTCTGCTGCAAGAGTCGATGCCGCGCGGGTGCGCCCCTCCGGCCCCAACAGCCGGTCTTACGGCCGGCAGCAGTTAGGCCCGTGTCGTGGCCGCGGCGCGTTGGCCGCTCGGCAGTCAGCTCTGGAGTTTTCCGAGGTCGCGGCCGGAAGCATCGCGGCAATACCTGCTTGTGAGTCCACCACGATGCGCTTGGTGACCGCTCTGGTCCGAGCCCAGCCCGCGGACAGCGGAACTGCGCTGAGCTGCCCGGGTCCCCGAAGCGGCCGCGTGACCGTCGCACGCGGTCGATGACCCACAAGCGCGTGCAGCCACGCTCTTGATGCGGAAACTGCATGAGGCTGAAGGGTCCTTGAGCGTAGACACGCACCATGTCAATGTGCTGTCATTCGAAGGCAGTGGACGGCGCTATTAAGGCCTCTGAGTGGCGGATCGGCGCAAGCCCTGCCGTGGTTGCCGCAGCAGTAAATGTTGCAGCACCCGAATATCGAGGGGGACGAATGAAGACGTTGACCCGTACCGGCGTGGGGGTGGCGTTCGCCGCGATTGCCCTCACAGTCCTGGTAGCTCCGGCCGAAGCGGACAGCACCCGGAGCTACAGCGTCAAGTATGAGACGACCACAGGGACCTACGCGCGGACGCGCCATGTCATCCGGCACCTGTCGTTGAGCGGCGCCGGGACTGGTGCCACTGTGCGCATTGTGTGCGGCACCTCAAGCGTCACCGGCGGGAACCGCCAGGCTTTGCAGAACTTGTGGTGGATCATCCAAAACGGCACGCCGCTGGTGAACGGTCGGTGGATGGAGATGAGCGCCGAGTACATCTGCGGAAGCAATGGGGTCTATTCGCGAAGGGTTCGCTACGAGTACTACTACGACAGCGCGGGTTCTATTCGCTACTACACGAACTTCACCGACACCAACACCCACACCTACGAAATCTTCCACAATTCAGCCGACGGCGCCGAGAGAGTTTCCTGGTTCTACGACGGGACCCGAGTCAGCTCTCTAATCTACGCCAGTCACACGCACGCGACGTACGTGCAGGACGGACTCGAAACGAACGAGCCCAACTCGAACTTGTTCGTCGGTCGGCACCAATACGATTCGCTGTCGTACAGCATCAACGACAGCGACTCGGCATACGTTCTTGCGACAGCGGACTCGACCCACTACGACGCTGGCGTCACCTGGTACGAAGCGGTTTCAGGATCCAACCATTATGGATGCGAGACGAGGCAGAACACATGCTGACGACCACCGCACGTCGGCTGCTCCTCCCTCTAGCCGGCGTTGTCTTGACCCTCACGAGCTGTGGCACCGAAGAAGTCGACCGGGTCATTCCGCCAGGATCGGGCACCACGCAATCGGGGAATATCCCCCCGGCGATCAACGAACAGGCCGACGCCGAGATGAGTAACCACGCACGCGTGGATGTCCGCCACGGGTGCAGCGTACGGACGACGGCGCAGCTTCTTGACGCACAAGAGCGCCGGCAGCAGCGGACAGGCGCCCCCATCGAAAGCTGGCTAGTAGACGCGCCGCCGGACAGCCGCGTCTACGTCTGCCGCTACCAGGTGACGCGGACCGAGAATGATGGCAGGGCTCGGAGCATCCCAAGCCAGGTGCTCATCCCCGACAACGTCCCTGGCGCGCCCATGATCGGTTTGGACTTCAACGTCAGCTGACATCCGGGATTAGGCCGTCCCTGGGCAGCGTCGGTGGACGCATCGTCGCCGAGACCCTTGTGAGCATCGCTCAACATGACCGCTCGAGCTTCCTGCGCGCCCAGCCCGACTGGACCCCCACCCTCGACCCCACCCCCGGGCTCGTTCACGATGGGCAACCTGCTCACCACCGCCGGGCTGGCGCATGACCACCCGCGCAGCCTGACGACGGCACGGCGGCGGCACGCGCCAAGCTCTTGGCCGTCGGGGCCCTTGCCGTCGTCGCGCTCCTCGCGCCCGGCCTGCTCGCGTAGGCAGCGACGGCCGCCGGCCAGCTCCTCGCGTCGCTCGCCGTCACCCTCGCCGAACTGCTCAACCAAATTGTCCTGCAGCCCCTACTCGACGGCCTCGCCAACAGCATCAAGAGCGCGCCCCCCGCCCCCGGCCGGACCCTGAGACGTCCGTCGCCGAGCAGCTAGCAATACTCGCCATGCCGAAGATCGCTTGAGGAAGTGTCCCGTGTAGGGCGACCGGCCAGAAGCGCCGTTCTGGGCGGTCAGGTGACCCGATGTCACGGCCTGCCCCGGCAGGCTCGGGGCCTTATCAGTAGAGGCGGCGGATGCCAGCCGCCTCTTCCCGATCCTTGCGCATAGCGACGCCTGCCGGGCTGCCAGTCTTGCCCGCTGGCCGCTGGCGCTCTTGCCCGCGAGGACGTAGCGGCGGTCCTCGTCTTGCCCACGTGCCAGGCGAACCCTTGCCCGCGGTCGGTGAAGACGGCCAGCCGCACCGTCAACGGGGCATCATGGGGTCATGACAGCGCAGAGCCCGCCGCGGTCGCTGGGCCGCGCGCTGCGCACCGTCGTCGTGGCTGAAGACCTTGACGAGCTGCGTGGGCCGCTGTCGGGCCGCTACCGGCTTCCCCACCACCTGGACGCCTCCGCGCGCCACGTGTACGACTTCGCCGACGAGCAGTGGCGCGAGCTGGCCTACCGAACCGTGTTGATGGAAGCCGGCAGCCACGCTGACGTCACCGACTGGCTGGACAAGGACGTGCTGCTGGCCCTGTGGCCGCAGCTGTACCTGCCGCCGTTCGTGCGCCTGGCCTGGGAGCGCCGCCATCCCCAGCTGACGCACGCCGCCGCCCGTCCGCACGCCTCGCGGTGAGTAGCGAGCTGCCACCGCCCGGTCTTGACCACTTCCAGGCCGAGATCGCCGCGGTCGCGCTGCGCGCGATCGGCCAGCACGGGTTCGCGCTGGCCGGTGCCGGCGCGCTGGTGGTCCACGGTGTGATCAGCCGTCCGACGCAGGACCTGGACCTGTTCACCCCGGCCGAGGGCGGCCCGGGCCAGGCCGGTGCGGCCTTGCTGACGGCGCTGACCGACGCAGGCTGCCAGGTCCAGGTGCTCGAGCCCGCCGAGCAGCACAGCGGGGAGTTCATGCGCCTGCAGGTCCACCGGGGCGAGTCCGTCGTCGACATCGACCTGGCCCGCGACTGGCGGCAGCATCCGCCGGTGCGGATGCAGGTCGGGCCGGTGCTGCACATCGAGGACGCCGTCGCCAGCAAGGTCACCGCCATGATCGGCCGCGGCCTGCCGCGCGACTACATCGACGTGGCTGCCGCGCTGCACCGTTATGAGCGCGGCGACCTGCTGCGCCTGGCGTTCCACCGCGACCCCGGCCTGCGTGTCCTCGACGTCGCCCTCTGCATGCGGCTGCTCGATCGCCTGCCGGACGCGCCGTTCGTGGACTACGGCCTGACCGACGACGACGTCGGTCAGATCCGGCACAGGATGCAGACCTGGCCACGCGACCACGAGCAGGACCACGACGGCCGCCGCGTCCACGCCGAGGTCCACCAGCAGGACTGCACCTCGGCCGCCCATCTGGCCGCCGCAGCCTTCCCGACCCCGCTCCACGACGCACTGCGTCAAGGAACACCCGCAGCTGAGCTGGCACCCCAGCCCCACGAGCACCCGCAGCCGCAGGCGGACCGCGAACAGCAGTACCGACGCCGGCCCTGACCAAGCGACCTCTGAAGTGACGCCGGCTGCCCGGACGCCTGACTTTGAGGCGACGCAGGTCGTCAGAGAGGGGAACGCTGCCGGCGCCACTCGAGCCCGCCGCCGTCGCCGTCTCCTCGCACGCGGAGTGCTTTGCCGGGGGCCGTGCATGGTGCCAGCTTGGTGGCCAGCTGCAGCCGTCCAGCGCCGTTCGTCATCGTCCGCCGGAGTTCCCACATGCCGCCTGACCTGCGGTTATGGGCTTCTGCGGATGAGCCCGGACAAGGCTTGATCACGCTGGCAGTGTGGGGGTCAGGGGTTCGAGTCCCCTCAGCTCCACCCGCGAGACGAGGCCTCTGACCTGCAGCAACGGGTTGGGGGCCTCGTCGCGTCCGCCGGGGCCGCGTCGCCTCCGGGGCCCGCCTGCCCCCCGCGCGCCCCAATTCTCGCGATGCGGCGTGGCACGGCCCCGCACGAGACGACGGAGGGCAGCACGCCTCAGGCCGAGTGCTCCTCGAGCAGCGGGACGGTGCTCCGCCCTCGCGCGGGTCGTGTCTCCCAGAACCGTTCGGCGAACAGATAGTGACGATTTGATCGCTTTGGGTCTACTCTGCGCCGCGGGGATCGGGGAATGCATGCAGTCACCGGCAGGGGGGCCATGACGCGGCAGGAGTGCGCACCTGCTGTGTCCGACGGTTGGCAGGTCGTCGACGCCTTGCCGGACGCCTTCGTGGCCGTCTCCCCGACCGGCACGATCACCGGGTGGAACGTCTCGGCAGCCGTCATGTTCGGCTGGTCCGCCGACGAGGCGCTCGGTACCTCCCTCACGGAGCTCATCGTTCCGGCGGACGCGCACTTCGCCCACGCTGCTGGCCTTGCCCACGCGGCGACGACCGGCCAGCTGCGGCTACGCAAGGCGGTGCAGGTCCAGGCCGTCCGGCGCGACGGGAAGCGACTGCACGTGGAGCTGACCCTCGGCATGATGCCTTCAGCCGAGGGCTGCTACGCCTTGCTGCGCGACGTGACTGGGCGCGTTCTGGCCGAGCAGGAGCAGCAGGCACGCGACGAGGTGTGGCGGATGTCCTTCGAGGCGGCGCCTGTCGGTATGGCCATGATCGACCTGCAGGGACGGTTCGTCCGCGTCAACATCCAGCTGGAGACGATGCTCGGCTTCTCCGAGGAGCAGCTCCGCGGTCGCGCGTTCACCGACCTCGCCCCCGCCGGGGAGTCGGAGTCGGCGGATGAGTTGTGCGTTCTCGTGGAGGACGCATTCGCGAGGACGGAGGCGGTCAAGCGGTACGTCAAGGCAGATGGCAGTCCGCTGTGGCTACGTCGCACCGCCTCCTTGCTGCGCGACGCGTCGGGGGCTCCGATGCAGATCCTGGTGCACGCGCAGGACGTCACTGGCGAGGTCGCGGTGGCCGGCAAGCTGCAGCGGCAAGCCCTGTCCGATCGCCTGACAGGGTTGGGGAACCGGGAGCGCCTGCGCCTGGCCGCAGAGAGCCGACCTGCCGGCTGCGTGCTCCTCCTGATCGATCTGGACGACTTCAAGCGCATCAACGACAGCCTGGGGCACTCGGTCGGGGACGAGGTCCTCATCGAGGTCGGCTCGCGACTCAGAGCCGCGTGCCGGCCTGAGGACCTCGTCGTCAGACTCGGCGGGGACGAGTTCGCCATCCTTGCCGCCGCCGATGGGCCGTCGACGGCGCCGGCCCTGGCCCAGCGGGCTCTGCTGTCGTTGCAGCCTCTGATCAAGACGGCGGGTGCCACCGTTCAGGTCTCCGCCAGCGTGGGGGCCGCGACGGCGGCTGGACCGGAACGGGCCCTGGGGGCGATGCTGCGCGAGGCCGACCTGGCGATGTACGCCGTGAAGGCTGGCGGCAAGCACGGCATGCGCATGTTCGAACCCACCATGCTCGCCGCGTCGCGCCGCGAGCTGATGCTGGAGAACGACCTGCGCGAAGCCGTGCGGCTGGGTGGGCTTCACCTGGCCTACCAGCCCGTCGTGAACGTCGCGAGCTGCCGGATCAGCGGCGTGGAGGCCTTGTGCCGGTGGGACCACCCCCTGCTCGGTGCGATCCCCCCGACGGAGTTCATCGCCCTGGCTGAGCGCACCGGCCTCATCGACGATCTCACCGCCTGGGTGCTGAGCACAGCCACCACCGAGGTCGCCTCCTGGGCCGCCCGCCGCTCTGACGCCGCGTCCGTGACCGTGGCCGTGAACGTCGCGTGCTCCACCTTGGAGAACCCGGCGTTCAGCGGTCACGTGCAGGAGTGTCTGCAGCAGGCCGGCCTGCCAGCAGAGCGACTTGTCGTCGAGATCACGGAAACCGGTCTTGCGCAGTCTCAAGCCGGCTTGCTGGACACCGTCTGGGCGCTCAGCCGGGCCGGTGTGCGGTTCGCCCTCGACGACTTCGGCACGGGATACTCCTCTCTGGGGCGACTCGCCGAGCTGCCGTTCAGCACCGTGAAGCTCGATCGCAGCTTCGTCGCCGTCATCACCTCCGCCACCGACGCCGTGCCGCTGGTCCACGCAACGGTCGCGCTGAGTGCCGGCCTGGGTCTGACCGTTGTTGCGGAGGGAGTGGAAACAGCGGCTCAGCTGCAGTGCCTGGCCGCAGCCGGCTGTACCAGCGTCCAGGGGTACTTCACCGGTCGACCGGGCCCAGCCTCCGACGTGCTGGCCCGCCTCATGGCAGCCGAGGCCGACTCGGGCGAAGCATCGTCGACGGCAGGCGCGCCCGTGGCAACGTCCGTGATCCGCCGGGAGTTCGATCCACGGAAGGTTCAGGACCCGACGATCGACCAGCGGTTCGTCCGCGATCTGCTCGCGGAGCTGACCACCCTGGTCGGCATGGAGTCGACCTACATCACGCGGATCGACTGGCAGACAGGTTGCCAGGAGGTCATGACGTTGCACGCCCGGGGTGGCCTCGCTCTCCGAGAAGGGGATCTCGTGCCCTGGCCGGAGACCCTGTGTCGAACAGCGCTCACGACCGGCCCGCCGTTCAGCTCCGACGTCCCCGCTGACTTCCCCGGCCACCCAGCCGCGGCGGCCGCGGGGATCCGGAGCTATGTCACCGTCCCGCTGCCCGGGCCGACTGGCCGGCTGTACGGAACCCTGTGCGGGGCGCACAGCGGCAGCGTTCCTGTCGGCGCGCAGCATCTCGCCACGCTGCGACTCTGTGCCCGGCTTCTCTCGAGCCACCTGCCAGTGCAGTAGCAAGACCGGTACCAGCGGACCTCCGCGCCGACGCCCCGGCGGTTGTTCGACCTCGCCCTGCGGGCCAGTCCGCGCTTGGCCTGGATCTTGCGACATCCTCGCCTTCCAGAGCCGCCGCTGGACCAGCAGCCGGCGCGCGCCGGGCGCGGTGCCCGTCCGTCACGGTGCCGGCGGCGCCCCGCTCGGTGGCAGTCGCAAGGCGAGCACTGCGGCGTCGTCCTCCAGCGGCCTCGAAGCGAGGGCCAAGACGCCGTCAGCGACGCTGTCGAGGGAGGCGTGCTGCGTCCGCTCCAGTTCGTGCGCGAGCCTCTCGATCCCGTCCTGGAGGTCTTCACCGCGGCGCTCGACGAGACCGTCGGTGTACAGCAGCAGGAGGCTCCCCGGTGCGAGCATCCGGCGGTGCACGGTGCGTTGCGCGTCGGGCTGGACGCCGATCATCAGGTCGGGTTCGTGGTGGAGGATCTGCACAGGCCCGGTCGGGCCGTCGACCAGGAGGGCCGGGGGATGCCCGGCGTTGCACCACTCGATCCTGCGGTGGCCCGCGGCGTCCGCATCCGCAGGCTCGAGGCGAGCGAGGAACAGCGTCGCCGAGCTCTCGAGCTCGAGGCCGGACATGGCCGCCTCGAGGTGGCGCAGAGTGTCCGCCGGTGAGCCCGGGCGGCTGAAGACGATGCCCCGCAGCAGGTTGCGGACCTGTCCCATCACGGCGGCAGCGAGCATGTCGTGACCGATGACGTCACCGACAGCGATCACCGTCGCCCCGTCGGGCCCGACGAAGGCGTCGTACCAGTCTCCGCCGATCTGGGCGTGCTTGGCGGCGGGCTGGTAGCGCACCTCGATCTCGATGTCGGTCGGACGGCCGGGTCGGGTCAGGAAGCTGCGCTGCAGCGTCGCGCTCCGGTCCCGCTCCGCGTCGAGCAGGCGAACCCGGTCGACCGCCTGGGCAGCCTGCGCGGCCAGTGCGTGCATCAGCTCGGCGGCCGCAGGTTCGAACACCGTCGCGTCAGCCCACGTGAAGGTGACGCAGCCGATCAAGCGCTCGTCCACCCGCAGCGGCAAGGCGGCGATGGCCTCGATGCCCGTGTCCTCGTACACCGCGACGAGTGCGGGAAAGCGCCCCGTGCCGTCCGCGCGGTCGGTGATGTACACGGCTTCGCCCGTACGGGCCGTCAGCGTCGTCGGGAGTGCGTCGTCGAGGGGGAGGTTCACGTACTTCCTGCGCACCTGGTCGTCGAAGGTGCTCGACATGTACAGCCGGGCGTTGCGACCATCCAGGTCTGTCAGGGCCAGCGAGGCCCCGGACGCACCGAGCACGGGCAGGCCGTCCCGCACCAGGAGCTCGGTGACGTCTGCGACGGAGCTGACCGTGCCGAGCCGAAGTGCCACAGCCGCAATGGCGGCGGCACGGCCCGCGTCGTACATGGCCCGGGTGAGCGCAGCCGCGGCCCGCTCGGCCTCGATGAGCGCGACCTGTTCATGAGTCCGCAGCAACGCCTGCATCAGCTCCTGGCGGGCTCTGTCGCGATCCTGTTCAGGAACGACGCGGCGACCGCGTCCGTCGCCCCTTGCGCCTGTCCTGTCCTCGAGCAGTGGCAGCTCCAACATCTCCACGGCAGCCAGGCTGGTCGACAACGCCACTGTTCCGAACAAGGAGGCTGCGGCCAGCGAGACGGGGACCTTGCTGAACAGCACCACCGCGTACATCTGTCCGCCGGGCAGAGCCCCACCGAAGCCGATGGCTGAGGCGATGCCGTGTTCTGCCACGAAGCCCTGCGCAGGTATCACCGGGCTGCCGACCGCGTCTGGGACGTAGAAGATGCGGTAGTGGTCGTCCTGCGTGGGCAGCACGATGTCCGCCCGGGCGGAGACGAGTGCCTGGATGTCGATGCCGAGTTGCGTCAGCAGCGCAGAGATCATCGGCAGCCGATCGACGTGCGCGGCGTCGAGCAGCGGGATGACGCGATGGCCCTCGGACATGGTCCGGTCCCGCCAGGCGGGCTGCGCGCCTGCCGTGCCGAGCAGAACCAGGCACGTGGTGCCCGGATCGACCTCCGTTGCGGTGCGCGCGACGAACTGCTGTTCGGCGACGGGCAGAGCCCCGAACGTGGAGGTGCCGTACATCCGCACCAATGCCGCCTGGGGTGACCCGGTGTCGTCGATGAAGGCGCCTGTCAGGAACTCGCAGACGCGCTGCGCGAACTGCGAGACGCTGGTGCAGGACGCACTCAGCTCACGCAGCGGGGGCACCAGACGCAGCATCGACGCCAGCGAGAATTCCGAGAGGTCCGTTTGGACGTCCACTAGCCCCCCAACGGTGCCCGCCGAGGTGGGATCGTAGCGGTGGAACCGGTCCCTGCACCGCAACTGCTCCGAACTCCCAGCATGCTCCTCCAAACCTGCGCAAGATGAACCAGCCGGCACGACCTGCCCCCGCCGCCCCTGCCGCAGGAGATCTCCCATGAAGCGTCGCCGTGCCGCCCGGACAGGCGAGAAGGTCGTCAGGTCCGAGCAGGAGTGGCGGGCCGTGCTGGACCCGGAGCAGTACGCGGTCCTGCGCCAGGGCGCGACCGAGCGCGCAGGCACCGGCCGGTACGCCGGCGACGCGCCGACCGGGACCTACTGCTGCGCGGCGTGCGGCGAGCCGCTGTTCAGCTCGCAGACCAAGTACGACTCGGGCACGGGCTGGCCGAGCTTCTGGGCGCCGACCGACCCGGACGCCGTCGCGCGCGTCCGTGACGTGGGGCTGCTGGGCGTCCGCACCGAGGTCCGGTGCCGGTCCTGCGCCTCCCACCTCGGGCACGTCTTCCGCGACGGCCCGGCCCCCACGGGCGACAGGTACTGCATGAACTCCGCCGCGCTGCAGCTGGACGTGGAGGAGGGCGCCTGACGGCGCTGCTCCCCCCGGCGGCCGGTCAGCGGGCCAGGACGCGGACCGCGTGGAAGCCGGTGGCCCCGTCCGGTCGCGGCGGGGCGCGCCGCTCGTCCTGGACCTCGCCGGTGCGGTCGGTCGCCCGTACCTCCAGCAGGTGCTCACCCGGCGCGGCGTCCCAGACCAGGCGCCACTGCCGCCAGGCGTCCTCGCTGAGCGCTCCGGCGAGCTCCGCCTCGAGCCAGGGACCGGTCCTGTCGACCCGGATGTGCACCGCCGTCACCCCCCGCAGACGCCCCGGCGCCCAGGCCATCCCGGCGACGGTGACCGGGCCGGCGCGGACGACGGACGTGTCGGCGGGGACGTCGATCCTGGACGCGACCTTGATCGGGCCGAGCTTGGACCAGCCGCGCGGGACCCAGAAGCCGTCGAAGCCGTCCCACGTCGTGAGGGTCACGCTCTTCAGCCACTTCGTGGCCGAGACGTAGCCGTAGAGCCCCGGGACGACGAGCCGCGCGGGGAAGCCGTGCTCGATCGGCAGGAGCTCGCCGTTCATGCCGAGGGCGACCAGGGCGAGCCGGTCGTCGGTGGCGTACTGCGTGGGGAAGCCGGCCGTCCAGCCGTCGACGGAGACGCCGACGACCTGATCGGCCCCCGGGCGGGCGCCGGCCATCTCCAGCAGGTCGCGCAGCCGGACGCCCTGCCACCGGGCCAGACCGACGAGGTCGCCGCCGACCTCGTTGCTGACGCACTGGAGGGTGATGTCCGCCTCGGTCTGCGGCAGCGCCAGCAGGTCCTCGAGGGTCAGCCGCAGCGGCCGGTCGACCATGCCGTCCACGCGCAGCGCCCACGTCGTCGGGTCCACCTGCGGGACGACCAGGGCCGTGTCGATGCGGTAGAAGCGGGCGTTGCTCGTGACGACCGGGGTCAGGCCCGGGACGTCGAAGGCGGCCGCCGCGAGGTCGCCCGGCGCGCGTCGGGCTACCGGCGTCAGGCGCAGGGCCGAGCGGGCGGCGGCGACCTGCCCCCGCATGTCGAGCAGCCTCACGACGGAGCCTCCGGCGACCAGGAGCACGCCGAGGCCGAGGCCGCGCCGCAGGAACGCCCGCCGGGCCGCGCCGTCCGTCGCGCCGGCCTCGGCAGTTAGGAGGAAGCGCAGCAGCAGGACTCCCGTCGCGAAGACGGCCACCGCGACCACCGCCCCGCCCGCCGCGGTCGTCGTCGCGTCCCGGACGACCGCGGCTCCCGCAGCCACGGCCAGGGTGAGGACCAGCGCCCCCGCCGCGGCGGGGGCGCGGGTGTGCAGGCGGCCCGCCGTCGCGGCCAGCGCGAGCACCACGATGAGGATCCCGGCGACCAGCAGCGGTTTGTCGAGGGTGCCGAAGACGGCGATGCCGGTGTCCCGAGCGCTCGGCGGGGCCAGCGCCACGACCGCGTTGCCGACGGCGACGACCGGACTCGCTGCCCCCGGCACCAGCCGGCCGACCGCCTCGCCGACCACCAGCGCGCCAGCCCCGGACAGCAGGCCCGCGGCCGTGGCCCTGCCGCCGCGGGCCGGCGCGTCAGCCCGGTCGACGACAGGCGGTCGGGGGGACGCGGTGAGGCTCACGCGACAACGATCACGGCGCGGACCAGATCAAGCAAGGCGGGGGCTGTCACGGTCCGCGAACCGCAACACCGACGTAGGGGAGCCGTTCGGTCGGCGAGGTCCCCGGGGGCGACACGCTCACCTGGCCCTCGCGTGATGGGGAGGGCGCGTGGCCCGTGCCGAGCAGACGTGGGCGGAGGTGCCGAAGGCCCTGCACGCGGGACCAATGGCCCTGTCCAGGAGCTGTCCCGGAGCGGATCCTGAGGGCACACCCGATCGACAGGAGACGTCGTGACCGTCCAGCAGGAGCAGCCGACCGCCGTGCTCGCACCGGTGTCCGTACCCGTGCCACGCCGGGCCGCGCACGACGCCCTCGCCCCGCCGGCGGTCCGCAGGACCGGTGCCTGGGTGACGCGCGAGGAGCAGCTCCTCTGCCGCTGGATGAGCGTCGCGATGCTCGCGCTGGGGTTGTTCGCTGCGCTCATGGTGTGGCTCAGCGCCCGCGTCTGGTGAGACCGGTCTCGACCTAGCCTGAGGCGCATGACCGACATCGCGATCGACCTCCTGCCGGACCCGGCCCGCGACGCGCAGGCCCGCCGGGCCGCGCTCGCGCTGCTGACGGCGACCGTCTACGACCCGCAGGGCGACGGGCACAAGGAGCTGTCCAGCACAGCGCTGCAGGACCTCGTCGAGCAGGTCGTCGGCGAGATCGGCGCCGTGCGCGAGGAGTCCACGCCGGCGCTGCAGCTGATGCTGACCGCGGTGGCCCGGCACTACTCCGCGTTCACGGGGCTGGCCTTCGCCTTCGCCGCCGAGGCCTACGCCGCCGGCCAGGCCGACCCGTCCGCCCAGGAGCCGGACCTGCACGCGCTGCTCGACCGGGTGCGCACCGCCGTCGAGCAGGCCTGAGACGGTGTGCCGGAGCAGCAAGACGCTCCGCCCCCCGTTCACCGACGACGTCGCGGCCTTCGAGGCGCCGGTCGACGCGGTCACGGCCGCCACCCAGGTGGTGCTGCGCGACGTCGTGATCCGCGGCCGCGCGGTCTAGCTGGTGACGACCTCGTCGCGCAGGCTCTGCTCGAGCCCGAGCGCCTCGAGCAGGTCCCGCGCGTCGTCGACGTCGGTGCTGTAGCCGCAGACGACCAGGGCCGCCCGTCGCAGGTCGTTGCGCGACAGCCCGGTGGACAGGTCGAGCGTGTCGTCCGCGTCGTCGCTCATGACCGTTGCAACCGGGGGCGGGTCCTGCGTCATCCCGCGCAGGCCGCCTGGACCTCGGCGGTGTACTGCGCCCGTGCCGCCGCGACGCCGGTGCTGGCGATGACGGCGTCGTACCGCGCCTGGAACGCGTCGGCGACGCGGCCTGCCTTGTCGAAGGCGGCCGGGTCCGCGCTCGGCAAGCCGTTGAGCTGCCCGTCCAGCAGGGTCAGCGCGACATCGGTGCACGGGTCGGTCACCGGTGGCGGCGAGGGCGCCGGCGCGACGCTCCCCGCCGACGGAGCGGGCGGCTCCTCGAAGCCGCAGGCGGTCAGAAGCAGGGTGACCAGGAGCAGGGCGGCGCGGCGCACGGGACGAGCCTAGAAGACCAGCAGCGAGCGCGTGCCGCTCCGACCCGGCGCGTTCTGCAGGTCCTGCCCGGTCCGCGCCACGAAGCCGAAGCGGCCGCTGCCGCTGAAGGTCCGCAGCAGCTGCCACGTGCCGTCCTGCGCGTCGGCGCGCGCCTGGCCGGTCAGCACCTCACGGCCGTCCGAGGTGATCCGGTAGAGGCTGACGACCAGTCCGCCGGAGCGCGCCGGGAGGCTGTCGCCGGAGAACAGGTACTGGCGCGGGCCGCGCCGCTCCACAGCGAGCGTCAGCGCCGTCGCGACGTTCAGCACGACGTCCGCAGACCTCCCGCAGCCGCGCCGGACGGCGTACAGCCGGGTGTTCGCCGGCGCCCGCAGGGAGAAGCGGACCGTGCCGTCGGAGCCGACCGTCCCGGTGCGCACCGCCCGGTAGGTCGTCGAGGGGCGGGTGTAGGCGAGCAGGTCGACGACCGTCCCCGCGGCGGCGCGCACGGTGGCGACGGCCTCGCCGGTGGCCACGACGGTCGTGCGGTCCAGGCCCACGGTCGTCGGCACGGCGCACTGGCTGTCGGGCGATGCCGGGACCACCTCGACCTCGACGCTGAACAGCGCCGACGGCCGGGCGCACCTCATGGCGCTGTGGAAGCAGGACGGGTCCGTCTGGGCGGTGATCTGCGTCGTGCCGAGGCCCAGTGCGCGGAAGACGGTGTCGTTGACGCCGTTCGCGCGGTAGCTCGCCGACTCGCGGAACAGCGGCATGCCGGCCGTCGGGACGGTGTACGGATCGCTGCACCCCCGCAGGTAGACCCGCACCGTTGCCCCCTGCTGCACGGTGACGCGCTGGTCGGAGCCGCCGCCGTCGACGATCACCTGGCCGGGCGCGGGACTGGGCTGCGGCATCGCGAAGCAGTCGTAGGCACCGGACGCCGCCGGCCCCTGGCCCACCTGCACGTCGAGGGTCCACTGCGAGAACCCTTGGGCGCACGGCTCTCCGGAGTGGGAGCACGGCCGGTCGGTGCGGGCGGTCAGGCGGGCGCTGCCGGGCGTGAGCGCCTGCAGTCGCGCGGTCGTCGGGCCGGATCCCTCGCGGTAGTCCACGAGGTAGAGCGGCCCGAGCGTCGCCGGTCCCTGCCACTGCTCGCCGTCCGTGGCGGTGAGCGAGACCTCGAGCTCCTGCCCCGGGACCAGCGTCACCGTCCGGCCGCTGTCCGCCTCGGTCACCCGCACCGGGGCGGGCGCGGCCTCCTGCGCGGAAGCAGGACCGGTGCCGGCTGCCGCGACGAGCGCGACGGTCAGCGCGGCGACGGACGTACGGCGGAGCAGCATCCTCATGCCTGTCAGGACGCCTCGCACGGGTCCACGTCGCTGCCCGTACCGTCGCAGACATGACCCGTGACCTGGACATCGTCGTCTTCGGCGCCACCGGCTTCGTCGGCAAGCTGCTCGCAGCGCACCTCGCCGACGCCGCGCCCGAAGGGGTGACCGTCGGACTGGCCGGTCGCTCCGCCGACAAGCTGGCGCAGGTCCGCGCCGGCCTCGCGCCCCGCGCCGCGGACTGGCCGCTGGTCGTCGCCGACGTCGAGGACGTCGCCAGCCTGCAGGCGATGGTCGGCCGCGCCCGCGTCGTCGCGACCACCGTCGGGCCCTACGCCCGCTACGGCCTGCCGCTGGTCGAGGCGTGCGCGGCGGCCGGGACCGACTACGTCGACCTGACCGGCGAGGTGCTGTTCATGCGGCAGTCCATCGACCGCTTCCACGACTCCGCGTCGGCCAGCGGGGCGCGCATCGTGCACGCCTGTGGCTTCGACTCGATCCCGTCCGACCTCGGCGTCCTGCTGGCCGCCGAGCAGGCCCGCGCCGACGGCGAGGGCGAGCTCACCGAGACCGTGCTGCACGTCGTCTCGATGAAGGGCGGCGTCAGCGGCGGCACCATCGACTCGGCCCGCACCCAGCTCGACGAGATGGGCACGGACCCTGCGCTGAAGAAGGTCGTCGACGATCCGTACTCGCTGAGCCCGGACCGCGCCGGCGAGCCCGACCTCGGCGACGAGCGCGACAGCGTCCTGCCCCGGCGCGACCCGCTGCTCGGCCGCTGGACCGGTCCGTTCGTCATGGCCGCGGCCAACACCCGCGTCGTCCGCCGCAGCAACGCGCTGTCGGGCTGGTCGTACGGCCGCACCTTCCGCTACCGCGAGGTGATGGGCTTCGGCACCTCAGCGCTGGCTCCCGTCCTCGCGACCGGGATGAGCGTCGGTCTGGCCGCGGGCATGGCCGCGATGTCCTTCGGGCCCACCCGCTCGCTGCTCGGTGCGGTGCTGCCCAAGCCCGGTGAGGGCCCGAGCGAGGCGGCGCGGCGCAACGGCTACTTCCGCATCGAGGTCGTCTCGCGCACCACCACGGGCGCGCGCTACACGACGACCATCAACGCCAAGGGCGACCCCGGCTACGCCGCGACGGCGGTCATGCAGGGCGAGAGCGCCCTCTGCCTGGTGCTCGACCGCGACCGCCTGCCCGCCGCTGCCGGCGTGCTCACCCCTGCGACCGCGATGGGCTCCGCGCTGGCAGACCGCCTGCGGGCGCAGGGCTTCGAGATCAGCGTCGCGCGCGGCGCCTGACGGCAGCGACGCCGGCGAGCAGCAGGACCGCGCCGACGGGCAGCACCGCGAGCGGGCCGGTCGTCGGCAGGCTGCCGGTGGCGGGCTCCGGTGAGGAGCCCGCGGCCGTGCCGGTCTGGGTGCCGGGCGCCGCGACCGCACGACCCAGGCGGCCGAAGGCGAAGATGTTGTCGAGCACCTGACCGCCGGTGATGGTGACGGCGTAGGACGCGAGGCCGAACGGGTGCGGCGTCTCGATGTCGCCCAGGCTCTCGATCGCCTGCGGCAGGATCGCGCCGAACACGGTGATCCGGCCCTTGCCGCGGTCCAGGGTGCCGAGGGCGGTGTTCGGGGATGTGCGCGCGTCCTGGTCGCCGACGGTCGCGACGGTCGTGCCGCCGGCCTTCTCCCACGCCGTGCGCGTGATCCCGTAGTTGGGCGTCCGCACCCGCGAGGGGTAGCCGAGCATGACCTCGTAGAACGTCTGGCTCGGCTTGCCGACCAGGCCCTTCTCGTAGGGGTGGTCGCCGAGCTGGCCGACGAAGTCGACGTGACCGGCGTCGGTCGTGTTGACCGTGAGCGCGTCGGTCGGGACGACCTGCAGGTCGTCGAGCAGGCCCAGGCCGCGGTCGGTCAGCAGCAGCTGCCCGCCGGCCTTGGCGAAGGCGTCGAGCCCGCGGACGTACGCGGCCTTGTCCACCTTGGGCCCGCCGTACGGCGTCTCCATGTCGGTCACGACCAGCGTGTCGAAGCGGGCCAGGTCCCTGCCGCCGGCGACCTGGGCCGCGGTGACCGGGGCGATGTCGGCGCCGAAGGCCCTCTCCAGCTCGGCGAAGTAGTCCAGCCGGCTGACGTCGTAGGGCACCTGCGTCTCACCGGCGACCACCGGCGCCCCGGTGCCGGGGTTGCCGTCCTGGACCTTGCGGTCCGAGCTGGTGCGCAGCGGGTCGTCCACGTAGGCGACCCGGCCGTAGGTGGCCGACGGCGTCACCGCGTCGGTGATCATCGACTCGACGATGGTGGCCTCGATGTTGCCGCGCACGGCGGCGACGTGCGCCTGCTCGATCGCCGGCACGAAGACGTTGTTGGGTGCCAGGTTGGACAGGAAGTTCTCCACGTCCATGTGCACCGAGTCGACGCGCTGGCTGAACCAGTCGCCCATGAAGCCGCTGTCGTCGTAGCCGACGATGTCGTACGACGCCGCGACGTTGGCCGGGCGCTTCGGGAACGGCCCGCTGACCGGGAGCTGGCGCAGGACGTCGTCCAGGACGATGCCCTCGTCCTCGAACTTGCGCTCGACCGTGCGGATCATGTTGAGCGACAGCTGGTTGACCTGGTCCTGGCGCTTGGGCGACCACTGCCCGGCCGGGATGATGAGGTCGCTGAACGCGTCGTTCGGCGTCGTCAGCTCGCCGTGGATGTCGGTGCTGGTCTTGAGGTTCGGGAAGCTGCGGACCAGGGTCGTCCAGCCGGCGACCTCGGGCTCGGACTCGGCGACGCCCCGGCCGCCGGACACCCGGTCGTACCAGCCGACGGTGGCGAAGTCGCGGTTGAGGTCCTTGCCGCCGTTGTCGTTGCCGCGCTTGAAGCCGGCGCCGGACGTCGAGGCGATGTCGCCCTGGTTCCAGCCGTCGGAGTTGGTGAAGCCGATCCAGGTCTCGGTCTTCTTCATGACCTCGGCGAAGGGCTTGCCGGTGTCACCGGCGTAGAGCAGCTTGTCGGGCTCGCCGGCGCCCCAGCGCGCGAGGTCCTCGACGTAGCGGATGCCGCCCTCGCGGCCGGCCGCCTCCAGGCCGTGCACGGACAGCGACACGGCGACCTGGGCCTTCCCGGTCCGGGGTGCCTGCTCGTCGGTCACGCGGACGACCCAGATCGGCAGCCCGCCGAAGCTCTGGTGCTTGGCGTTGCCGGTGGCCTCCGCCAGCGTCATGACCTCGAGGTAGCGCGGGGACAGCTTCTCCATCGCCTCGAGCGAGCGGCCCAGGCCCTCGAGCGGCCCGTCGAACTGGTGAAAGCTCGTCGACATCTCCGGCTCGGCGACGATCCGACCGCCGCACAGGGCGGTGGGTCGGTCGACGCAGGTGGGCGCGGCGGCGGCGGGCGCGGCCAGCGCGACCAGCAGCGGGACGGCGGTGGCGGCGACGAGCGGGCGCAGGCGCACGAGGCTCCTTCGGCGGGCGTGGGAGGTGCGGGCTGTCATCCTGACCTGCTTCGCCGCGAGGTGCCCGATCCCTGCCCGCCTGGGCTCAGCGTCCCGTGACGAGCGTCTCCACGACCTCGGGGTCGTCGGCGGTCGCGCGGATCTGCCGGCGGCGGAACAGCCAGGCCACGCCGAACACCGCGGCGGCCGCGTAGAGCCAGCCGAGGAAGGCGTCGACGACGTAGTGCTCGCCGCCGTAGGTGAGCGTGAAGGTCATCGCCAGGATGTAGACGACGAGCAGCACGCGGGTACGGACCCGGACGAGCTGCCAGGTGAACAGCAGCACCATCGCCGGCACGCCGGAGTGCAGGGAGGGGATCGCCGCGACCGCGTTGGCGTAGGCCTCGCCGCGGGCGACCGCGGACCGGATCGTGCCGATGCCGGTCGCCTCGAGCGTCAGGCTGGTGACCCGGGCGACCTCCGGCAGGTAGCCGTTCATCCCGGCCAGCCACGGCGGCGCCGCAGGGAACAGCGCGTACGTCATGAGGGTCACCAGGGTGAGCGCGACCAGCGTCCAGACGTAGCGCCGGAACAGCTCGTAGCGGGTCAGCCAGAGGGCGACGGCCAGCGCCATGGGCACCAGGAAGTGCGACATGTAGACCGGGACGATCGCGATGTCGTACCACTGCACGTCGCCTGCGACGAAGAGCCGGTCCTGCAGCCAGACGGTCGGGACCTCGCCGCCGGTGAGCCAGCCGAAGAGCACCTCGTCGGCGCGCAGCTGGGGGAGGACGTGCGCCTGGTCGGTCCGTCCGGCGGCGTCGCGCACCAGCACCGGCAGGTCGGTGAGCCGCGCCCCCACCTCGTCGGCCGCGCCGCGCAGCAGGTCGTAGAGGAACAGCACGGCGATCAGCGGGAGCCAGTCGCGCAGCACCGAGCGGCGCCAGACCCGCCACTCCCCACCGCACGCGGCGAGCAGCAGCAGGAGCACCCAGGCGGTGATGACGTCGCGCCCGGTCGGGAAGCCGAAGGGGATGCTGACGAGCACGAAGAAGGCGCCGACGGCCAGGAACCAGGTCTTGCGACGGGCCTGCGCAGCCGGCGAGATCGCCTGCCAGGGCGAGATCGCCCGTTCCGCCACGTCGCCCCTTGCCATCGGGAAAGGGTATCGGCCGGCGCGATAGGCTCCGGGCATGAAGCACCCGCTCCTTCACCAGCCGCGCTGACGCACCACTCCCAGCGCGGCGCCCTCGTGATGCTCACGAGGGCTTTTCTGTGTCCGAAGGGACGACGATGACCGAGACGGCTCCCGAGCGTCAGGCGTACGACCCGCACGCCGTGCAGGACCGCTGGCTGCCGGTGTGGGAGCGCCTCGACCTGCACCGGGCCGGCCGCCGCGAGGGCGCGCCGAAGAAGTACGTCCTGGACATGTTCCCGTACCCGAGCGGCGACCTGCACATGGGTCACGCGGAGGCGTACGGCCTCGCGGACGTGCTCGCGCGCTACTGGATGCGGCGCGGCTACGACGTGCTGCACCCGATCGGCTGGGACTCCTTCGGGCTGCCCGCGGAGAACGCCGCCATCAAGCGCGACCAGCACCCGGCGGAGTACACGTACGCGAACATCGAGACGCAGGCCGCGTCCTTCCGCCGCTACGGCATCAGCTTCGACTGGTCCCGCCGGCTGCACACCAGCGACCCGGAGTACTACCGCTGGACGCAGTGGCTGTTCCTGCGCTTCCGCGAGCGCGGGCTGGCCTACCGCAAGTCCTCGGCCGTGAACTGGTGCCCCAACGACCAGACGGTCCTGGCCAACGAGCAGGTCGTGCAGGGCGCGTGCGAGCGGTGCGGCACGGTCGTCACCAAGCGCGAGCTGACGCAGTGGTTCTTCAAGGTGACGGACTACGCCGACCGCCTGCTCGAGGACATGGAGCCGCTGCGGGACACCTGGCCCTCGCGCGTGCTGAAGATGCAGGAGAACTGGATCGGCAAGTCGCAGGGCGCGCACGTCGCCTTCGACGTCGCCGGCCGGACGGTCACCGTCTTCACGACGCGACCCGACACGTTGTACGGCGCGACCTTCTTCGTGGTCGCCGCCGACGCGAAGCTGGCCGTGGAGCTGTGCGCGCCGTCTGCCCGCGCTGCGCTGGAGGCCTACCGCGACGACGTGCGCAAGCTGTCGGACATCGACCGGCAGGCGACCGACCGCGAGAAGACCGGCGTCGACCTCGGCGTCACCGCGCTGAACCCGGTGACCGGCGAGCAGATCCCCGTGTACGCCGCCGACTACGTGCTGGCCGACTACGGCACCGGCGCGATCATGGCGGTGCCGGCGCACGACCAGCGCGACCTCGACTTCGCCCGCGCCTTCGGCCTGCCGGTGCGCGTCGTGGTGGACACCGGGGCGGACGACCCCTCCGTCTCGGGCGTCGCGACCTCCGGTGACGGCGTGCTGGTCAACAGCGGGCCGTACGACGGACTGCCGAAGGCCGAGGCCATCGCTCGCGTCGTCGCGGACCTGGAGGCGCGCGGCGGCGGCAAGGGCGCCGTCAACTACCGGCTGCGCGACTGGCTGCTGTCCCGGCAGCGCTTCTGGGGCGCACCGATCGCGATCGTGCACTGCGCCGCGTGCGGCGAGGTGCCGGTGCCGGACGACCAGCTGCCGGTGCGACTGCCCGACCTGCGTGGCGCAGCGCTGAAGCCGGCCGGCACCTCACCGCTGGGTGCGGCGACCGACTGGCTCGTCGTGCCGTGCCCCTCGTGCGGCGCCGACGCGCAGCGCGACACCGACACGATGGACACCTTCGTCGACTCGTCCTGGTACTTCCTGCGCTACTGCTCGCCCTCCTACGAGGACGGGCCGTTCGACCCCGAGGCGGTCCGCGAGTGGATGCCGGTGGCGCAGTACGTCGGCGGCGTCGAGCACGCGATCCTGCACCTGCTCTACAGCCGCTTCTTCGTGAAGGTGCTGCACGACATGGGGATGGTCGACTTCGTCGAGCCGTTCTCCGCGCTGATGAACCAGGGCCAGGTCATCAACCAGGGCAAGGCCATGAGCAAGTCGCTCGGCAACGGGATCGACCTGGGCGCCGAGCTGACGAGGTACGGCGTCGACGCGGTGCGCCTGACGATGGTGTTCGCGAGCCCGCCGGAGGACGACGTCGACTGGGCGGACGTCTCGCCGTCGGGGTCGGTGAAGTACCTGGCGCGCGTGGCGCGGCTGGCTGAGGACGTGGCTGCGCTCACCGGTGCGGACCGTGACGTGGCGCTGGACAGGGCTGTGGCGCGGACCGTCGACGACGTCACGCGCCTGGTCGAGGCGCAGCGGCTGAACGTCTGCGTCGCGCGCTTCATGGAGCTGACCAACGCGCTGCGGCGGGCGGCCGACGTGCCCGCGCCTGCTGTCGCCTCACTGCGCGACGGCGTCGCGGCACTGGCCGTGATGCTCGGCTGCTTCGCGCCCTACACGGCCGAGGAGGTCTGGTCGCGGCTGGGCCACGACGTCGACGCCGGCGACTCCGTGCACGACACCGCCTGGCCCACCGCAGATCCCGCGCTGCTGGTCGAGGACACGGTCACGTGCGTGGTGCAGGTCCAGGGCAAGGTGAAGGCGAGGCTGGAGGTGCCGCCGGGCATCGGCGAGGACGACCTGCGGTCGCAGGCGCTGGCGGACCCGGGCGTGGTGGCCGCGCTGGACGGGCGCGACGTGCGGACCGTCATCGTGCGCCCGCCCAAGCTCGTCAACATCGTCCCGGCGTAGACCCCGGCAACGCCGATCTTCCTCCTGTGCAGGGCGACACGCGGTGGGGCGGTGCACGGGGTGAAGATCGGCGCGGTTGGTGCTCGCGGCCCGTCTAGCCTGCGCGGATGAGCGCGGTCGCGGTGGTCACCGACAGCACGGCCTACCTGCCGGAGGGGGTCGCCGCGTCGTACGACGTCGGCGTCGTGCCGCTGCACGTCGTGCTCGGCAGTCGCACCGGCACCGAGGGGACGGAGGTATCGCCCGGCGACGTGGCCTCCGCGCTCGCCGAGCGACGGCTCCAGGTCTCCACGTCGCGGCCGACGCCGGGGGAGTTCGCAGCGGCCTACCGGGCCAGCGGCGCGAGCTGCATCGTGTCGGTGCACCTGTCCGCCGAGCTGTCCGGGACCTACGACGCAGCCGTCCTCGCGGCCGCCGACGTCGAGGGCGACGGCATCGAGGTGCGGGTGGTCGACAGCGGCACCATCGCGATGGGGCTGGGCTTCGCGGTGCTCGCCGCGGCGCGTGCGGTCCGCGACGGCGGGGGCGCCGACGAGGTGGAGGCCGCGGCGCGCACGGTGGCCGGAGCGACCGACGTGCTGTTCTACGTCGACACCCTGGAGCACCTGCGCCGCGGCGGCCGGATCGGCGCGGCGGCCGCGCTCGTCGGCACCGCCCTGGCCGTGAAGCCGTTGCTGCACGTGACCGGCGGTCGCATCGCCCCCCTGGAGAAGGTGCGCACCGCGTCGAAGGCGCTGGCCCGGCTGGAGGAGCTGGCCGTGCAGCGTGCCGGCGAGGGTCCTGTGGACGTGGCGGTGCACCACCTGGCCGCCTTGGACAAGGCGACGCTGCTGTCCGAGCGGCTCGCGGAGCGGATCCCAGGACTGGCCGAGGTGCACGTGTCCGAGGTCGGCGCCGTCGTCGGCGCGCACGTCGGCCCCGGTCTGCTCGGGGTGGTGGTCTCCCGGCGATGAGCGGGCTCGAGGTCGCTGCGGTCGCCGTGGGCTACCTGCTGGGTGCGCTCTCGCCGGCGACCCTGCTCGCCCGTCGGCGCGGCATCGACCTGCGCGGCGTCGGCTCCGGCAACCCGGGTGCGACCAACACCGCCCGGGCCCTCGGTCGCCGGGCCGGGGTGGCCGTCGCGGTGCTGGACGTGCTCAAGGGCCTGCTGCCGGCGGCGGGGTTCGGGCTGCTCGACCACCGGGCCGGGCTGCTGGCCGGGCTCGCCGCCGTGCTCGGCCACGTCACCTCGCCGCTGCTGCGGGGCCGGGGCGGCAAGGGCGTCGCGACGGCGGCCGGCGCGATCCTGGGCTCGCACCCGCTGTGGGCCCCCGTCGTGCTGCTCACCTGGATGGCCGTCCTGGCGGCGGCCCGCTGGACCGCGCTGGCGTCGGTGTGCGCGGCGCTGTCGCTGCTGCTGGTGGCGCTGCTCGCGGGGGACGACGTGCTGTGGGCGGCGGCGCTGTTCGGGATCGTGCTCGTCCGGCACCAGGCGAACCTGCGCCGGCGGCTGGCCGGCTGAGCCCCTCGTCCACAGCGGCTGAGCGCGTCCACAGTGCGGTCGCGTGGTCCCCGCCGTCGAGCGCGGGCTGCCTAGCGTCCGCGACGTGCACCTGCGTCCCCGCCCCGACGGCTCCGCCGCGGCGGCGCGGGTGGCCGCGCTGCTGCCGCCTCGGGCGGGGGGCTGGGTGCCGCCGCCGGACTCCGTGCCCTTCGAGCACCTCGTGCCGGACGACGACGACCGGGACGGGGGCGTCGGGCCTGCTCCGTCGACTGCACCCCTGTCCTCCCCCGTGCCGGACCTCGACGATGCGACTGCCGCGCCCGGCCGGTCGTGGGGGGCGAGGGCCCCTGGGGTCCACCTCGCTGCCGGGGCCCGCTACCGGCTGGACCCGGGTCGGCGCGGGGCGATCGCCCTCGTCCTGGTCGCTCTGCTGGCGGCGCTGGTCGCGGGGGCGTTCGCCCTGCGCGACCGCCCGCAGGAGGTCGCCCTGCCCGCTGTCGAGGCCGTGGGGGTGCCGCTCCCGGGCACCTCGCCGACGGCTGCCACGGGAGGCGAGGTCGTCGTCGCCGTGGCGGGCAAGGTCGGCAGGCCCGGCCTGCTCCGGCTGCCGGCCGGGAGCCGGGTGGACGACGCCGTCCGGGCGGCCGGTGGCGCGACACCCGGCGCGGACCTCACCCTGCTGAACCTCGCCCGGCGGCTGGTCGACGGCGAGCAGGTCCTGGTCGGGGTGCCCGGGGCCGCGGCGGGTCCCGTGAGCGGGGCCGGTGGACTGCTGGACCTCAACGCCGCCTCCGCGTCCGACCTGGACGCGCTGCCCGGCATCGGACCGGTCCTGGCGCAGCGCATCGTCGACTGGCGCACCGAGAACGGCCGCTTCGCCAGCGTCGACCAGCTGCGCGAGGTGACCGGCATCGGCGAGGCGAAGTACGCCGACCTGGAGCCGAAGGTGACGGTCTAGTGCCGGTCCTGCCGGCCGCCGGCGACCTGCTCGACGTGCGCCTGGTGCCGGCCGCGCTCGCGACGTGGCTGGTCGCCTGGCAGGGCCGGCTGCTGCCGAACCCGCAGCTGCTCTGGATCGGCGCCATCCTGGCCGCAGCCGCCGTGGTCCTGCTGGCCAGCCGCCGGGGCGGGCGGGTCCTGGTCGCGGCGGCGGTCTGCGGGTGCGCCGCGTCGTCGGCCGCGGTGACCGCGCTCCACTCCGGACCGCTGACCGACGGACCGCTGCCCGCGCTGGCCGCGCGCGAGGCAGCGGTGCGCGTCGAGGCCGTCGTGACGGCGGACCCCCGGCGCGCCGTGACCCAGGGGGTGGGCGGCCGTGACCTGGTCGTGTCCCGGGTGCGGGCCGAGGTACTCACAGCCGGCGGTCGGCGCTACCTGGTCCGCAGTCCGGTGGTGGTGCTGAGCGGCGACCCCGGCTGGCTCGGACTGCTGCCCAGCCAGCGGGTCCGGGTCGAGGGTCGGCTGAGGCCCGCCGAGCGCGGGGACGACGTGGCTGCAGTGCTGTCCGGCCGTGGTCCGCCCCTCGTGCTGTCCGGCCCGAGCACCGTCCAGCGCGCGGCCGGCCACCTGCGCGCCGGCCTGCGGCGGGCGGTGGCGCCACTGCCGGCGCGCGAGCAGGGTCTGCTGCCCGGGCTCGTCGTGGGCGACGTCAGCCGGCTGTCGCCGGAGGTGCGCGAGGACTTCCGAACGCTGGGCCTGACGCACTTGACGGCCGTCTCCGGCAGCAACGTCGCGATCGTGACCGGCGCGGTCCTGCTGCTCGCCCGGGCGCTGGGACTACGGCTGCTGCTGCGGGGCGTCGTCGCGGCGCTGGCGCTGGCCGGGTTCGTCGTCCTGGCACGACCGGACCCGAGCGTCCTGCGCGCCTCGGTGATGGGGCTGATCGGGCTGCTCGCGCTGGTCAGCGGGACGCGTCGCTCAGCCATGCCGGCGCTGGCCGCCGCCGTCATCCTGCTCGTCCTGGTCAGCCCGCCGCTGGCCGCAGCCCCCGGCTTCGCGCTGTCGGTGCTGGCCACCGCAGGCCTGCTCGTCCTGGCGCCGCCCTGGCGGGAGCGGCTGCGCACGCGGATCCCGGGCTGGCTCGCCGACGCCCTCGCCGTGCCGGCCGCGGCGCAGGTCACCTGCGGACCGGTCGTCGTCGCGATCAGCGCCCAGCTCGGCCTGCTCTCGATACCGGCCAACCTGCTGGCCGTCCCGGCGGTCGCGCCGGCCACCGTGACCGGTGTCGCGGCGGCACTGCTCGCCCCGGTGTGGCTGCCGGCGGCACAGGCCGTCGCGTGGGTCGGCTGGCTGCCGACCGCCTGGCTGGTGCTGGTGGCCCGGGTCGGCGCGGGCGTCCCCGGGGCGTCCGTGCCCTGGCTGGACGGCGCTCCCGGCGCGCTGCTGCTCACTGCGCTCACCGTGCTCGGCTTCCTCGCGTTCCGGTACCGGCGGCTGCGACTGGCGCTGGTGGCGACCGCGACCGGCGTGGCGGTGGCGACGGCGGGGCTGGCCGTGGCCCGCCCGGGATGGCCGCCGCCGGGCTGGTTCCTGGTCGTCTGCGACGTCGGCCAGGGCGACGCCGTCGTCCTGAACGCCGGCGGCGGCAGCGCGGTCGTCGTGGACGCCGGCCCCGACCCGGCCGCCGTCGACCGGTGCCTCGACGACCTGCGCGTCGAGCAGGTGCCGCTGGTGCTGCTCACCCACCTGCACGCCGACCACGTGGACGGCCTGGCCGGCGTCGCCCGCGGAAGGCCGGTCGGCGTCGTGCAGCTCGGCCCGCTCGAGGAGCCGGAGCAGCAGGCCGCCGACGTGCTGCGCTGGGCGGACGACGCCGACGTTCCTCTGCAGGTGCCGGCGCTGGGGGAGCGGCGACGGCTGGGCGACCTGCGCTGGACGCTGCTGGCCCCGGGGCGGGGCTTCACCGGCACGAGCAGCGACCCGAACAACAGCTCGCTGGTGCTGCGGCTGGAGGTCGGCGGCACGAGCGTGCTGCTCACCGGCGACGTCGAGCCGGAGGCCCAGCGCGACCTGCTGCGGCGCGGCCTCGACCTGCGCGCGAGCGTCCTCAAGCTCCCTCATCACGGGTCACGGCACCAGGAGCCGGCGTTCCTCGACGCCGTGGGAGCCCGCGTCGTCCTGACCTCGGTCGGCGCCGACAACACCTACGGACATCCGGCCGCCGACGTGCTCGCGCGCCTGACCGCGGCGGGCGCGCAGTCGTACCGCACCGACCTCCACGGGGACATCGCGCTGGCGCACCGGGACGGCAGGCTGGTCGTCGTGCCGCGCCGCTGACGCGCGGGCCCGGGTCCGGCGCGCGTGCGAGCATGGAGCGTGCCTGCCGACGTCCTCGTACCGCTCACGCTCGTGGTGGGCGACGAGGAGCTGCTCGTCGGGCGGGCCGTCTCGGCCGTCGTGCGCGCGGCCCGCGCGGCCGACCCCGACCTGGACGTCCGCGACGTGACCGCCGGCGAGGTCGAGCGCGGCGACCTGGACGACATGCTCAGCCCGTCGCTGTTCGGCGAGCGGCGGGTGCTGGTCGTGCGCGCGGCGCAGGACATGGCCAAAGACGTCGCTGCCGAGCTGCAGTCCTGCTGCGCCGACCTGCCCGACGACGTGCACGTCGTGGTCGTCCACGCCGGGGGCGCCAAGGGCAAGGCCCTGCTCGCGGCCCTGGTCGCGATGAAGCCGCGCCGGGTCGATGCCCCCAAGATCACCAAGTTCGGGGAGCGGCGGGACTTCGTCCGGCGCGAGCTGAAGGCCGACGGCCGGGCGGTCGACGAGGACGCCGTCGCCGCCCTGCTCGAGGCGGTCGGCAACGACCTGCGCGAGCTGTCCAGCGCCGCCGGCCAGCTGCTGGCCGACACCAGCGGACCGATCACCGCCGAGGCGGTGGCCCGCTACCACCGCGGCCGGGCCGAGTCGTCCGGCTTCACCGTCGCCGACCGGGCGGTCGACGGCGACCTGGCCGGCGCCCTCGAGCTCGCTCGGTGGGGGCAGAGCGCAGGACTGGCGCCCGTGCTGGTCACCAGTGCGCTGGCCAGCACGCTGCGCGGGATGGCGCAGGTCGCCTCCGCCGGACGCGCGCCTGCGCACCAGCTGGCCGCTCAGCTCGGCATGCCGCCGTGGAAGGTCGAGAAGAGCCAGCGCCAGGCGCGCGGCTGGAGGCCAGAGGGGCTGTCGGCCGCGCTGACCGCTGTCGCCGTCGCCGACGCCGAGGTCAAGGGCGCGGCCGTCGATCAGGAGTACGCCGTCGAGCGCCTGCTGCTCAGCGTCGTCCAGGCCCGGGGGGCCGGCCGATGACGACGTCGCGGCGCAGGCCGACGTTGGACGAGGACGGGTCGGCGCCGGCCGTCCGTACCCGTACCCGGGTGGACGAGCCGGTCCCGCCGGCGGACCCCGTCGTCGAGGACGCACCGCTGAAGAAGGCCAAGACCCCGCTCTACCCGCGGCTGCTGCGGCTGCGGCACGTCCACCCCAACGCCTGGCAGCGGGCGGCTCTCGGCGAGGGCGCTGTCGGCGTCGGGGTGCTGCTGTCGATGGCGGACCTGGCCACCGCCTGGAGCATCGTCGCGCTCCCGGTCGCGGTCGCCGTGGTGGTCAAGGCGCACGACGCCCTGCAGGGCCTGCTCGACCGCGGCGCCGAGCCCGAGACCTGAGCCCGACCGCGCCTGCGCAGCAGGACCGCACCGACGACCTTCCCCTGGTGCGCGACGACACGCCGTAGCGGCGCGTACAAGGGGGAGATCACCGTCGGCGCGGCGCACGCGAGCACGGATCGGCGGCCCCGCCGCGCGAGCCCGGGAACGACGAAGGCGCCGTCCCCGCGGGGTCCGGCGCCGTCGTACGGGAGGGAGCTAGGAGCTGGTGCTGCTCAGCTGCGCGACCTTCTTGGCCATCGCCGACTTGCGGTTGGCGGCCTGGTTCGCGTGGATGACGCCCTTGCTGGCGGCCTTGTCGAGCGCCTTGCTGGCGTCGCGCATGAGCGTGGCGGCGGCGGTGACGTCGCCGGAATCGGCAGCCTCGCGGTACTTGCGGATGGCCGTCTTCAGCGAGGACTTGACCGACTTGTTGCGCAGCCGCGCCTTCTCGTTGGTCTTGATGCGCTTGATCTGCGACTTGATGTTCGCCACGCTGCGTCGTCCTCAGTCCAGTAGTCGGGGGGTGCCCCGTAGTCCGGGTGCAAGGCGCGCAGCACGGAGCGCACGCGTTCGGCGTCCACGATAGCAGGGGGCCGCGGGGCCGATCTGGAAACACGGGCGACACGGGCGCGGCTTAGGTTGCGCCGCAACCGAGTGCAGGGGGAGGGTACGCGCCGTGGCTGACCTGTTCGAGGGCTACGCCGCCGGTGCGGCCTGGGACGAGGTCTTCGCGGCGCCCGGCGTGCCCCACCCGCAGAGCCGGGCCCTGCACGACGCGCTGTCCGCGATGTCGGCCGAGGACCTGGACGGCCGCTCGACCGCGCTGGCCCGCGCCTTCCGGGACCAGGGGATCACCTTCAGCCTGTCCGGCGAGGAGCGACCCTTCCCGCTCGACCTCGTCCCTCGGGTGATCGAGGCCGACGAGTGGGCCCGCGTGGAGAAGGGCGTCGTGCAGCGGGTCCGTGCGCTGGAGGCCTTCCTGGCCGACGTCCACGAGGAGCAGGCGGTGCTGGCCGACGGGGTCGTGCCGCGCCGGGTCGTCGTGAGCAGCTCGGCGCACGTCACGGCGGCGTACGGCGTGAAGCCGGCCAACGGGGTGCGCGTCCACGTCAGCGGCATCGACCTCATCCGCGACGAGCAGGGCGAGTTCCGGGTGCTGGAGGACAACCTGCGTACGCCGTCCGGCGTGAGCTACGTCGTCGAGAACCGCCGCGCGATGGCCCGCGTGCTCCCCGAGCTGTTCGCCCTCCACCGGGTCCGGCCGGTGGGCGCCTACCCGGCCATGCTGCTGCGCGCGCTCAAGGCCGCCGCTCCGCACGGCGTGGACGACCCGACGGTCGTCGTGCTCACGCCGGGGGTCTGGAACAGCGCGTACTTCGAGCACTCGCTGCTCGCCCGGCTGATGGGCGTCGAGCTCGTCGAGGGCCGCGACCTGACCTGCCGCGACGGCGTGGTGTGGATGCGCACGACCGCCGGCGAGCAGCGCGTCGACGTCGTCTACCGGCGCATCGACGACGAGTTCCTGGACCCGCTGCACTTCCGGCCGGACAGCCTGGTCGGCTGCCCCGGGATCCTCAACGCCGCCCGCGGGGGACGGGTGACCATCGCGAACGCGGTCGGCAACGGCGTCGCGGACGACAAGCTGCTCTACACCTACGTCCCGGAGCTGGTGCGCTACTACCTCGGCGAGGACCCGGTCCTGCAGAACGTCGACACGCACCGCCTCGAGGACCCCGACGAGCTGGCGTGGGTGCTGGAGCGGCTGGACCAGCTGGTCCTCAAGCCGGTCGACGGCTCCGGGGGCAAGGGCCTGGTCATCGGTCCGCAGGCCACCGACGAGGAGCTGGCCGAGCTGCGCACCGCCGTGCTGAAGGACCCGCGCGGATGGATCGCGCAGGGCGTCGTGCAGCTGTCGACCAGCCCGACCCAGATCGGCGACCGGCTCGCCCCGCGGCACGTCGACCTGCGACCGTTCGCCGTGAACGACGGCGAGCGGGTGTGGGTGCTGCCCGGCGGGCTCACCCGCGTCGCGCTGCCCGAGGGGTCGCTGGTCGTCAACAGCAGCCAGGGCGGCGGCAGCAAGGACACCTGGGTGCTGGCCGGAGACGACTCGTGGACGCCGGACGAGGACATGGAGGTCGCGACCGGCCCGCTGCTGTCGACGCCCGAGTCGGGCTCCCACGTGATGGAGCCCGGCAACGCCTCCTACACCGACCAGCAGCAGCAGCAGCAGCAGAGCAGGAGCACGCCGTGCTGAGCCGCGTCGCCGAGTCGCTCTACTGGATCGGCCGCTACGTCGAGCGGGCCGAGGACACCAGCCGCCTGCTCGACGTGCACGTGCAGACGCTGCTCGAGGACCCGTGGGTCGACGAGGCGACGGCCTGCCACGACCTGTTGCAGGTCATGGGCGTCCCGATCCCGGCCGGCGAGCTCGACTCGACGCTGACCACGAACCTGCTCGCCTTCGACCGCGCGGCCACGAGCAGCATCGTCGGCGCGCTGGCCGGCGCGCGCGAGAACGCCCGCGGCGTCAGGGAGGCGCTCTCCAGCGAGCTGTGGGAGTGCCTCAACGCGACCTACCACTCGCTGCCCTCGCAGCAGTCCGCCGCGGGGCGGCACGGCCCGCACGGCTTCTTCCGGCACGTGCGCGAGCGGGCCGCGGTCGTCGCCGGCTTGCTCGACGGGACGATGCCGCGCGACGACGGCTGGCGCTTCCTGGTCCTCGGTCGCTCGCTGGAGCGCGTCGACATGACCGCGCGGCTGCTGTGGGCGCGGGCCGGTCAGCGCAACGTCAGCGCCGGCTGGGTCGGGCTGCTCAAGTCGTGCAGCGCGCACGAGGCTTACCTGCGCACCTACCGGTCGGCCGTCGAGGCCGAGCGGGTCGTCGAGTTCCTCGTGCTGGACCGCCTGTTCCCCCGCAGCGTGTACGCCGCCCTCGTGCAGGCCGAGCGCTGCCTGGCCGAGCTCGACCCGACGGCCGGTCGTACCGGCGTCGACGACCGCGCCCGCCGGCTGCTCGGGCGGGCCCGCACGGACCTCGAGTTCCGGGTCGCGGATGACCTGCTGGACGACCTGCCCAACCTGCTCGACAGCCTGCAGCGCACCTGCTCCGAGGTCGGCGATGCGGTCAGCCAGCGGTACTTCCACCACGCGGGCGCGCTGTCCTGGTCGGCCGAGTCGGGGCTGTGACCGCATGAGGCTGCGCATCCAGCACGACACGGGCTACCGCTACGACACCGCGGTCAGCCGCTCCTACAACGAGGCGCGGCTGATCCCCATCACCGGTCTGCAGCAGACCACGCACGAGGCCACCGTGGTCACGACGCCGGACTGCCGGCAGCAGCGGTACTGGGACTACTGGGGCACCCAGGTCACCGCCTTCGACCTGCACGTCCGGCACACCGAGCTCGAGGTGAAGGCGACCTCCGTCGTGGACACCGGCCTCGCGGCCGAGCCGACGGACGTGCCGACCTGGTCGCTCTACGCCGGCGACCCGGTGCGCGACCGCCACGTCGAGATGCTGACGCCCACGGTCCGCACGACGGCCGACGAGGAGATGGCCGCGCTCGCGCAGCACACCGTCGCCGGACTGGAGCCCTACGCCGCCGCGCGGGCCATCGCCGACGCCGTCCGGGACCGCGTCGCCTACCGGCCGGGGACGACCGGCGTGGCCACCAGCGCGACCGAGGCGTGGGGGCTCGGGCAGGGCGTCTGCCAGGACATCACCCACGTCGCCCTGGCGCTGATGCGCGCGGCCGGGCTCCCGGCCCGCTACGTCAGCGGCTACCTGCACCCGCGGCGCGACGCCGAGGTCGGGCAGACCGTGCCCGGCGAGAGCCACGCCTGGGTGGAGGTCTGGCTCGGCGACTGGTGGGGCTACGACCCGACCAACGGCGCCCCGGCGGGGGAGCGGCACGTGATCGTGGCGCGCGGTCGCGACTACCGCGACGTGACGCCGCTCAAGGGCGTCTACAGCGGCGGCGGGTCGCAGCGGCTCGGCGTCCAGGTCGAGGTCACACGACTGGCCTAGCGCGCGCGGTCTGTGACAATGGGACGTGCCTACGACCGACCCTGCGATCATCCGGAACTTCTGCATCATCGCCCACATCGACCACGGCAAGTCGACCCTGGCCGACCGGATGCTCCAGCTCACCGGGGTCGTCGACGCCCGTCAGATGCGCGCGCAGTACCTCGACAAGATGGACATCGAGCGCGAGCGCGGCATCACCATCAAGGCGCAGAACGTCCGGCTCCCGTGGACCGCCGACGACGGGCGCGACTACGTCCTGCACATGATCGACACCCCCGGCCACGTCGACTTCACCTACGAGGTGTCGCGCTCGCTGGCAGCGTGCGAGGGCACCCTGCTGCTGGTCGACGCCGCGCAGGGCATCGAGGCGCAGACGCTGGCAAACCTCTACCTCGCGCTCGAGAACGACCTGCACATCATCCCCGTGCTCAACAAGATCGACCTGCCTGCCGCGCAGCCCGACAAGTACGCCGAGGAGATCGCGAAGATCATCGGCTGCGACGCCGACGACGTCCTGCGCATCAGCGCGAAGACCGGGCAGGGCGTCCCGGACGTCCTCAACGAGATCGTGCGCTCGGTGCCCGCCCCGACCGGCTCGGTCGACTCGCCCGCCCGCGCCATGATCTTCGACTCGGTCTACGACTCCTACCGCGGCGTCATCACCTACGTCCGCGTCTTCGACGGCCAGCTGTCCACCAAGGACCGCGGGCTGATGATGTCCACGCAGAACGCCCACGAGATCCTCGAGGTCGGCGTCGTCAGCCCGGACATGAAGCCGACGGAGTTCCTGTCTGCCGGCGAGGTCGGCTACGTCATCCCCGGTGTGAAGAACGTCCGCCAGGCGCGCGTCGGGGACACCCTCACCACCGTGCGCAACCCGGCCACCGAGTCGCTCGGCGGCTACCAGGACGCCAAGCCGATGGTGTTCTCCGGGCTCTATCCGCTCGAGGGCAGCGAGTACCCCGCGCTGCGCGAGGCGCTGGACAAGCTGCGCCTCAACGACGCCGCCCTGGTCTACGAGCCCGAGACCTCGCTGGCCCTCGGCTTCGGCTTCCGCGTGGGCTTCCTCGGCCTGCTGCACCTGGAGATCGTGCGCGAGCGACTGGAGCGCGAGGCCGGGCTCGCGCTCATCTCGACCGCCCCGAACGTCGTCTACACGGTGAAGCTCGAGAGCGGCGAGGAGGTCGTCGTCACCAACCCGAGCGACTGGCCCGTCGGCAAGATCGCCGAGATCCGCGAGCCGGTGGCGAAGGCGATGGTGCTGCTGCCCAGCGACTTCGTCGGCACCGTGATGGAGCTGTGCCAGAACCGGCGCGGCGTCCTGCAGGGCATGGAGTACCTGTCCGAGGACCGCGTCGAGCTGCGCTACCTGCTGCCGATGGGCGAGATCATCTTCGACTTCTTCGACCAGCTGAAGTCGCGCACCAAGGGCTACGCCTCGCTCGACTACGAGCGGTCGGGCGAGCTGGCCTCGGACCTGGTGAAGGTCGACATCCTGCTGCAGGGCGAGCCGGTCGACGCCTTCAGCGCGATCGTGCACAGGGACAAGGCCTACGCCTACGGCACGTCGATGACCTCCAAGCTGCGCGAGCTGATCCCGCGGCAGAACTTCGAGGTGCCGATCCAGGCCGCGATCGGCGCCCGCGTCATCGCCCGCGAGAACATCCGGGCGATCCGCAAGGACGTGCTCGCCAAGTGCTACGGCGGTGACATCACCCGCAAGCGCAAGCTGCTGGAGAAGCAGAAGGAGGGCAAGAAGCGCATGAAGATGGTCGGCCGCGT
>JBKJQQ010000055.1:0-4918 GCA_046593875.1 Mycobacteriales bacterium | reverse complement strand
CCGGCCGCCTCCGCGAAGGTCGACGCGGTCGTCATCGGCGTCGCCAAGGGCCCCAAGGGGCTGGTCCTCGCGCCCGGCTCGGACAGCGTCGCGAGCGCCCTCGGCAAGGGCCTGCTGCCCGCGCTGGTCGGCCTCGGCGCCACCGGCAAGGCCGAGGAGGTCACCCGCCTGGCCACCCTCGGCGCCACCACCGCGGCGGTCGTCGTCGCCGTCGGCCTGGGCGAGATCCCCACCAAGGGCACGGCGTACGACGCCGAGCTCCTGCGCCGCGCGACCGGCGCGGCGATCCGCGCCCTGCAGGGGTCCCGCAAGGTCGCCGTCACCCTGGCCGCGGTCGGCCCCGACGTCCCGGCCCAGGTGCGCGCCGTCGGCGAGGGTGCGCTGCTCGGCGCCTACGCCTTCTCGCGCTACCGCACGACCGACGCCAAGGACCGCAAGGAGCCGGTGCAGGAGGTCGTCCTCGTCCTGCCCGACGCCAAGGACAAGGCCGCCCGCGCCGCCGTGACGCGCGCCGAGGTCGTCGCCAAGGCCGTCCGCCTGGCCCGCGACCTGGTCAACACGCCCCCCTCGGACCTGCACCCGGCCGAGCTCGCTGACGTGGCCCGCTCGCACGCGGGCGGGGCCGGCGTCGACGTCGAGGTGCTGGACGGCAAGGCCCTGGCCAAGGGCGGCTTCGGCGGGATCATCGGCGTCGGCCAGGGCTCGGCGAACGGCCCGCGCCTGGTCCACCTGTCGTACAAGGGCGGCAAGGGCGCCAGCACGAAGGTCGCGCTCGTCGGCAAGGGCATCACCTTCGACTCGGGCGGCCTGAGCCTCAAGCCGGCCACCGCGATGGAGGAGATGAAGAGCGACATGGGCGGCGCCGCGGCCGTGATCGCGACGATGGCCGCGGTCGCCGAGCTCGCCCTGCCGATCGACGTCGAGGCCTGGGTGCCGATGGCGGAGAACATGCCGAGCGGCACGGCGATCCGCCCGTCGGACGTCCTCACCTTCCGCAACGGCATGACCGTCGAGGTCAACAACACCGACGCCGAGGGTCGGCTGATCCTGGCCGACGCGATCGCCCGCGCCTGCGAGGACCGGCCGGACGTCGTGCTCGACGTCGCCACCCTCACGGGCGCGCAGCTGGTCGCCCTCGGCGCCCGCACCACGGCGGTCATGGGCAACGACGACGCGCTGCGGACCGCCGTGGTCGACGCCGCGGGTCGCGCCGGCGAGCCGTCCTGGCCGATGCCGCTGCCGGTCGAGCTCCGCAAGGGCCTGGACTCCGACATCGCCGACATGGTCAACACCGGCCCCCGCGAGGGCGGGATGCTCACCGCCGGGCTGTTCCTCAAGGAGTTCGTGACCGAGGGCGTCCGCTGGGCGCACCTGGACATCGCGGGCCCGGCCTTCAACAGCGGCGAGGCCTACGGCTACACGCCCAAGGGCGGGACCGGGGCCGCCGTGCGCACCTTCGTGCAGGTCCTCGAAGACCTTTCTTCGCAGAAGCTGTAACGCGGGGCGCCGGCTGCCGATGATGCAGGGGACGACCTGACCCCCAGTGCACCGGAGGATGACGTGACCGACCCCCTGCTGACCCTGCTCGCCGCCAAGGCGAAGACGTTGGGCCTCATCGCCGGCACCGCTCTGGTGACCACCGCCCTGGTGGGCGGCGGCGCCGTGGCGGTCACCTCCGTGAGCAACGACGCGCCGTTGGCGAGCGAGGCCGCCGTCGTCTCGACCAGCGCCGCCGGAGCCGAGAACCGCAGCGCCACCGCGACCGCTGGGATGAAGCCGGCCAAGGCGCCGGTGCCGACGGTCGTCTTCACCTGCGACCCGACCAAGAACCACGGGCAGAACGTCTCGGCCTACGGCAAGACCCTCGCCAAGGGCCCCGGCCGCGGTCAGCAGATCTCTGCGGCGGCCAAGAGCGACTGCGGCAAGAAGGACAAGGCGGCCAAGCCCGCGAAGGCTGCCAAGCCGGCCAAGCCGGCCAAGCCGGTCAAGCCGGTCAAGCCCTCGAAGGGCTGACCCGCACGCACGTCCCGGAGTCCGGTCCACGCCCGGGCCGGACTCCGAAGCCGCCGGGATCAGTACGAGCCCCGCGGCGTCCACTCGTGCTGATCGTCGAGCGGCCGGCGGAGCCTCAGGTGCTGGGGCCGGCTCCGGGGACGCCGGTCTGGCCGGCCGCCTTGCGCTTGGCCGTCCACTCGCGCATCCGGGGCGGGTAGCCCACGGCCGCGACGTCGTACACGGGGATCCCGGTCTTGGAGCCGAACGCGAAGGCGGCCTTCGGGCTGTCGACCCGGCGGCGGGTCCACTCGCCGTCGCCTGCGACCAGGACCAGCGTCGTGGCGGTGGTGGCCGTCTGCGGCTCGACGAACCCCTCGACGCCGCGCCGGCTGCCGGCCCAGTCCTGCAGGTGGTCCAGGTCGGCCGAGCCACCGGTGCGCGGCGTGCCGGGACGGCTCTTGCGGGCGGACAAGCGGTCGCGCAGTCCCACGGTCGTCCTCCCTGTCGGCACGGCGGGGAATGCTCCGGGGGCCGTGCGCACCTGTACCCGTCAGGTGGAAGGATGCCTGAAACGCGTCCCTGGACGCGAACCGGTACTACAGGGAGCCCAACGTGAGCGAGCAGACCGTCGACCTCGTCGTCCTGGGAGGAGGCAGCGGCGGCTACGCGGCCGCGCTGCGCGCCTCGGAGCTCGGCATGACCGTCGTGATGGTCGAGAAGGACAAGGTCGGCGGCACCTGCCTGCACCGCGGCTGCATCCCGACCAAGGCGCTGCTGCACTCCGCCGAGACCGTCGACGTCATCAAGGAGGCCGCGCAGTTCGGCGTCCACGGGACCTTCGAGTCCGTCGACATGGTCGGCGTCAACAGCTACAAGGACAAGGTCGTCGAGGGCCTGTTCAAGGGGCTCACCGGCCTGGTCAAGAGCCGCAAGATCGAGGTCGTCCAGGGCTCCGGCCGGCTCGTCTCGCCGACCGCCGTGGAGGTGGACGGACGCACGATCGAGGCCAAGCACGTCCTGCTCGCCACCGGCTCGGTCCCGCGCAGCATTCCCGGCCTCGAGCTCGACGGCCAGCGCGTCATCACCAGCGACGACGCCCTGAAGATGGACACCATCCCGGGGTCGGTCGTCATCCTCGGCGCGGGCGCGATCGGCTGCGAGTTCGGCTCGGTCTGGCGCTCGTTCGGCGCCGAGGTCACCATCGTCGAGGCGCTGCCGCACCTGGTGCCGCTGGAGGAGGAGTCGTCCTCCAAGCTGCTCGAGCGGGCGTTCCGCAAGCGCGGGATCAAGCAGGAGCTCGGCGCCCGCTTCGAGAAGGTCGAGCACACCGACTCCGGCGTCCTGGTCCATCTCGAGGGCGGCAAGACCGTCGAGGCGGACCTGCTGCTCGTCGCCATCGGTCGCGGCCCGGTCTCCGCCGACCTGGGCTACGAGCAGGTCGGCGTCGAGATGGACCGCGGCTTCGTCAAGGTCGACGCCTACTGCCAGACCAGCGTCCCGACGATCAGCGCGGTCGGCGACCTCATCCCGACCCTGCAGCTGGCGCACGTCGGCTTCGCCGAGGGCATCCTGGTCGCGGAGCGGCTGGCCGGCCTGGCCGTCACCCCGATCGACTACGACGGCGTCCCCCGCGTCACCTACTCCTCCCCCGAGGTCGCCTCCGTCGGCCTCACCAGCAAGGTCGCCACCGAGCGCGGCTACGACGTGGTCGAGGCGACGTACGACCTCGCCGGCAACGGCAAGGCCCGCATCCTGGGTACGGCCGGCGCGGTCAAGGTCATCGCCTCCAAGGACGGCCCCGTCCTCGGCGTCCACATGGTCGGCGAGCGCGTCGGCGAGCTGATCGCCGAGGCGCAGCTGATCACCAACTGGGAGGCGCTGCCCAGCGAGGTCGCGCAGCTCATCCACCCGCACCCGACCATGTCCGAAGCCGTCGGCGAGGCGCACCTCGCGCTGGCCGGCAAGCCCCTCCACAGCCACTCCTAGGGAGCCCTGCACCACATGGCCGTCTCCGTCACCATGCCCCGCCTCGGCGAGAGCGTCTCCGAGGGCACCGTCACCCGCTGGCTGAAGAAGGAGGGCGAGCGGGTCGAGGCCGACGAGCCGCTGCTCGAGGTGTCCACCGACAAGGTCGACACCGAGATCCCCTCCCCCGCAGCCGGGATCGTCACCTCGATCAAGGTGCAGGAGGACGAGACCGTCGAGGTGGGCGTCGAGCTGGCCGTCATCGACGACGGTGCCGGTGGCGGCGAGGCGGCTCCGGCGGCGGCCGAGCCCGAGGCTGCCCCTGAGCCCGAGGCGGAGCCCGCGGCCGCTCCCGAGCCGGAGGCCGCTCCCGAGCCGGAGCCGGAGCCGGAGTCCGCTCCCACCCCGGCCCCGCAGGCGGCCGCCCCCGCCGCTGCGCCGGCACCGGCTGCCGCCCCCGCCCCCTCGGGCGAGGGCTCCGGCGCCGAGGGCGCCTACGTCACCCCGCTGGTCCGCAAGCTCGCCGCTGAGCACGGCGTCGACCTGGGCTCGCTGCAGGGCACCGGCGTCGGCGGGCGCATCCGCAAGCAGGACGTCCTCGACGCCGCCGGCCAGGGCCAGGGCGCGCCGGCCGTGGCTGCTGCCCCTGCGGCGCGGGCCGAGATCCCGCAGCCCGCGGGAAAGACGAGCGCGCCCGCGCCGGCGTTCGTCGACCAGGCCGTCCAGGCCGCCCCGGACACCACCGTCCGCGGCACCACCGAGCCGATGAGCCGGCTGCGCAAGGTCATCGCGCAGCGCATGGTCGAGTCGCTGCAGGTCAGCGCGCAGCTCACGACGGTCCTCGAGGTCGACGTCACCAAGATCGCCCGGCTGCGCGAGCAGGCCAAGGCGGCGTTCGAGCAGCGCGAGGGCGTGAAGCTGTCGTTCATGCCGTTCTTCGCCCAGGCGACGCTCGAGG
>JBKJQQ010000045.1:0-27095 GCA_046593875.1 Mycobacteriales bacterium | reverse complement strand
GTCTTCGACCTCAAGCCCGAGACCGACGTCTACTGGTGCACCGCCGACGTCGGCTGGGTGACCGGCCACAGCTACCTGACCTACGGTCCGCTCGCCAACGGCGCGACCCAGGTGATGTACGAGGGGACGCCCGACGCGGGCGGCCGCGACCGCTGGTGGTCGATCATCGAGAAGTACGGGGTGTCGATCTTCTACACGGCACCGACCGCCATCCGCACGTTCATGAAGTGGGGCGACGACCTGCCGGCGGGGCGCGACCTGTCGAGCCTGCGCGTACTCGGCTCGGTCGGTGAGCCGATCAACCCGGAGGCCTGGATGTGGTACCGCCGGGTCATCGGCGGAGACCGCTGCCCGATCGTCGACACCTGGTGGCAGACCGAGACCGGCGCGATGATGATCGCGCCCCTGCCAGGCGTCACGTCGACCAAGCCGGGCTCGGCGATGGGTCCGCTGCCGGGCATCGCGGTGGACGTCGTCGACGGCGACGGGAAGTCCGTCGGGGAGACCGGCGGTGGCTTCCTCACGCTGTCGGAGCCGTGGCCGGCGATGCTGCGCGGGATCTGGGGCGACGAGCAGCGCTACCGCGAGACCTACTGGGCCCGCTTCGAGGGCCAGTACTTCGCCGGCGACGGTGCCAAGTGGGACGAGGACCACGTGCTGTGGCTGCTCGGCCGGGTCGACGACGTCATGAACATCAGCGGTCACCGGATCTCCACCACCGAGGTCGAGTCGGCGCTTGTGTCGCACCCGAAGGTGGCCGAGGCCGCCGTCGTCGGTGCTGCCGATCCCACGACAGGGCAGGCGATCGTGGCGTTCGTGACCGTCCGCGGTGGGGTGGACGACTCCGACGACGCGTTCCTGCAGGAGCTGCGCAACCACGTCGCCAAGGAGATCGGCGCGATCGCCAAGCCGCGCCAGATCGTGCTGTCGCCCGAGCTGCCCAAGACGCGCAGCGGCAAGATCATGCGCCGGCTGCTCGTCGACATCGCCGAGCGGCGGGAGCTCGGCGACGTGACGACGCTCGCGGATCCTGCTGTGGTCAAGCAGATCGACGAGACGATGGGTGCGCTCGCCGCGAAGCAGGGGTGACGCCTCACCACGGCGATGGTCAGGCGTCGACCGGCTCCGGGCGGTCCTGCCAGCGGTAGGGGTCGTCGAGATCGAGGGTCCAGGAGGTGTCGCCGACGCGGAGCGGCTCCGCGAGACGGTCGCTCTCTGGCTGGTGCGTCTCCGTGGAGAGCAGACCCGGAGATCCCGGCTCGTCAGACAGGACTCCGAGCCGCCACACCGCGCGTCGGACGTCGTCGGGCAGGGGGGCCAGCTGGTCGACGACCGTGGCGGACTGCTCGACCGTCAGCAGCCCGCACTCGATGGCGGGTCGTCGTCGGTCTGCGACGGCAGGATGTCGTGGCCCGGTGCATCAGGTCGGCCGTACCGTCGCGGACATCGTGGTCGCCACGCTTGACCCCCGGGTCCGCATCGCCGCCGGAACGGCTAGCGTTGCCCTCGGTGCGCCGGGAAGCCTGGTCGGCAAGACCTGCAAGGCTGCCCACCCCCCGGAGATCCTCGTGCCCCCCACCAAGCCGGTCGCCCGGTACATCGACTTCCTGCGCGTCGAGCAGGTCGGCGGCGTCATCCTGCTGGCCGCGGCCGTGCTGGCCCTCGTCGCCGCGAACACCCCCCTGCACGACGCCTACGAGGCCCTGCGCGAGCTGACGTTCGGGCCGGCCTCGCTGGGCGCGCGGCTGGACGCCGAGACCTGGGCGGCCGACGGCCTGCTGGCGATCTTCTTCTACGTGGCCGGCCTCGAGGTGAAGCGGGAGTTCGTCCTCGGCGAGCTGTCCGACCGACGGTCGGCGCTGCTGCCGCTGGTCGCCGCGGCCGGCGGCATGGTGCTGCCCGCACTGCTCTACCTCGGCATCACCGCCGGCGACCCGGTGGCCTCCCGCGGCTGGCCTGTGCCCACCGCGACCGACATCGCCTTCGCGCTGGGCGTTCTCGCCGTGGTCGGCTCGCACGCCCCGTCGGGCCTGCGCGTCTTCCTGCTCTCGCTGGCCGTGGTCGACGACCTCGGCGCGATCCTGCTCATCGCCCTGCTGTTCACCGCCGACCTGCAGCTGCTGCAGCTGGTCGGGGCGGCGGTGCTCTGCGGCGTCTTCTTCCTGCTGCAGCAGCGCCGGGTCACCAGCCCCTGGCTGTACGTCCCGCTGGCCGTGGCGGTCTGGCTGCTGGTGCACGCCAGCGGGGTCCACGCGACCGTCGCGGGCGTCGCCCTCGGGCTGCTGACCCGGGTCAGGCCCGACCCGGGTGAGGAGCACCCGCCCGCGGAGCGGCTCGAGCACCGCCTGCAGCCCTGGACGGCCGGCCTGGTCGTGCCGCTGTTCGCCTTCATGGCAGCGGGTGTCGCGGTGAGCAGCGACACCTTCGGCGAGGCGTTGCGCGACCCCGCGTCGATCGGCGCCTCCGTCGGACTGGTCGTCGGCAAGGCGGTCGGCGTGCTGGGCTTCGCCTACGTCGCGGTCAGGCTGGGCCTCGCGAAGCTGCCGAGCGGCCTGGCGTGGTCCGACGTCGCCGGGGTCGCCGTCCTGGCCGGGACAGGCTTCACCGTCAGCCTGCTCATGGTCGAGCTGGCCTTCGACGACCCGGGCCGGGCGGACCTCGTCACGCTCTCGGTGCTGGTCGCGAGCACGGTCGCCTCCGTCCTCGGCGCACTGGCGATCCGACTGCGGCGCAGCGCGCACGTGGGCAGCGACCCGGAGTCCTGAGACGGCAGCCCGGCCCGGCACGGGCTACGGTCGCGGCGGATGTCCGACTCCGGCACGACGCCCACCGTGCTCGTCGTCGACGACAGCGCCACCGTCCGCGTGCTCGTGCGGATGGAGCTGGAGGCCGCCGGCTACGAGGTCGTGGAGGCTGAGGACGGCAAGCGCGCCCTGGAGCTGGCCCGCGCCGGGTCGGTCCAGGCGGTCCTGCTCGACGTCGAGATGCCCGAGCTGGATGGCTACCAGGTCATGGCGGCGCTCAAGCAGGACCCGATCACCGCGGACCTGCCGGTCGTCTTCCTCACCAGCCGGACGACCGGCGAGGACGTCGTCGACGCGCTGCGCGCCGGCGCGCACGACTACCTGCTCAAGCCGCCGGACCCGGCCGAGCTGCGCGCCCGGATCGCCGCGGCCGTGGAGGTCGCCACCCTGCGGACCGAGCTGCGCCGGAGCAACGAGGAGCTCCACCGCCTCACCCGCACCGACCACCTCACCGGGCTGTTCAACCGCCGGCACCTCGACGAGGCGCTGTACGCCATGGTGGCCGCGTCCCGCCGGCACCACTTCCCGCTGTCGGTGCTGCTCGTGGACGTCGACCACTTCAAGGCGGTCAACGACCGGTTCGGCCATGAAGCCGGCGACCTGGTCCTGCAGGCCGTCGCCACGGCGCTTGCTGGGGCCGTGCGGCTGGGCGACGTCATCGGCCGCTGGGGCGGTGAGGAGTTCCTGGTGCTCGCGCCGCACACCGACGTGGCCGGGACGCAGACCGTCGCCGAGCGGCTGCGGACGAGCGTGGCCGGCCTCCCCGTCGCGACCCCGACGGGCGAGGTGACGGTGACCATCAGCGTCGGCGGGGCGACCGCCGCTGCGGTCACCGACAGCGACCAGCTGCTCCGCGCCGCCGACGCGCAGCTCTACGCCGCCAAGGCGGCCGGCCGGGACCGCAGCGCGGTCTGCGAGGTCGGCTGATCATGCGCCGTGTCGGGCGCAGGCGACCCGGGTACGGGCCGGTCGACGCGCCCGGCGATCCGGGCGCCTGCCCCGGAGGGACCCCCATGGACAGCACACCTGGCCGCACCGCGACCGAGGACAAGAGCCTCGGCGAGCTGGTGGCGACCGCAACGCGCGACCTGTCGTTGCTCGTGCACCAGGAGATCGCGCTCGCCAAGGCCGAGATCAAGCAGGACGTCGCGGCTGCCGGCAAGGGGGCCGGGCTGTTCGGCGGCGCCGGGTTCGCCGGCGTCCTCGCGCTGGTCTTCCTGTCGATCTCGCTGGCGTACGGCATCGCGTCCTTCGGCGTGCCGCTCGGCTGCGGCTTCTTCGCGGTCGGCGCCCTCTACCTGGTCGCCGCGGCCGTCCTCGCGCTGTCGGGCAAGAAGTCGTTCGGCAGGCTGTCACCGCCGGCCGAGCGGACCAAGCAGACGGTCAAGGACGACGTCGAGATGCTCAAGGGACGCCGCTAGTCCCTGGCTAGGCTCGGGGGGTGCCGGTCGAGGAGTCCGTCGTCCTCGTCGACGGCCCGTGGTCCCACCGCGAGGTGACCGCCAACGGCGCGCGCTTCCACGTCGCGGAGTGCGGCCCGGCCGACGGCCCGCTCGTCCTGCTGCTGCACGGCTTCCCGGAGTTCTGGTGGTCCTGGCGGCACCAGCTCGTCGCGCTCGGCGAGGCCGGCTACCGCGCGGTCGCGCCGGACCTGCGCGGCTACGGCGCCTCCGACAAGCCGCCGCGCGGCTACGACGCGTACACGCTCTCCTCCGACGTCGCGGGCATGGTGCGGGCCCTCGGGGCGCGCGACGCGACGGTGGTCGGGCACGACTGGGGCGGCATGCTCGCCTGGACCGTCGCCACCCTCCACCCCGGCGTGGTGCGCAAGCTCGCCGTCGTGGACATGCCGCACCCGCTGGCCCTGCGCCAGGCCCTGCGCGGCGGCAGCGGCCAGCTGCGCGCGTCCTCCTACATCGGCTACTTCCAGCTGCCGCGCCTGCCCGAGGCCAAGCTGAGGCGGGACGACGGCGCGTACGTCGGTCAGCTGCTGCGGCAGTGGGGCGGGCCGGGCTTCCCGGACGCCGAGACCGAGGCGCGCTGCCGCGAGGCCATGCAGATCCCGGGGGCGGCCCACTGCGCGCTCGAGTGGTACCGCTGGGCGGTCCGCTCGCAGACCCGGCCCAGCGGGGTGCGCTTCGGCAAGCTGCTCGCCCGCGGCGTGGGCGTCCCGACCCTGCAGCTGCACGGCGCGCTGGACACCTGCCTGCTGCCCGAGACCGCGCAGGGCAACGACGCCTGGGTCGACGCGCCGTACGACCTGCACGTCCTGCCCGGGGTGGGGCACTTCCCGCACCAGGAGGCGCCAGAGCTGATCAGCGAGCTGCTCGTGGCGCATGCGGGCGCGTGACCAGGGCGCGTGACGCTGCCGGACGCCCCGTCCCGGCCGGCTCCCCGGACGCGGTCGCGCCGGTGCCCGAGCAGGCGCTCCCGCCGGCCGAGGCCCTCGACCTGGCCCGCCGGCTGCTCGCGGACGGCCGGCCCTTCTTCGCCCACGACGTCCTGGAGGCGCGCTGGAAGGCCGCGCCCGCGCAGGAGCGCGACCTCTGGCAGGGCCTGGCCCAGGTGTGCGTCGGCCTGACGCACCTGCAGCGCGGCAACGCCGTCGGCGGCGAGCGCCTCCTGCTGCGCGGCGCCGGGCGCCTGCGCGACTACGACGGCCCGACCTACGGCGTGGACGTCGCGGCGGTGGTGCGGGCCGCCGAGGCGGGCGGGCCGGTCGAGCTCTAGGCGGCGCGGTTGCGGGACTCCGCCGCGCGAGCGAGGTTCGCGAGGAACCCCTCCGCCATCGCCTCGAGCGTCCCGGCGTCGACCTGGCTGTCCTCCAGCCCGTCGCTGTCGAGCGTGAGCGCCGCGTGCGTCGAGGGGGAGCCGTCGGCGCCGGGGGCGTAGGCCAACGTCAGGACGCCCTCGGTGCCCGGCAGGCCGGGGCCCGTCCACGCGAACCGGGTGACGAACGACGTGGGGGTGCGCTGCGGCGGCAGCGCGCGCACGCAGGCCGGAGTCGGCACCGGCGTGTCCTGCGCGACGATCTCGGCCTCGACCAGAGCCCGGCCGCCGACGACGCCGACGCGGCGCACGCCCGGCCAGAGCTCCAGGGCCGCGGGGCCGGCGAGCAGCAGGGCGGTGCTGGTCGGGTCGGCGCCGATGCGGCGCACGACCCGGGTACGCGTGCGGGTGGTCATGGCACCTCCAGGATGCAGCGTGCTTGCTCTAGCAAGCGTACTGCAAGCACTGCCCCGCGACGGCGGGACGACACCTCAGGAGCAGGTCTGCGTGCTCACCCTGCGCGTGGCCGCCGCGCCGTCGCGGACCTCGTCGGCGACCTCCTTGGCCGTGAGGGCGTAGCCGACGTTGGGGTCGTCCGCCGCCGCCGCGAAGATCACGCCGAGGACGCGACCCTGCGGGTCGACCAGCGGGCCGCCGGAGTTGCCCTGGCGGACCAGCGCGCGCAGGGCGTAGATCTCGCGCTCGACCTGCCGCTTGTTGTAGATGTCCTGGCCGCGCGCCGGGATGGTGCTGCGCACGCGGGCGGGCCGCACGTCGAAACGACCGTCCTCCGGGTAGCCCACGACGATGGCGTCCGCGCCGGTCTTCGCCGGAGTGGTGAGGAAGGGCAGCGGCGCCTGCCGCAGACCGGGGACGGCGAGCACCGCCACGTCGGTGGCGGGGTCGAACAGCACGACGACCGCGTCGAGCTTCTTCTTGCCGACCAGGACCTTCGGCTCGACGACGCCCGCGACAACGTGGGCGTTGGTCATGACCCGCTCGCGGGCGAAGACGAAGCCGGTGCCCTGGACGCTCTTGCGGCAGCTGGCCGCGACACCGGTCACCTTCAGCACGCTCGGCATGACCTTCTGCACCACCGCGCTGCCGGCCAGCCGCGGGTCCGGCGGGTCCACCTGCGTGACGTCGGGCGCGCGCAGCCCGTCGAAGACCTCGGGGAAGCCGCCCTCGTCGACCAGGTCGCGGAACGACATGAAGAAGCGCTGACCCGACATCGGCACGAAGCCGTCGACCGTCGTGAGGACGGCCGAGCGCTTCACCTGCGCCGCCAGACCGGGGTACGGGGAGCTCGCGACGGCCCGGCCGACCAGCCAGGCGACGAGCAGCAGGCTGACCACGCTGATGACGGCCCCCGCGACGGCGTCGACCTGGCGGGCCGGGTGCCAGGTGAGCCGCTTGCGCACCGCGCCACCGACGACCGTGGCCAGCAGCTGCCCGATGCTGGCCAGCACGAAGACGACGCCGAGCCCGACGACGGTGCGCGGGAACTGGGAGAAGAACTGCGACGCCGCGACCGACGGGGCCAGCTTGGCCCCGAGGACGCCGCCGCCGAGGAAGCCGACGAAGGACAGCACGCCGACCACGAACCCCTGCCGGTAGCCCGACACGGCGAACAGCAGGCACGCGACGACCAGGACGACGTCGAGCAGGCTCCCGGTCATGCTCGGACCCTAACGGGGGACGGCCGCACTAGGAGACGACGACCTTGCCGTCCTGGCCGCTGTGCAGCGTGCAGACGAACGCGTACGTCCCTGCCTTGTCGAACGTCAGCGTCAACACCTCCTGCGTGCCGCCGCCGATCGTCTCGGTGCCGCCGAGGGCCTTGTCGTCGAAGACCACGTTGTGCGGGATCGAGCCGCCGTTGCGGTGGGTGAGGGTCAGCGTGCCGACCTTCGCGTTGACCGTCGCCGGCGCGAGCTCCAGCTGGTCGTTGCTCTCCACGGTGGCGACCTGGGCGTCGGCCGGGCCGCTGGCCTCGAGAGCGCTGCCCCCGCCCCCTCCCTTGCCGCCGCCGCAGGCGGTCAGGAGCAGGGCGGCGGCGAGCAGGGCGGTACCGGTCTTCACGGCGCGCTCCCCGGGTCAGGGGGATCGGGCCGGCCGGCGGGGAAGGTGGCGCCGCGCATCGCCAGCGCGGTCGTCTCGGGGTCGAGCGTCCGGCTGCGCGAGGTGTCCCACGGCCGGGCCCAGCCGCCGAGGTCCAGCAGCTTGTCGAGCAGGCCGGCGGTGAAGCCCCAGACCAGCAGGTCGCCGGCCTCGAACGCCGGGCCGACCCAGCCGCTGGGGTGCCGCACCCGCAGCCGGTTGGCCGGGTCGACGAGCTCGGCGATCGGGGCGCGGGCGACGGCGGCGACCTCGGCCTGGTCGACGACGCGCACGTCGTGCGGGTCGCGCCACCAGGCCAGCACCGGGTGGACCACGAAGCCCGACGGCGGGAGGAACAGCGCGGGCAGCTGCCCCAGCACCTGGACGCTCGCGTGGTCCAGGCCGACCTCCTCCGCGGCCTCGCGCAGGGCGGCGTTGACCGGCCCTTCGCCCTCGGGGTCGCCGTCCTCGGGGTCGAGTGCACCGCCGGGGAAGGCCGGCTGCCCGGCGTGCGAGCGCATCGTGTGCGCGCGCTCGATGAGCAGCACGTCCGGGCCGCGGACGCCCTCGCCGAACAGCACCAGCACCGCGGAGTGCCGCCCCCCGGTGGGCGGTGGCAGGAAGCGGCTCAGCTCCTCGCCGGTGACCTCGGGCAGCACCCGGACGAGCTCGTCGAGCCAGGGCGGGGTCCTCCCGGGCGTCACAGCCGCACGCCCAGGTGCTCGGCGACCAGCGCCTCGATCTCGGCCCGGTCGCGGAACTTGCCGCTGCGCTTGTGGACGACCCGCCCCTGCGCGTCCAGGAACAGCGTCACCGGCGGCCCGGGCCGGTTCGCCCGGAAGACCTCGCCCTGCTCGTCCACGAGGCTGGGGTAGCGCATCCCGAACTGCCGCGCGAACTCCAGCCCGTTGCGCTCGGGGTCCTGCGTGAGCACGCCGACCAGACCGACCCGGTCACCGGCCGCCGCGGCGAAGGACACCAGGTCGGGCACCTCGTCGACGCACGGCGGGCACCAGGTCGCCCACACGTTGACCAGCGTCGGCCGGCCGGGCCCGCTGCTGCGCAGGTCGACCGGCGGCCCGCCGCCTAGGCAGGGCAGCACCAGGTCCGGCAGCTCCGGGCCGAGCCCGGCCGGGCAGGGGTCCAGCGCCGCGGCAGCGCGCAGCGGTCCCAGGTCCGGGGCGTCCGGCCTCGGAGCGTCCTGCTGGGCCCGTACGACGAAGGCGCCGCCCAGCAGGACGACCACACCGGCCAGCGCCGCCCACTGCGCGCGCCTCACGCCGGCGCCCTGTCCACGACGCCCTTGACGAGCTTCGCGGCGACGGTCGGGTCGGTCGGACCGAGGCCGTACGACGGGCACAGCGCGGCGAGCCCGCAGGCTCCGCAGGCGGGCGTGCGGGAGTGGCACACCCGTCGTCCGTGGAAGATCACCCGGTGGCTGAACATCGTCCAGTCGGCCCGCGGCAGCAGCTCCGCGACGTAGGCCTCGACCTTCACCGGGTCGTCGAGCGCGGTCCAGCCGAAGCGGCGCACCAGCCGGCCGAAGTGCGTGTCGACGGTCAGGCCAGGGACGCCGAAGGCGTTGCCCAGGACGACGTTGGCCGTCTTGCGGCCGATGCCCGGCAGCTGCACGAGGTCGACCAGCCGGCCCGGGACCTCGCCGCCGTGCCGCTCCACCAAGGCGGCGCCCAGGCCGATGAGGCTGCTGGCCTTGTTGCGGAAGAAGCCGGTGCTGTGGATCAGCCCCTCGAGCTCCGCACGATCGGCCCCGGCGTAGTCGGCCGCCGTCGGGTAGCGGCGGAACAGCGCCGGCGTGACCTCGTTGACCCGCTTGTCGGTGCACTGGGCCGACAGGATCGTGGCGACCGCCAGCTCGAGCGGCGTCCTGAAGTGCAGCTCGCAGTGCGCGTCCGGGTGCAGGACGGCCAGGTCGCGGGCGATCCGCCGGGCCCGACGGACCAGCGCCGTCCGCGTCGGGGGCGCGTCCGTGACCACGTCCCGAGCCTACGGTCGGCGCCGGCGCCCCGCCTGCCCCCGCTCACCCACGGCCCGGGCACTGCCCCACCCGGGTGACGTCGCTCAAGGATCGGCGGGCGGTGACGACATCCTCTGTGACGGTCACACAGAGTGACCGCAGGGAGGGATCCATGGACGCGCAGAAGGCTCACGACAGCACCGCTGCCCGCGGCGTTCCCGGCGGCATCGGCCTGGCCGAGCGGCCCGCGCCGGAGCGGCGCAAGGGTGCTGCCCGCGCCGTCCCGTCGCGCAACGCCGACTACGGCCACCTGTCCTTGGACGCCCTGCGCGAGTACCGCCGTGCGCTGACCGCCGAGGAGGGCAAGGTCTCGTACTGGCGCCGCATCCTGCAGGCCCGCCTGGACGTCGTGCAGGCCGGCTCGGTCAAGGAGCTCGACCAGGACCGCCTGCGCCCCGTCCTCACCTCCGAGCGGGTCGGCGCCGGCCGTCAGGCCCTGGTCGAGGTGCTGCCCGTCGACGACATCCCGCCGCTGCCCAGCCTCGGCGAGCTGTGGGACCGCCGCGTCGACCGCCACGACACCGCCGGCCAGGCCGAGCTCGAGCGCGACCTGCGCGTGGCCGAGGCCCAGCTGTCGGCCTACCGCAACGCCCTGCACCGGCGCATCGGCGAGGCCACCGGCGAGCTCATCGCCCGCTACCGCGAGCAGCCCAGCCTGTGCCTGTCGGCACTGCCGCTGGACCCGCGTCGCGCCAGCGCCTGACGCCCCGCGCGCCGGGGGCTGGACGGACAGGAGCACCATGGAAGACGTGACCCTGCTCGCCGTGGCCCTGCTGCTGCCGGTGCTGCTGCTCGTCCTCATGCTGCTGATGGAGCGGGTCGAGCGGCCGTTGCGCGTCGACTCGGTCAGCGACCAGCTCGAGTCCTTCCTCGACTCCGCCCGGCCGGAGGAGGTCGAGACCTACGTCAGCGAGGGGTTCGCTCCGGCGCTCGAGCGCTACTGGCGCCGCCGCCGCCTGTCGAGCCTGCTGCCGGGTCGTCCGCGCTGACGCACCCGTGACGTGGGACACTCCCGGCTCAGCAGACAGCACGGGAGGGATCGCCTTGAGCACGACAGACGAGAGCAGCACCCCCCTGGGGACCGGTGACGACGTGCTGGCGCGCGCCGGCCTGTTCCAGGGCGTGGCCGCGGAGGCCCGCGAGGCCCTCGCGTCCTCCCTGCAGTACGGCGACTACTCGCGCGGCGAGGCCGTCTTCGCCGAGGGGGAGCAGGGCGACACGCTCTACATCGTGCTGACCGGCAAGGTGAAGGTCGGCCGCCGCGCCGCCGACGGCCGCGAGAACATGCTCTCGGTCATGGGGCCGAGCGACATGTTCGGCGAGCTGTCGCTGTTCGACCCCGGGCCGCGCACGGCCACCGCCACCGTCCTCACCGACGCCCGGCTGGCCTCGCTGGCGCACAGCTCGCTCCGGCCGTGGATCAACGACCGGCCGGAGACCGCCGAGCAGCTGCTCCGCGTGCTGGCCCGCCGCCTGCGGCGCACGAACGACGCCCTCGCCGACCTGATCTTCACCGACGTGCCCGGCCGCGTGGCCAAGGCGCTGCTCGGGCTGGCCGAGCGCTTCGGCACCCAGGAGGCCGACGGCGTCCGCGTCCACCACGACCTCACCCAGGAGGAGCTGGCCCAGTTGGTCGGCGCCTCCCGCGAGACGGTCAACAAGGCGCTGGCCGACTTCGCCTCGCGCGGCTGGATGCGGGTCGACTCCCGCGCCGTCACCATCTTGGACGCCGACCGCCTGGCCCGCCGCGCGCGGTAGTGCGGGCGGGGCGGGCACGGACCCATCGGCGAGCAGCTCGGCCTCGCCCGCGGCGACGGGGGCCGGACCAGGTGAGGACGCCGTCCTTCGGGCAGATCCGCCGCGGCCTCGGGAGGCTGCACCCCGCCCTGCGTCGGCCTCGCATCGACGGGCGCCATCAGACCGGCAGGACCAGGGGTTCCTCACCCTCGGCGAGCAGGCCGGCGATCTCGCGCAGGCCGAGCCAGGTCGGGTCGGGTACCAGGGCGACCTGCGCCTCGTGCGAGCCCAGCCCCGCCGGCGGGACGTCCCGCCAGGCCTCGACGACGGCGGCGCTGCGCACGTAGGCCACGTGCTCGCGCACCCCGTCCGCGGTGAGCGTCGCGACCAGCCGGCCGTCGTTCCCGAGCGCCCGCTCCAGCGCCGCGCGCCAGCGACCGAGCTCGGCGTGCTCGAGGTCGTACGGCTGCCCCTCGTGGTCGGGGTCCTGCAGCACCACCGTCACGACCAGCTGCACCGGGAGCTCGGGCAGCGGGGCGGCCCGGGCGGCCGCGTCGTCGAGTTCGACGACCACCAGGCCGTCCTCGTCGTCGACCAGCTGCACCCACTGCGGAGGGAAGATCACGAGAGCAGCCGCTCGGTCGCGGCGATCTCGGACCGCTGACCCGTCGACCGGGCGACCTCCAGCGCCTGCTCCACCGCCGCCCGGCCCGCCGGGGCGTCCCCGGAGGCCCGCAGCGCCGCCCCCAGGGCGCGCAGCGCGAGCACGTGCGCGCGCACGTCCTCGGACGGCGTCGCGACGGCCTCCCGCGACAGGGCCAGCCCCTCCGCCACCCGCCCGAGCTGCAGCAGCACCCCGGCCTTGTGCGCCATGGCCTGCCGCCGCGGGAACAGCAGCGCCGGGGCGTCGGTGACCCCGAGCGCCGCGTCGATCTCGGCCAGCGCCTCCTCGAAGCGACCGCGCGCCCGCAGCACCTGCGCGAGCAGCACCTTCGCGCCGAGCGGCGCGGAGGCGTCCAGGTCCAGTCCGGCGAGCAGCGCCGACGCCCGCCAGGCCGCGGCCTCCGCACCCTCGAGGTCACCGCGGTCGAGGTGGGCGTAGCCCATCGCGACCAGTGCGAGGCTGCAGATGACCGGGTAGCGGCCGCGCTCGGCGAGCTCCACCGCGTCCGCGAGCAGCTGCACGGCGGTGTCCGGCTGGTCGGCCCCGCGCGCGGCGATGCCCTGCGCGGTGAGCGCGAGCGACTCCCCCCACGCGTCGCCGACGTCCGCGAAGCGCGCGCGCGCCTGCTCCGCCTCCGACGCCGCGGTCGTGACGTCCCCGAGCTCGGCCGCGGCCAGCGCGTCGATGGTCAGCAGCGCGGCGACGCCCCACCGCTCGCCGATCGCCTCGCCGAGCGGCAGCACCGACTGGGCCAGCTCGCGGGCCTCGGTGAGCCGCCCCTGCAGCAGCCGCACGAAGCCCTCGGTGCCCGCCACCCACGACAGCCCACCGCTGTCCTCCAGCGAGGAGAACACCTCGGCCGCCTGCTCGAGCGTCCGCTCGGCCAGCGGGTAGTCGCCGCGCGTCGTGGCGCTCCAGGCCAGGTGCTGCAGCGCCCAGCCGGCGCCGCGCGGGTCGCCCACCTGCACGGCCAGCGCGTGCGCCTGCCGGAAGCGCTCCTCGGCGTCGCGCAGCCGGCCGTCGAAGTAGTCGAGCAGCCCGAGCTGACGCAGCGCCTCGCCGGACAGCCGGTCGACCCCGGCCGAGGCCGCCGCGGCCAGCGCCGACACGAAGGCCTCGCGGGCCGCCGCCACCTGACCCCGCTTGCGGCGCACCTCGCCCAGCACGACCAGGGCGGAGGCGCGCACCGCGTCCTCGACGTCGTCCAGCGCCGGGGCGAGCTGCTCCTCGGCCTCGTCCAGCCGGTGCAGCGACGCCAGCGCCTGCGCGTGCCCGACCCGGACCGGGACGACGAGGTGGTCCGGCAGGGCGTCGCCGTAGACCGGGTGGTCGAGCGCGAGCGCCCGCCGGAAGAGCTCCTCGGCGACGCCGTTGTCGTCTCGGGCCAGGCCCGCGTGACCCAGTCGCGCCAGCGCAGCGAACGCCGTCGATCGCGCTGCCCACGCGGGATCGTCGGCGGGCAGGCCCATCTCGACGGCCAGGCGTACGGCCCGCTCGCCGTGGCTGGCCGCCCCGGCATCGGCCTCGGCCGAGCGGGCGGCCTCGGGGCTGCTCGCCTGCGCCGTCTCGGCGAAGTCGGCGGCGGCGGCGTGCCGACGGGCCCGCTCGGCCTTGGCCAGCCCGGCGTAGGCCACGTCGCGCACGAGGGTGTGCGCGAAGCGGTAGCTGCCGTCGTCCGAGTCGGCCTCGAGCAGCCGGCGCTCCAGGAGCACCTCGACCCCGGCGCGGACCCCCTCGGGGTCGCCGTGCCCGCTGGCCCGTCCGACCGCGGCCAGGCCGTCGACGGTCACCCGCAGGCCGAGCACGGCGGCATCGCGCAGCACGCCCTTGGACTGTCCGTCGAGCCCGTCGATGCGGGCCGCCAGCACCGCGCGCACGCCGGCCGGCAGCAGGCCGTCCGGCAGCTCGCCGGTCACGACCCAGCGGTCCTCCACCCGGACCAGCGCACCGCGGTCGACGAGCAGGTGGAGCAGCTCGGCGAGGAAGAAGGGGTTGCCCTGCGCCCGCGACAGCAGCGCGGTGCGGACCGTCGCGTCGACCTCGCCGGTCGGCGTGCCGAGGTAGGTGCGCAGCAGGCGCTCGGTCGCGGACTCCTCCAGCGGGAGCAGCGGCAGCACCTCGACCTCCGGCAGCACGTGCCACCACGCGGCGCCGCCGCCCTCGGACGCGCGACCGCCGGCGACGGTCAGCTCCAGCATGTCCGGGCGCCCGACGCCCAGCAGCAGCACGGGCCCGCGCGTCTGCGCGACGACGTCGAGCAGACCCTCCAGCATCATCGGCGTCGCCCAGTGCAGGTCGTCGGTCACGACGATCAGCGGACCGTCGACGGCCAACGCCGTGAAGAGCGCCGCGACCGCCTGCCGCACCTGGTCGCCGCCGACGGCCACCCCGGGGGTGGCGGCGTCGCGGGGGGCCCCGCCGGTCTCCGGCTCGAGCCCCAGGAGATTCAGCAGCCGCTCCCCCATCGCCCGGGGCACCGCCCGGGAGTAGCCGGGGTGCTCGAGCCGCGCGACCGTGCGGACGACCCGCTCGCGCGCGGTGTCGGCGTCGTCGGCCTCGCCGATGCCGCAGGCCGTGCGCACCATCTCGGCGACCGAGGCGAGGTCGCGGCCCTCGCCGTACGGCGCGCAGCGACCCCACAGCACCCGAGCGCCCGGCAGCTCGCCCGCGAAGCGCGAGACCTCCTGCGCCAGACGGGTCTTGCCGATCCCGGCGTCACCGGTCAGCAGCACCGACCGGGGCGTCCCGCGGTCACTGACCTCCAGCACCCGCCCCACCAGCAGGCCCAGCTCGGCGTCCCGGCCGACCATGACGGCCTCGTCGCCGAGCCCCAGCCGGCTGGCCGACGCCGACCGCAGGCCGACGAGCTCGTACGCCGGGACAGGCTCGCGCTTGCCCTTGAGCCGCAGCGGCGCCAGCGAGCGCCACGAGGCGATGGACATCGTCGCCAGCGCGGTCTCCCGACCGGCGAAGACCGCGCCGATGCCGGCCGCGTCGGAGAGCCGCGACGCGGTGTTCACCGTGTCGCCGACCACGGTGTACGACAGGTGCGCCTGGATGCCGGCCAGGACGATCCCGGTGTTGAGCCCGACCCGCAGGCCGAGCCGCCGGCCGCCGCCGCTCTCCTCCTCGACCACCCGGCGCACCGCGGTCTGCATCCGGGCTGCGGCGCGGACGGCGCGCTCGGCGTCGTCCTCGTGCGCGGTCGGTGCGCCGAAGACCGCCATCAGCCCGTCGCCGGTCAGCTTGTCGACGTGCCCGCCGAAGTCGGTGACGGCCTGCGCGAGGGTCGCCAGCACGCGGTCGGTGACGACGCCGACCCGCTCCGGGTCGAGGTCCTCCGACCAGCTGGTGAACTCCGACAGGTCGCCGAACAGCACGGTGACCAGGCGGCGCTCGGCCTCACCCTCGCTGCCGGCCCCCTCGGGAAGTGCTGCCCCGCAGGCGAAGCAGAACTTCGCGCCCGGGACGGTGGGGGTCGCGCAGACCGGACAGGTCATGTGCGCCCCAGGTAGGCAAGCTGCGCGTGCACCGACATCGTCGCGGCCGGCCACAGCGCGCGGTCGACGTCGGCGTAGACGACCTCGACGACCTGCGCCGCGGTCGTGGCGCCGGCCTCGACGGCCGCCTGCACCTGCGCGAGGCGGGCCTCGCGGTGCGCGAGGTACTGCTCGGCCGCGATCCCGGCGCTGGGCAGCTCGGGTCCGTGGCCGGGCAGGACGGTGAGGTCGCCGAGGGCGCGGAGCGCACGCAGGGAGGCGAGGTAGTCGGCCAGGACGCCGTCCGGGTGGGCCACGACGGTGGTGCCCCGGCCCAGCACCGTGTCACCGGTCAGCACCGCTGTGTCAGCCCCCGCCCACCCCAGGACGAAGGACAGCGAGTCGCTGCTGTGGCCCGGTGTCGCCAGCACCCGGAGCTCGAGCCCGCCGGCCGCGACGACGTCGCCCGCACCCAGCCCCTCGGAGCCCAGCCGGTGGGCCGGGTCGAGCGCCCGCACCGGCGCACCGGTCAGCTCGGCGAAGCGGCGCGCGCCCGCGCTGTGGTCGGCGTGCCCGTGGGTCAGCAGCACGACGTCGACCGGTCCGTGACCGGCGACCTCCGCCAGGTGGGACTCGGTGAGCGGTCCCGGGTCCACCACCACGCACGACTCCGAGGCCGGGTCGCGCAGCACCCAGGTGCAGGTGCCGTCCAGCGTCATCGGCCCGGGGTTCGGCGCGAGCACGACCCCGGCCGTCGGCGTGACCGCCCGCAGCACTACTCCTCCGGGTAGCCGGGGTCGCCCGGCAGCAGGAAGGCCACGCCGTCGTCGTCGCCGACGACCAGCTTCGGCAGGATCGGGGAGATCGTGCGCGGCGCGGACAGCGCGCCCTCGACGTCGAGGTGCGCGGCGAGGTCGGCCAGCGCGACGGCCGTCGGGGGCAGCATGCCGAGCTGCTGGTCCAGGGCCTGCTGCGGTCGCAGCCACAGCCGGCGGTCGGCCTCGGTGCCGGCGTGGCGGCACACCTGGCCGGCCGGGACCCGCGCGACGAAGAAGCGGGTGTCGAAGCGCTTGGCCTCGACCTCCGGGGTGATCCAGTGCGCGAACGGCCGCAGCAGGTCGGCGCGCAGCACCAGCCCGCGCCGGGCCAGCAGGTCGGACAGCGACTGCTCCCGGGCCTCGAGCGCGACCCGCTCGGCCTCCCACTCGTCGGTGCTGACGTCGACCAGGACGTGGTCGGGGGACGGCCCCGCCAGCAGGACGCCCGACTCCTCGAAGGTCTCGCGCACCGCGGCGCAGACCAGCGCCCGCGCGAGCGGCTCGTCACAGGAGAAGGCGGCAGCGAACGCCGACGGCGGCGGACCGGACCAGGCGGTCGAGGCGTGCGCGTCCGCCGGGTCGACCGACCCGCCCGGGAAGACGTGCATCCCGCCGGCGAAGGCCATCGCGCGCACCCGGCGCAGCAGGTAGACCTCGGGACCGTCGGGGGCGTCGCGCAGCAGTGCGACCGTGGCCGCGTCCCTGGTGGGAGGCGCGGTGATCTCCCCGCGCTTCATCGCCCGCGCGCGCTCGAACAGCTCCGGGGGCGGGCCGCCTGCGGCCATCGTCAGGAGACGCGCGCGGGGTCGAGCTCCACGACCAGCTCGACCTCGACCGGTGCGTCCAGCGGGAGCGACGCGACGCCGACGGCGGACCGGGCGTGCTGCCCGGCGTCGCCCTCGAAGACCTCGCCCAGCAGCTCGGAGGCGCCGTTGACGACCCCGGGCTGGCCGGTGAAGTCGGGGGCGGAGGCCACGAAGCCGACGACCTTGACGACCTTGACCACCGCGTCGAGCCCGACCAGGGCGTCGATCGCGGCCAGGCCGTTCAGCGCGCAGGTGCGGGCCATGTCCTTGGCCTGCTCGGCCGTGACCATCGCGCCGACCTTGCCGGTCGCGGGCAAGGCGCCGTCGACCATCGGGAGCTGGCCCGAGGTGAAGACGAGGTTGCCGCTGCGGACCGCCGGCACGTACGCCGCCACCGGGGGCACCACCGGCGGCAGCTGCAGGCCCAGCTCCTCGAGCCGCGCGTGAACGGTCATCCGGTCGGCCGCTTGAAGTAGGCCACCAGCTGGTCGCCGCCACCCGGGCCGGGCACGACCTGGACCAGCTCCCAGCCGTCCTGGCCCCAGGTGTCGAGGATCTGCTTCGTCGCGTGGACGAGCAAGGGGACGGTCGCGTACTCCCACGTCTGCATGGGGCGCAGAGTAGCGAGCCGCGCCTGTCGTCCGATCAGCCGACCTGCTCCTCGGCCGACCGCTTGCGCAGCAGCCGGCGACGCTCCAGCTCGTTCAACCCGCCCCAGATGCCGTGCGGCTCCTGCACGTTCAAGGAGTACTCGAGGCACTGCGCCTGCACCTTGCAGCCACCGCACAGCGCCCTGGCCGCGCCTTCGCGCGCACGCTTCTCCTCCTTGCGCTCGAAGTGCGAGGGCGCGAAGAAGTAGACGGCGTTCTTCTGACGGCACTCGGCGTCCCCACGCCAGGTCGGCTCGTGCAGTCCGCGGTCCACCAGTCGGGGGCTGTGCATCGGGGTCTTCTCCCACGGTTCAGGACCTGGGTGTGGCCCGGGTCACAAGGGGGAGGTTCGACCTTCGCGCTGCATCTCCTGCCGGCCGTCCGAGGATGTGTCGCGGGCGTGACCTGCGCCTGTCCTACTGTGCGCCCATGGAGCTCGGCCTGGTCGTCGCCGTCGTGCTGCTGCTTGTCGTCCTGGTGCTCGTCGCGGTGGCGGTCGTCGTCCTGATCACCGTCCTGCAGCGCCGGCGCCGCGACAAGGGCCTGGCCGAGCGGGCCACCTCGGTCGACCCGATGGCCGCCGGACCGCTGGTGTCCGACCCGCGCCGCCTCAAGGCCGGCGACGTCGTCCGCCTGTCCGGTGAGGAGGGCGAGTGGGTCGTGCGCGGCACGCTGGCCTTCGACGAGGACGGCTACAGGTGGAAGGAGCACCTGCTCGACGGCTCGACCGCCGACGGGGAGCGCCGCCACTGGCTGTCCGTCGAAGAGGACGAGGGCGGGCTCGAGCTGGTCCTCTGGGACCGCATCGCCGGCTCCGACCTGACCCCGGACAGCGCGGAGGTCGCCCACGGCGGCACGGCCTTCACGCGCGACGAGCGCGGCACCGCCCGCTACGCCTCGACCGGCACCACCGGCGCGGCCGAGGCCGGCACCGCGGAGTACGCCGACTACCTGCCCGCCGACGGCGGCACCAGCCGGCTGTCGTTCGAGCGCTACTCCGCCGGCAGCTCCTGGGAGGTCAGCGTCGGACGCGTCGTCCTGGCCGAGAGCGTCTCGATCCTGCACAGCTGACGTGCTCTCCCGTCTCGCGGTCCCCTACGTCGACTCCCGGGCCTCCGCGCTGTCCTGGTGGCTCGGTGACGACGCCCCCGCGCCGCTGGCGACGCTGGTGCTCGACGGCGGCTGCGGCCGGCTCGAGCTGCGCCTGCTCGGCGCCTCACACCACGTCGTCGCCTCCACCGGCGCCGCCCGCTGCCCGGAGGTCGTCGCCTGCGGCCGCCTCGAGCAGCCGGTGCCCGCGCACCACGACGGGGTCGTCGACGGCGCGCGCTACCGCTTCACCAGCACCACCACGTCGTACGACGAAGCGGCCCTGACCCGGGTCGCGCGCGACCTCCGCCGCCGCACGGCGGGCTCCCCCGACGCGCTGGTCGGCGTCTTCCCGGGCAGCCCGGACGCGCTCACGGTGCTGGCCGGGCGCGAGGTGCGCCGCGGCTGGGCATGGGCGTCCTGGCACGTCTACCCGAGCGCCGGCGAGGTCGTCCGCACCCGGTCGTCGCTGGTCATGCCGTGAGCTCGTCATGACCAGGAACCGCTGGATCGCGCTGCTGCTGGTCGTCGCCGGGATCGGCGGCATCCTCGCGCTCACCCAGCGCGGGTCCGTCCGGTCGTACGTGATCGACAAGTACGACGTCGTGTCGCAGGACGGCGACTCCTACGTCCTGCGCTCGGACAAGACGGTGACGGCGACCGCGTCCGACATCCGCGGCGCGTGGAAGCCGGCCGAGGAGCTGACCGACCCGGGCGGCACCTTCCTGCGCTACTCCGACGACATCGTCGCGGTGACGCCCGACCCCGACGGCGGCTCGACGGTCTACCTCGACGACGAGGACCGCGGCTACAACCGCTGGTTCCCCTACGTCGTCGGCTTCTGGGGCTTCGGCGGCAGCGGCGGGCCGATCGGCGGCACCCGCGGCGGCGGGCCGGGTGCCGGCAAGTGAGGCGCGCCCTGCTCCTTGCCGCTGCGGCGCTGCTGCTGGTCGCCGCGCCCGCCTCGGCCGAGAACCCGGTGCTCGACGCCGAGGGCGACACCGACCTCGCCGCCGCGCTGTCGGAGGCGACCGACGTCCAGGACGTCTGCTACGGCTACGACCTGCTCGTCGACGACCAGGACACCTTCGCCTTCAGCGGCACCTTCGCCACCTCGAGCCTGGGCCCCGACGTGCGCGCCTCGGCCGGCGACCCCCGCTGCACCGGCGGGCTCGTGGTGCTCGTCGCCCAGCTGACCTACACGTCGTCGTTCTCCGAGGCCGAGGACTTTGCCTCGTGGCAGCTGCTCAGCGACCTGCCCGAGCTGACCATCGACGACGTCGAACGGCTCGGCTTCTCCGCCGGCGACCTGCTCGACGACGGCAAGAGCGAGACGACGCTGCTCAACGCCGTGCAGGCGCTCCCCCGGCTGGCCGCGGAGCAGGCCGGCAAGGAACCCGTCCTGCTCGAGCCCAACACCGCCGCGATCCCGACCGACGCCCGCCCGACCGGCACCCCGGGCAGCGACGTCCTGCGCGAGAGCGGCCCGCTGCTCGCCTTCTGCGTGCTGCTCATCGTCGGCGGCGTCGTGCTGCTCGCGACGTCCCGCCGCACTCCGTCTCCCCGGACCTCGTCCCCGACGTACCGCCCCCTGTAGAGGAGCCCCATGGACCTGCTCGACGACCTCGCGGCCGGCGTGCTGGCGACGCTCGCCTTCGCCGCCGTCGGCACGTTCGTGCTCGGCCTGGGCTACGTCGTGCTCGACGCGATCACGCCGGGCAACCTGCGCCACCTCGTCTACGAGGACCACAACAGCAACGCCGCCGTCCTGGCCGGCGCCAACGTGCTCGCGCTCGCCGGGATCGTCACCACCGCGATCGCCACCTCCGACGACGACCTCGGCCAGGGTGTCGCCGAGGCGCTGGTCTACGGGCTGATCGGGATCGCGCTGATGGCGCTCGCCTTCAAGGTGCTGGACAAGCTCACCCCGGGCAACCTGGGCCGGATCTGCACCGATCCGCAGGGCAGCCCGGCGGTGTACGTCACCGCGGCCTTCCAGCTCGGCCTGGGCGCCGTGCTGGCGGCCGCCATCGCATGACCGAGGCCGAGCTCCGCCTGCCGGTCAGCCGGCGCGCCGCCCGCGTCGTGCTGCTCGCGGCGGTGTTCCTCTGCGCGGCCTGCGGGCTGGTCTACGAGCTGGCGCTGCTCACCCTTGGGCAGTACCTCGTCGGCGGCACGATCTACCAGACCTCCCTGGTCCTGGGCGTCTTCGTCTGCGCGATGGGCCTCGGGTCCTTCGCGAGCAAGCCGCTGCTCCCCCGTGCGGCGGCCGGCTTCGCGCTGGTCGAGCTGAGCCTCGCGCTGGCCGGGGGCTTGAGCGTGCTGGCGCTCTACGCGGCCTACTCCTGGCTCGACCTCTACACGCCCGCACTGATCGCCGCCTCGGTCATCGTGGGCGGGCTGATCGGCGCGGAGATCCCGCTGCTGATGTCGCTGCTGCAGCGCATCCGCACGCAGGACGCGGGCGAGGCGACCGCGGACCTGTTCGCCGTCGACTACGTCGGCGCGCTGGCCGGCGGGCTCGCGTTCCCGTTCCTGCTGCTGCCGGTCTTCGGGCAGGTGCGCGGCGCGATCGTCGTCGCGGGCGTCAACCTCGTGGCCGCGGTCGTCATCGTGGTGCTGCTCAAGGACGCGCTGTCCGCGCGCGCCCGGCGGGCCGTCACCGGCGGTGTGGTCGCCGTCGCGCTGGCGCTGGCCCTCGCCGGCATCACCGCCGGCGGCTTCCTGGTCTCCGCCCGGCAGGCGCTCTACGACGACCCGGTCATCGTCGCGATGCGCTCGGACTACCAGGAGATCGTGCTCACCCAGGCGCGCGGCACCGACGACGTGCGGCTGTTCCTCGACGGGGACCTGCAGTTCGCCAGCAGCGACGAGCACCGCTACCACGAGGCGCTCGTCCACCCGGCCGTCGTCCCGGGGGCGCGCAGCGTCCTGATCCTCGGTGGGGGCGACGGACTCGCCGCGCGCGAGGTGCTCAAGCACGACTCCGTGAGGCGCGTCGTGGAGGTGGAGCTCGACCCGGACGTCGTCGCGCTGGCCCGCACCGACCCCCGCATGGTCCGCGCCAACGGTGGAGCCCTCGACGACCCACGGGTCTCCGTGGTGACGCAGGACGCGATGGCCTGGCTGCGCACGGCGGCGGAGCGCTTCGACGCGGTCGTCGTCGACATGCCCGACCCGGACCAGCCCGCGACGGCCAAGCTCTACTCGCAGGAGTTCTACGGGCTGGCTGCCCGTGCGCTGGCCCCCGGCGGGCGGCTCGTGGTGCAGGCCGGCTCCCCGTACTTCGCGCCCGAGGCCTTCTGGAGCATCGAGAAGACCGTCGGCTCCGTCGGGCTGCGCACCACGCCGTACCACGTGGACGTGCCCAGCTTCGGTGACTGGGGCTTCGTGCTGGCCGCCCGCGGCGCGGCCCCCGTGCCCGCGGTCGACCCCGCCGTCGCGGACCGGCTGCGCTTCCTCGACGGCGACGTGCTGGCTGCCGCGACCGTCTTCCCGCGCGACCGCGGCAGGGACCGCTACGACGTCGACATCAGCACGCTGGACCGCCCGCGGATCCTGCAGTACGAGGCGCGCGGGTGGCGCGGTTACTGAACCGACCTAGCCTGGAGGGGTGAGCGACTTCCCCGACGTGCGGCTGCACGTCGTCACCGGCAAAGGCGGGACCGGCAAGACGACGGTCGCCGCTTCCCTCGCGCTGGCCCTGGCGGCCGGCGGCAAGCGCGTGCTGCTCACCGAGGTCGAGGGCCGCCAGGGCATCGCCCAGCTCTTCGACTGCCCGCCGCTGCCCTACGAGGAGCGCAAGGTGGCGGTCGCCCGCGGGGGCGGCGACGTCTACGCGCTGGCGATCGACCCCGAGGACGCCCTGCTGGACTACCTGCACATGTTCTACAAGCTGTCCCGCACCGGTGTGGCCGCGCGGACGCTGCGCCGCATCGGCGCGATCGAGTTCGCCACGACCGTGGCCCCCGGCCTGCGCGACGTCCTGCTCACCGGCAAGGTGAAGGAGGCCGTCGTCCGGCAGGACAAGAAGGGCGTGAGGGCGTACGACGCCGTCGTCCTGGACGCCCCGCCCACCGGCCGCATCGCCCGCTTCCTCAACATCAGCCACGAGGTCGGCGGCCTCGCGCGGGTCGGACCGCTCAAGTCGCAGTCCGACGGCGTGATGGCCGTGCTGCGCTCACCGCAGACGGCCGTCCACCTGGTGACGCTGCTCGAGGAGATGCCGGTCCAGGAGACGATCGACGGCGTCGCCGAGCTGACCGCGGTCGGCCTGCCCGTCGGCGGTGTCGTCGTCAACTCCGTGCGCGCGCCGTTGCTCGCCCCGGCGGACCTCGACGCCGCGGAGCAGGGATCGCTGGACCACGAGGCGCTGCGGGCCGGGCTGGAGAAGGCCGGTCTGGACGCCCCCGACGAGCTCGTCCGGGCGCTGGCAGCCGAGGCCGCCGACCACGCCGTCCGGGTCGCGCTCGAGGAGCGCGGACGGGATGCCCTGGCCGGCCTGGACCGTCCGTCGTACGAGCTGCCGCTGCTCCCCGACACCGTCGACCTGGCCGGGCTCTACGAGCTCGCCGAGATGCTGAAGGCGCAGGGGATGGCATGAGCGCACCGCACGCCGCGCACCCACGACGAGTCGGGGACCCCGCATGAGCACGCTGGACATCGACACGACCCTCGACACCGCGAAGATCCTGGTCTGCACCGGGGCCGGCGGCGTCGGCAAGACCACGACCGCCGCGGCGCTGGCCCTGCGTGCCGCCGAGCGCGGCCGCCGCACGGTCGTCCTCACGATCGACCCCGCCCGCCGCCTCGCGCAGTCGATGGGCCTGTCCGAGCTGGACAACACCCCCCGCCGGGTCGAGGGCATCGACGCCGCGAACGGCGGCTCGCTCGACGCGATGATGCTCGACATGAAGCGGACGTTCGACGACATCGTCCTGTCGCACGCCGAGCCCGGCAAGGCCCAGTCGATCCTGGAGAACCCCTTCTACCAAGCGCTCTCCAGCTCCTTCGCCGGCACGCAGGAGTACATGGCGATGGAGAAGCTGGGCCAGCTCAAGGCCACCGGCGACTACGACCTCATCGTCGTGGACACCCCTCCGACCAGGTCGGCGCTGGACTTCCTCGACGCCCCCGAGCGGCTCACCACCTTCCTCGACGGCCGCATGATCCGCATCCTGCTGGCGCCGGCCAAGGCAGGCGGCAAGGCCTACCTCAAGGTCGTCAGCGCCGGCTTCAGCGTCTTCACGAGTGTCATCACCAAGATCATCGGCGCACAGGTGCTGCAGGACGTCTCGCAGTTCGTAGGCGCGCTGGAGACGATGTTCGGTGGCTTCCGCGAACGGGCCCAGGCCACCTATGACCTGCTCAAGGCCCCCGGCACGGCGTTCGTCGTCGTCGCCGCCCCCGAGCGCGATGCCTTACGCGAGGCGGCGTACTTCGTGGAGCGCCTGGAGCAGGAGGCCATGCCGCTCGCCGGTCTGGTCGTCAACCGGGTGCATCGCTCGGCGGGGGCGGGCCTGACGGCCGAGCGGTCCATCGCCGCGGCCCAGCAGCTGGAGTCCGGCGGTGGGCACGAGCTGGCCAGTGCCGTCCTGCGCCTGCACGCCGACCGGGTCGCGCTGTCGGCCCGTGAACGGCGGCTGCAGGAGCGGTTCAGCGGCGCGCACCCCGGCGTACCCGTCGTGGAGGTCGCCGCTCAGCCGGGCGACGTCCACGACCTCGACGGGCTGCGGGCGGTCGGCGCCGACCTCGCCGGCGGCGCAGCGGCCGCCGTTCCTGCCTAGCCGGAGCTGCGCGCCGCGGTGGGCGTGCTCACGCGGTGGCCGTGTGGCTGGCGCGGGCAGCCTCGAGCAGCAGCCGCCAGGACGTCACGTCGGGTCGGCGGCGCAGCAGCGCCCGCCGCTCGCGCTCCGTCATGCCGCCCCAGACACCGAACTCGACGCGATTGTCCAATGCGTCGGACAGGCACTCGGTCCGCACCGGACAGCCCAGGCAGACCGTCTTGGCGCGGTTCTGCGCCGCCCCGGTGACGAACAGCTCGTCGGGGTCGGCCGCACGACATGCCGACAGCGTGGTCCAGTCCGCAGGGGTCGTGGGGGTCGTGATCACAGCGGTTTCCTGACTCCGAGGGGGTGCCCGAGGGGCAGGCCTGCTCACCGTAGGAACCCGGAGGCGAAAGCGGCAGCCCCCAACCGGCCCATCTTGGGGTAGTCCGTTCGAACCACACCGGGGCGCAGCCGACATCCCGGACCATCGGTGACGCGCAGCCGGACACCGCCCAGGCGCCGTACTCTCAGAGCCGTGCCTCGTCGACGTCCCGCCTCCTCCCGCCTGCTCTCCCTGCTGCTGGTGAGCGTCCTGGCAGGTCTGCTGCTGGCCGGTGCGGCACTGCCCGTCGTGGGGGGTCTCGGCCTGTCGGCGAAGGCAGGCGCCGACGACTTCCTCGTGCTGCCAGCCGAGCTCAAGACGGCTGCGCTGGACCAGCGCAGCCGCATCCTGGCTGCTGACGGCTCGACCATCGCCGTGCTCTACCGCGAGAACCGGGTCGAGACCCAGCTCCAGGACATCCCCGAGCTGACCCGCAAGGCGGTCATCGCCATCGAGGACTCCCGCTTCTACGCCCATGACGGCGTCGACTACAAGGGCACGCTGCGCGCGGCGATCGAGAACCTGCAGGCCGGCGGGGTCAGCCAGGGCGGCTCCACCTTGACCCAGCAGTACGTCAAGAACGCCCTGCTGCAGGCCGCCAGCACCAAGGAGGGCCAGCGGGCGGCCACCGAGCAGTCCTTCGACCGCAAGCTCAAGGAAGCGCGCTACGCGCTCGCCATCGAGCGCAAGCTCACGAAGGACCAGATCCTGGAGAAGTACCTCAACATCGCCTACTACGGCAACGGGGTCTACGGGCTCGGGACGGCTGCCAACGTCTACTTCGGCAAGCCGGCCAAGGACCTGACGCTGTCGCAGGGCGCGACGCTGGCCGGGATCGTGCAGACCCCCGGTCGCTTCGACCCGGTCAAGGCGCTGCAGGACAAGGGCGTCATGGCCACCTTGATGACCCGCCGCAACACCGTCCTGGCCCGGATGCGCGACCTCGGCTTCATCAGCGAGCAGCAGCGGGCGCAGGCAAGCGCCGACCGCTCCCAGCCGGGCCGTCCGCTGTTCACGATCAAGCCGGTCGTGAGCGGTTGCGAGGCACCCGGTGTCAAGGCGCCGTACTTCTGCGACTACGTCCGCCGCGCCCTGGAGGACACGCCGCTGGGTCGATCTCTCGGCGCGACCCGCGAGGAGCGCCAGACCCGGCTGCTCGGAGGCGGTCTGACGATCAAGACCACCCTGAGCCCCGGCATCCAGAGTGTCGCGCAGCGCTCGGCCGAGGAGGCTGTCCCGCCCGCCGACCCGTTCCAGGCCGCCGTCGCGGTCGACATCGTCGAGCCCGGCACCGGCTTCGTGAAGGCCATGGCGGTCAACCGCCGCTACACCGAGAGCAAGCGACCCGGCAACACCAAGGTCAACCTGGCGATCGGTGGTTCCAGCGGCTTCCAGGGCGGCTCGACGTTCAAGGCGTTCGTGCTGGCCGACGCGATCCGCCAGGGCATCCCGACCAGCTTCAGCCTCTACGCGCCCCAGAAGTACACGTCAAAGGTCTTCGACAAGTGCGTCGGCTGCGGGCCGTACGAGCCGCAGAACGCCGGAGACAGCGAGTCCGGCACCTTCGACCTGGTCAAGGCCACCCACGACTCGGTCAACACCTACTTCGTGCAGCTCGAGGAGCGCCTGGCGGTCAACAAGCAGGTCGAGGGTGCCGCCTCGCTGGCCGAGTCCATGGGCGTCAGGCAGTTCGCCGGTGGTCGGCCGTCAGCGCCGCTGAACCGCGGCGGGTCCTTCGTGCTCGGTGGCAACGACGTCAGCCCGCTCGACATGGCCGGCGCGTACGCGACCTTCGCCGCGCGGGGGCTCTACTGCCCGCCGCGGCCGGTCGTGGAGATCCTGGACAGCGCCGGCAAGGCGATCCCCCTACCGGCCCAGGAGTGCAAGCAGGTGCTCGAGCAGCCGGTGGCCGACACGGTCACCCAGATCCTGTCCGGCGTCATCGACGGCGACACCCCCGGCCGCACCGGCCGGGCCGCCTCGATCGGCCGGCC
>JBKJQQ010000197.1:0-9349 GCA_046593875.1 Mycobacteriales bacterium | reverse complement strand
GGCGACGTGGTCCTTCTCCAGCGTGACGCGCATCGACTCGTAGTTGCCCCAGCGCTCGAGGATCTTCGCGTCGTCCCAGCCCATGGCCTTGAGCAGCACGGTGACCGACTGCTTGCGCTTGCGGTCGATGCGCACGCCCACGGTGTCGCGCTTGTCGACCTCGAACTCGAGCCAGGCGCCGCGGCTCGGGATCACCTTGCAGCTGTAGACCTCGCGGTCGGTGGTCTTGTCGACCTCGCGGCTGAAGTACACGCCGGGCGAGCGGACCAGCTGGCTCACCACGACACGCTCGGTGCCGTTGATGATGAAGGTGCCCTTGTGGGTCATGACGGGGAAGTCGCCCATGAACACCGTCTGGCTCTTGATCTCGCCGGTGTTGTTGTTGATGAACTCCGCCGTGACGAACAGCGGAGCCGCGAACGTCATGTCCTTGTCCTTGCACTCCTCGATGGAGTACTTGGTGGGCTCGAAGCGGTGGTCGCGGAAGCTCAGCGACATCGAGCCGGAGAAGTCCTCGATCGGGGAGATCTCCTCGAAGATCTCCTCGAGGCCCGAGGAGGTCGACAGGTCGGTGCGACCGGCGTCGATGCCCTCCTGGACGCGGGCCTGCCACGGGTCGTTGCCGACGAGCCAGTCGAACGACGTGGTCTGCAGGTGCAGGAGGTTCGGGACCTCCAGCGGCTCACGGATCTTCGCGAACGAGACGCGGGACGTGGTGCTGGTGTTGCGGGGGTTCGAGCCAGGGCGGGCCAAGATCGGGTCCTTCCGGCGGCAGCGGCGACGGCTGCCTTCTCACGCATCAGGCTGGCGCACGCACACACGACCGACCGCCTCGGACATCCGGTCCGGGCGGCTATATGACGGGAGGCAGCGCAAAGAGGCAGTGTAGCCGCGGGCTACACGCCTGTCGAGGCCGGGATCTCGCCCGGCGCGGTCGTCGCTGTCACGTGCGGCACAGAGTGACCCCGCGGGTCGTCCCCGTCAAGCGCCAGAGCCACACCTGTGCAGATCGAGCCGGTGGTCAGAGCCGCTGGACCTTGCGGACCAGCCAGGTCCCGTCGGGCCGGACGAGCTCCATGCGCAGCCGGTTGCGCTCGGTCCGAGCCGGGCGACCGGCGGTGGTGATGACCTGGTCGACCGCCACGACCGCGACCGCGGTGTCCGCCCCCTCGCCGTCGACGTCGGCCTGCTCGAGGCCGGCCGCGACCACCTCGGCGACCGCGACCGCCTTCTGCTGCACGAACGTCTGCTCGAGCTGCTCGGTGGTCTTGCGGTACTCCGCCTCGAACTCCCCCGTGGCCGTCTCCAGCACCGCGGCGAAGTCCCGCTCCAGGCGGCGGTGGTCGTACGAGGTGAGGGTGGTCGTGCGCTCGCGCGCCGCCTGCAGGGCGCTCGCGCGGGCGCGGTCGGCGCGCTCGGCCGAAGGATCACCGAGCAGCAGGGAGGCGGCTGCCAGGCCGAGCGAGACGACCGCGACGGCCAGCGCGACGACGACGACCGCCCAGGGGGCGCCGCGTCGGGGGGTGGTCGTCGCCGCGCGGGTCCGGGGGATCCTCACGGGGTCAGGGTCGTCACAGCGCCTTGACCTCCTCGACCAGCCAGCGCCCACCGCGCGGCACGAGCCGCATGCGGACGCGGCTCTGGTCGACCTGCTGTCCCTGGACGCGGGTGCTGGTCGTGGCCTGGTTGAGGAAGACCAGCGCCGTGACCTCGTCGGCGCGGGCGTCGATGACGGCGGCCTCGACGACCTCGGCCTTGACGACCGCCTTGTACTGCACGGCCACCGGGCTGACGACGTCCTTGGTCGTGCGCATGTACTGCGCGCGGAAGTCGCCGGTGGTGACGGCCAGGCCCTTGTCGAAGTCGGCCTGCAGCGTCTTGTGGTCGTAGGAGAACAGCAACCGGGCAGCGTCGCGGGCCGCCGCGACGGCGTCGACCGCGGCCGCGTCGGCGCGGTCCTGCTGGCGGAGCTCCCAGGCCAGGGCGCCCGTGCCGCCGGCGAGCAGGGCCACGGCCAGGCCGACGGCGGTGAGCGGGAGCCAGGCGCGGCTGCGGCCGGCGGTCGGCGCGGGAGCGTCCCCGAAGACGAGGTGCTCCTCGGGGTCGGCGGCCACCGGCTCCTGCGCCGGGAGGGGGTCGTCCGCGGCGATGACGGGCGCGGGGTCGGACGGGGCCGGGTCGAGCTCGGGCTCGGGAGCGGGCCCGGGGTCGGCTGCGGGCTCGGGAACGGACTCGGGCTCGACCGGCGGGGGCACCGCAGACGGGGGCGCGGCGGGGACCAGGGGCCGGGTCGTCAGCCCTTCGGACCCGCGGGGGCCGGCGGGCGGCGAGGTCGGAGCGGGCGTCGTCGGCTCGTCGGGGGTCGTCACGTCAGCCCACGAACTCGAGCATCGAGGTGAGCCAGCGGTCGCCGCGGCGCTCCAGCGTCAGCCGCATCCGGTAGGTGTTCACGCGGCCCTCGGGGACGGAGACGTTCTTGACGGTGCTGTCGACGACGACCAGCGCGGTGGCGTTGAGCGCGTCGAAGCGGACCAGCCCGGCGTCGATGACCTTGCCCTCGGACGCGACCTCGTTCTGGGCCACGACGGTGGCGAGCTGCGTGGACCGCGCCTCGAAGTCGGTCTTGAACGGACCGGTCGCGCCCTCGAGGACCCGTCGGACGTCGGTCGCGAAGTCCTCGTTGTCGATGGAGGTGAGGTTGAGCGCGGACTGCTGCGCGGCCCGTACGGCGGCGGCCCGGTCGTCGTCGACCCGCTCGTAGGACCGCAGCTGGAGCGCGAGCGCCACCAGGGCAGCCAGCAGCAGCAGGCCGAGGACCGACAGAGCCAGCAGCAGCCGCCGGCGCGCCGGGACGAGCGCGACGGGACCGACGGACCTGCTGTCGGAGGCCGGAGCAGCGCGCAGGACAGTCGTCACCGGGAGAGCGGGCCGAGCAGGAGCCACTGCCAGGAGTCGTCGCCGAAGACGCGCTGCGCGCCGTTGGTCGTGCCGATGGACAGGCGCTGGCCGTCCTCGGTCACGACACGGCCCGTGGCGGGGTCGTGGTCGCCGAACACCAGGGAGTCCTCGAAGGACGGCGTGCGGGAGCCGCGGGCCCCACCGGACGGGGGCGGCGCCGCCTGCTTCGCGCCGAGCACGCCGTTCTCCGGGAAGGGCTTGCCGCCCGGGGCATAAGGCGCCTGGCGCGAGCCGCGGACGCTGGAGACGCTGCCCCGGGGCTGGGCGCAGTAGGCCGAGAAGTTGGGCGGGCGCCTCTCGATGTCGGTGCCGGGGCGCTGGTCGGTCGTCTCGTAGCCCTCGCGGCAGGGCGGCGGGTTGCTGTCGCTGACCAGGCCGAAGTGCGTCGTGCCGTCGCCGGGCGCGACGGTGAAGCCGCCGGCCACGACGTTGGGGTAGGTGACCAGCGCCTGGCGGATCGCGGGGAGCCGGACCTTCTGGATCTGCGCGACGGTGACCAGGTTGTCGAGCAGGATCGGCAGGTCGGGGCGGTTCTCCCGGATCAGGCTGGTCAGCTGGTTCGCACTGGCGGTGCCGTTGGCGTAGAGCCGACGGAAGTCCGGGTCGCTGGTGCGCAGGGTCTGCGTGAGCAGCGCCAGGTCGGCGTTGAAGCTGCGGAACTGCGGCGCCACGTCGCGCTGGGTGTTCAGGGCGGTGTTGCCGTCGCGGATGAGCTTCTTGGTCTCCGGGAGCGCGTCCAGCGCGGCCTGGGTGAGCAGGTTGCCGCTGTCGACGATCTCCTGCAGCGCCTCGCCGGTGCCGTCGTCGAAGGCCGCCCCGAGCTCGTCGAGCACGGTGCCGAGGGCGTCGGTGTCGATGCTGCGGACGAAGTCGTCGAGGTTGGTGACCAGCTGCGTCGGCGAGATCGGGATCTCGGTCTTGCTCATCGGGATGACGTCGCCAGGGTCGAGGTACGGCTTGCCGTCCCGCGCGGGCTGCAGGTCGACGTACTGCTCGCCGACGGCGGACCGGTTGGCGACGACGGCGCGCACGTCGGAGGGCACCTCGGTGCCAGGACGCAGCCGGAGGTCGAGCCGGACGCCGCCCTCGACCAGGTCGAGGTCCTCGACCTTGCCGGTCGGGACGCCGCGGTAGGTGACTTCGGCGCCCTTGAAGACGCCGCCGGAGTCGACGAACTCGGCCGACACGACATAGCCGTTGTCCAGGAAGTACTTGCCCAGACCGGCGTAGCGGATGCCGGTGTAGCTCAGGCCGACGGCCGAGATGAGCAGGAAGACCAGCAGCTGGGCCTTCGTCTGGCGGGTGATCACCGCAGGCCTCCGATCAGCAGGTTGAGCAGACCGAGGGTGTCGCGGTCCAGCAGCGGCACGCCGCCCTCGTCACCGGTGCCGCCCGGGGGGAGCAGGCCGGGGAGCAGCGCGGACGGACTGGGCGAGGGCCGCGGTGAGGAGGCGGCCGTGGTCCCGGCCGGGCGGGGCGCCTTCGCCGGTGCCTGGACGCCCGGGATGCCGGGGAGCGCCGGGGCCGGTGACGGGCTGCCGCCCGGGAGCGGGATGCCCTCGGCCGCGGCCAGCTGGCGCAGGTCGATGTCGGCGGTGACGAACAGGTTGGCGTAGTCGCCGACGATGCCCTCGGTCACCGTGCGCGGGAACGGGTAGCTGAGCAGGAGCTCGAGCGAGTCCGGGAACGCCTTGCCGGCGTTCGCGAGCTCGGTGAGGATCGGCTGCAGCGCCCGCAGGTCGGCGACCGTGTTGGCCTTGCTCTCGTTGATGACCCGCACGGCGACGTCGCCGAGCCGGTCCAGCGAGGTCAGGACGCGGGTGAGCTCCTCGCGCTGCTCGGTGAGGACCTCGGTGCCGGCCGGGATGTCCTCGAGCGCGGTCGCGATGACCTGGCGCTCGTTGACGAGCCGGGCCGTGAGGCGGTCCATGCTGTCCAGCGCGCGGACGATCTGCTGCTTCTGCTGGTCGAGCCCGCCCACGAAGAGGTTCAGCTGCTGCAGCACGCTCTTGACGCGGTCCTCGCGACCCTCCAGGGCCGCCACGATCTCGCGGTTGATCGTCTGCAGCTGCTCGAGGCTGCCGCCGTTGAGGACCAGGGACAGCGCCCCGAGCACCTCCTCGATCTCGGCGCTGCGCTCGGTGCGGTCCAGACCGATGGTCTCGCCACCGCGGAGCTGCCCACGGGCCTGCTCCTTGGGCGGCGGGTCCAGGCTGACGAACTTCTCGCCGAGCAGGGAGGTCTGGCGCACGCTGGCCGTGCTGTTGGCGGGCAGCTTGACGTCGCCGTTGACGTTGACGACGACGCGCGCGGTGTAGCCGTCGACATCCAGGGACGTGACGCTGCCGACGGTCACGTCGGCGACCTTGACCGCGGACTGCGGCACCAGGTCCAGCACGTCCTGGAACTCGATGGTCACGGCGTAGGCGTCGTCGCCGTTGCCCTGCCCGCCGGGCAGCGGGATGCTGGCGGCGCCGCGGAAGCCGCAGCCGGTCAGCGCGGTCACGGTCAGACCGGCGGCCAGCACCCGGCAGGCGTACGAGCGGCGGATCATCGGCCACCGTCCAGGATGCCGCCGAGGGTCATGTCGCGGGCGACGGGCGGCGTCGCGGCCGCCGGGGCGGGTGCCGGTCGGGTGGACGCGGCGCCCGGCGGGAACGGGATCGCGTCGGCGACGCCCTGGCACTGCGGGATCTCCTGCACGAGCGTGCCGATGATGCGGCACACCTGGCTGAGCGGGTCGCGCTCGGCGCTGTCGCCGTTGTTGTCCCGCGTGTCCAGCGTGCCCGTGGACGGGTTGTAGGCCAGCTGCAGGTTGGACAGGCCGGTCGGGGCCACGTCGATGAACTCCTTCAGCGCGGCCTGCTGCTTGACCAGCACGCCGGTGACCGTCTTGAGGTTGCTGACGTTGGCCTTGAGGTCGGCGCGGTTGGCCTGGACGAAGGTGGCCACCTCGCCGAGGGCCACCGACAGCTCGCGGACGGCGCGGGCGAGGTCCTCGCGCTCCCCCTCGAGCTGGTCGGCGACCTGCGCGAGGTCGCGGTTGAAGCTGCGGACCGTCTGGTCGCTGTTGGCGATCGTGGTGGTGAAGTCCTGCAGGTTGGCGACGGTGCCGAACAGGTCCTCGCGCGACTCGGACAGGGTCGTCACGAAGGTCGAGAAGTCGTCCAGCGTGGTGCCGAGCAGCTGGCCGTTGCCCTTGAGGTTCTCGGCGCCGACCTGCAGCGCGTCGTTGAGGGCGCCGTCCTTGTTGGCGCCGTTGGGACCGAGCGCGAGGTTGAGCTTGTCGAGCGCGGCGTAGATCTGGTCCAGCTCGACCGGGACCGCGGTGCGCTCCTTGGCCAGCTCGGCGCCGTCCTCGAGCACGGCGCCGCCGGTGAACACCGGCGTCAGCTGGATGTAGCGGTCGCTGACGATCGACGGCGCGACCACCAGCGCGTTGGCCTCGGCCGGGATGTCGTACTTGGCGTCGTACTCCATCTCGACGCGCACGTCGTCGCCCTCGGGGACGATCTTGGTGACCTCGCCGATCCGGACGCCGAGGATCCGGACGTCGCTCTTCTCGTAGAGGCCGACTGCGCGGTCGAAGGACGCGGAGAGCGTCTTGACCTCCTCGTCGGAGAAGGCGCCGCAGCCGGCGACGCCGCCGGCCAGAGCCAGCCCGACGACACCGACCAGCAGCCGGCTGGGGGTGGGGCTCACTGCGCGCCTCCTGAGGGGGTGCCGCCGGCGGTGCACTTCGTGCCGTCCTTGCCGAAGGTGCCGGGGCAGAAGCCGACCGGGGTCAGCAGGTTGTCGATGAACGTGTCGAACCAGCGGCCGTTGCCGATGGTGTTGGTCTGCAGGCGGACGAAGGCGGCCAGCCGCGGCAGGGTGTCGTCGATGTTCTTCTGGTTGGCCCGCAGCACCTCGGTGACGCCCTTGAGCCGGGCGAGCGCCGGAGCGAGGTCCGCGCGGTTCTCGCGGACCAGGGCGCGCAGCTGCTCCGACAGCACGATCGTCGTGTCCAGCAGGCGGCTGATGGCCTCGCGGCGGGCCGCGAGCTCCTGCAGCACCAGCGAGCTGTCGGCCAGGAACGCCGTCAGGTCCTGGTCGCGCTCGGCCAGCACCTGGGTGACGCCCCGGCTGCGGTCGAGCAGCGCGCGCAGCTGCTGGTCGCGCGCGGACAGCGTGCGGGACAGCCGACCCAGGCCCTCGAGCGAGGCTCGTACCTCGTCCGGGGTGTCGCGGAAGGTGTCGGCCAGGACCGTGAAGCTCTTGGCCAGCTGCTTCTCGTCGAGCTCGCCGACGCTGACCGACAGGTCCTGGAAGGCGTCCGCGACGTCGAACGGTGCGGAGGTCCGCGTCATCGGGATGACCCCGCCGGGCTTGATCTCGCCGTCGCCGTCCGGAGTGAGCATGAGGAACTTGCGGCCCAGCAGCGTCTTGATGCGGATGTCCGCACGCGTCGCCCCGCCGAGCTCGACGTCCTTGGCCCGGAACTCGACCTGCACGCGGTCGCCGGCGAGGTCGACCGACAGGACCTTGCCGACCTTGACGCCGGCAACGCGGACCTCGTCGTTGGGGCGCAGACCGGCGGCCTCGTTGAACTCCGCCTTGTACTCGTCGCCGCCGATGATCGCGTCGACGCTGAACGACCCGGCCAGCAGGGCCAGGATCGACAGGATCCCGACCGCGCCGATGACGGTCTTGTTGCGCTCCCGGAACGGGGTCACTTGGCGCCTCCGTTCGCCTTGACCACGGTCTCGCGCTGGCACCGCGCCGCGTCGTTGACCATGGTCGGCGAGGTGACCTCGCCCGTCGGCAGGATGACCGTGCCGTCGAAGCCGCACAGGAAGAAGTTGAAGAACGACCCGTAGGTGGCCGTCGAGACGATGAGGTCGAGCTTGGGCGGCAGCCGCTTGAGCGTCGAGTCGATCACCGCCTTGTTCTGGTCCAGCGTCGTGGCGAGGCGGCGCAGCTGCGTGACGTCCTGGGTGAGCGGCTCACGCACGTCGTTGAGCAGTCCGGCGGTGGCCGTCGTGAGATCGCTGATGCCGTCGAGCGAGCCGCCGATGGCCTTGCGGTCCTCGGCGAAGCCGGCCGCGAGGCGGCGCAGCTGGATGATCAGGTCGCTGAGCTCCGAGCCGCGCTCGTCGACCGTCTCGAGCACCGACTCGAGGTTGACCAGCACCCGGCCGATCACCTCGTCGCGGTCGGCGATGGTGTTGGTCAGCGAGGCGGTGCGGGCCATCAGGCTCTCCAGCGTGCCGCCCTCGCCCTGCAGGGTCTGGACGAGCTCGAAGGCGGCCTGGTTGGTCGTCTGCGGGTCCAGCGCCTGGAACAGCGGGCGGAAGCCGTTGAAAAGGACGGTGAGGTCGAGCGCGTTGCGGGTCTGCGCCAGGGGCAGCGTCGCTCCGGCGCGCAGCGGCTCCGGGCTGCCCGGGCCCTCGGTGAGCGCGACGTAGCGCTCGCCGACGATGTTGCGGTAGCGCAGCCGGGCGATCGTGCTCTCGGGGATCTTGCGCTCGTCGTCCAGCGTGAACTCGACGACGGCCAGCTGGCGCTCGTTGAGCGAGATGTCGTCCACCTGGCCGACGCGCACGCCGGCGATGCGGATCTCGTTGCCGGGCAGGAGCCCGGTGACGTCGCCGAACACAGCCTTGTAGGCGGTCTTCCCGCCGAAGCCGATGCTGCCGATCGTCGTCGCGAGGGTGAACGTCAGGAACGACGTGACCAGCATGAAGACGATCAGCTTGACGAGGGCGGCCGAGGTCTTCACGACAGCCTCACCTCCGTTCCGCGTGCCATGGGACCGAACAGCAGGAGGGCCAGGTCGGGGACGTCATCGGGGGCGACGCCGAGGACCGGGCCGAGGACGGCGCCCATCACCTGGCGCTGACCCAGTGGTGTCGACAGCGGAGTCGCGAGGGCCGTGGCGGGGTCGTTCGCCGCAGCGGGCCCCCCGTCGACGGAGGAGTCGTTGGGGCCCTGGTCATCGCGGTAGCCGTCCTGGAAGTTGATGTCGGGGGCCGGGACCTTCGGGTTGGGCAGGCCGTAGCACCGCGGGCCGCGGTCGTCCTTGTAGGCCGGCTCGTCCACCCCGGGGCGGTAGGCGTCCTGGTCCTCGGTGAACTCGAGCGTGATGTGCAGGCCGGGCTGCAGGCCGCCGAAGGCCGGGCCGAGGAAGCTCTCCTGCTTGGCCAGACCGCGCGCCAGGCACGGGAACTCCGGCGCGTACTTGGCGTAGGTCCGCAGCGAGGGCAGGCTGTCTCGGGCCAGCGTGATGAGGCGGTCGTCGTTCTCCTCGAGGAAGCCGCCCATCTCGTTCGCGAACCCGGTGGTGGAGTTCAGGAAGGTGTTGAGCTCCTGCTCCTGGTCGACCAGGTTGCGGTTGATCGCGGAGAGGTTG
>JBKJQQ010000100.1:0-6328 GCA_046593875.1 Mycobacteriales bacterium | reverse complement strand
TGCCGGTTCCCGGTGGTGCCCATCTGCGCCGGCTGAGGACGATGAGCTGCGGAAGAGTTCAGCCGCGCGGTTCGACAACGGTGGTCTGGTCCAGTTGCTCGTGGAGCCAGGTCCAGTCTGTGGGTTCTGGTCGTTCGTCGCGGGGGATCCAGGGTGGTCGGTCGTCGATGTCGGGGGCGGTGAGCTGCTCGACGTCGAGCTGGTGGAGCTGGTCGGGGTCGGGGATGGTGATGGGGTCCTGCCCGCGGTCGTGGTCGGTGTCGATGCCGGGCGGTCTGGGTTGCAGGCGGTCGACTTCGATGATCTGCCCGGCTGGGCTGAACCACAGGGTGCTGGTCGGGGTGCGGAGCGGTGTCCAGCCGTAGTGCTTGAGCAGGTGCGTGCGGCGGCCGCGCGCCGCGAGGTTCCAGGCAGCGGTCGGGCCGTCCGGGAAGGCGCGGTCGTGGTCGAGGTCGGCGCGTGCTGCGGGGACCCAGCTCTGGGTCGGGCCGTCGCAGAGCCGGTCACGCAGGCGCACGAAGCGGGTGAGCTCGATGCTCGGGTCGTGCTGCGGTTCGACGCGCCACGCCGCATCCCCGGGAGCGCCGCCCGGGTCGGCGCCGGTGGGGGAACGGCCGAGGGTGATGTCGTCCACGACCATGTCCAGGATCGAGCGGCGGACGCCGGTGGGGGTCGCCTCGGGCCGGTGGACGCGGTCGCCGACCTGGACGAGCTGTCCGGTCGCGGACTGCACGCAGAGCCGGCGGAGCTCGGCGTCGACGAGCAGCAGCCGGCAGGTCGGGGCCGACAGCCAGCCGTAGCCGTCCATCCAGCCCGGTTCGTTGGCCAGGCCGAGTGCGGTCTCGACCGGGACGGTGAGGCTGACCTGGGTCGGCCGGGCTCTGCGGCAGTCGACCGGGGCGGCCTCCGTGAACGAGGGGCGCAGCCCGAAGGCGGACAGGGCCGCGTCGCCGTAATCGACGTTGACGGTCGGGTCCGGGGCCGCCGCGGCGGACTGCGGGGCGGTGGGATCCGCGGGGGCGTGGACGACGCAGGGAAAGCTCCCGACCGCCAGGTCGAAGCGCAGCTGATCGAGGGTCCGCGGGTCGCCCGCGGCGCGCAGGGCCCGGGCCCGGCGGCAGAGTTCGTCGTGCCAGCGCACCAGCGGGACTGCCGGGCCGGCCAGCACGACGGTGGCCTGGTCGTCGGCGTCGGGGGTCAGCTGCACCGACCGGTCGGTGTTCTTGATCGCGGTGCGGGCGGCGACGGCCTCGGCGTCCAGCCTGGAAGCGGCGGCGGTGACCTCGTGGCGGATCCGGCCGGCGGACCAGCTCCGGACCCGCTGGCCCAGGAGCTTGTCGAGCTGACCAGCCAGGACGTCGTCGAAGACCTCGATCTCTCTTACGAACGCCCGGGCGCGGTGGGCAGCCAGGTGCCCCGCGTCGAGCTGGGCCAGGGTCACCGGCAGCACCGAGGTCAGCCGCAGCGCACAGCGGATCCGGGCCGCCGCCGCCCGGTCGGAGACGCAGCCGGCGACCGCGACCTCTCGGGTGAAGGAGATCCACGGCGAGGCCCCGCGGTCATCGCCAGGGCACCGCGGGACCTGCCGTGCCAGACCGGACAGCAGCCTGGCCTCCCGGGCCAGCGCCTGGGCCTCGGCTGCGGTGGCCTCTGCGAGCTCGGCCAGGTCGGCGCGGAACCGGTCCCGCGTCCACGGCACCAGCGCTTCCAGCGCCGCCAGGTCCTCCGCCCGTCCCATGCCCACATGCTACTCGAACACGCGTTCGAGTCAAGTGAAATCTGCTTATGTACAGCGACTTTCGATCGAGTCTGACACCTCTGGACGACGGCCGTCGCTGGCTGCGACCGGCTCTCGCTCCATGACGACTGATGGTCGGGACCGTCCCCTCGTACGCCGCCGCACGGCGTGTCGCCCGGCACGAGGGGAAGATCGTTGCGGGAGGCGGGCTTCAGGCCCGGTCGACGGCGACGCACCAGTCCGCGTCCGGCGTCAGGGGTACGCCCTGCCAGGTGGCGTGCCGCGCCACCGGCTGCAGCCCCGCCGCGAGGGCCCACGCGTCGTAGGTCGCCACCGGCAGCTCGTCGGTCCGCCAGCCGCTGACCAGCAGCCCGCCCGGCCGCAGCGCCGCCGCCAGCCGCTCCACCACCGCAGGCCCCGTTCCCGGCGCCAGGAAGATCATCACGTTGCCGGCCGCGACCACCAGGTCGTAGGCAGCCGAGACGGACAGCGACGCCAGGTCGGCGAGCGACCAGGCAAGTCCCGGCGCCGCGGACCGCGCCACCGCCAGCATCGAGGCGTCGCTGTCGACCCCCGCCACGTCGTAGCCACGCCGCGCCAGCTCGATCGCGACCCGGCCCGTCCCACACCCGGCGTCCAGCACACGGCTGCCCGGCGGGACCAGCGCGGCGACGTACGCCGCCTCGCCGTGCACGTCGACCCCGGACGCGGCCAGCGCGCGGAACGCCTCGTCGTACGACGTCCCACGCGTGCCACCCGTCTCCTCCAACCAGCGGCTCACGCACCAAGGCTAAGGAGTTCTCGCCCCCGAAACACGATGGGGCACCTCGTCACAGTCGCGAAACACGCGCTGCACCGCATGCGAAACACACCGCACGCAGGCTCCTCCGCAATGCCCCGCAACGGAGGAGAAGCATGGATCCCGAACTGATCGACGGCGCCAACGCCGGCTTCGTCATGGTGTGCGCCTTCCTGGTGCTGCTCATGACGCCCGGCCTTGCGTTCTTCTACGGCGGCATGAGCCGGAGCAAGAGCGTCCTGAACATGATGATGATGAGCTTCAGCGCCATCGCGGTCGTCAGCGTGCTGTGGGTCCTGTACGGCTACGCGCTCACCTTCGGTGAGGACAAGGGCGGGCTGATCGGCTACAGCAGCGGCCTTCTCGGGCTGACCGACCTGACGAACAACGCGGTGTTCGGTGCGGTGGAGTCGGGGGCCGAGGGCGTCATCAACACCTACAAGCTGCCGGACATCGTCTTCGCCGGCTTCCAGCTGATGTTCGCGATCATCACGGTCGCCCTGATCAGCGGGGCGGTGTCGGACCGGATGAAGTTCGGCAGCTGGCTGGCCTTCACCGCCCTGTGGGTCACCGTCGTCTACTTCCCGGTCGCGCACTGGGTGTTCGCGTTCGGCGTCGCGGAGGAGGGCGGTGAGGCCGCAGGCTTCGCCAACGGCTTCTTCGCCGCCGAGACCGGCGGCTGGATCGTCAACCGGCTCGGTGCGTTCGACCTGGCCGGTGGCACCGCCGTCCACATCAACGCCGGGGCGGCGGCGCTCGCCCTGATCCTCGTGCTCGGCAAGCGCCGCGGGTTCGGCAAGGAGCCGATGCGCCCGCACAACCTGCCGTTCGTGATGCTCGGCACCGGCCTGCTGTGGTTCGGCTGGTTCGGCTTCAACGTCGGCTCGACGCTGGGCTCCACCGCGTACTCCGGCCTGGTCCTGATCAACACCCAGGTCGGCGCCGCCGCCGGCATCCTCGGCTGGCTGCTCGTGGAGAAGCTGCGCGACGGCCACATGACCACCCTCGGCGCTGCCTCCGGCGCCGTGGCCGGCCTGGTCGCCATCACGCCCGCCTGCGGCTTCGTCAACGCCTACGGCGCGATCGCCATCGGCGCCCTCGCCGGCATCGCCTGCGCGTTCGCCGTGACCCTCAAGCACCGCCTGGGGTACGACGACGCGCTCGACGTGGTCGGCGTGCACCTGGTCGGCGGCCTCATCGGCACGCTGATGGTCGGCGTCGTCGGCGACCAGACGCACACCCTCACCGAGACGCTGATCGACGGGGGCAGCCTGGGGCTGCTGGGCACGCAGGCCATCGCGGCCGGCGCGGTCCTGGCGTACTCCTTCGTCGTCACCCTGATCCTCGCGCTGATCATCAAGGCCGTCATGGGCCTGCGGGTGCCCGAGGAGGAGGAGGTCGTCGGGATCGACCAGACGACGCACGCCGAGACGGCGTACGAGATCGGTGGCGGCATCGGCGCCGGCGCGACCAGCAGCCCGGGTGCGCTCTCGGCGAGCCGGCCGTCCTCGGTCGAGGTGTCCTGATGCGCCTGGTCACCGGCATCCTCAAGCCGTTCAAGCTCGACGACGTCAAGACCGCCCTGGAGTCCTTCGGGGTGCAGGGCATGACGGTCAGCGAGGTGCAGGGCTTCGGTCGTCAGCGCGGGCACACCGAGGTCTACCGGGGCGCGGAGTACACCGTCGCGTTCGTGCCCAAGGTGCGTGTCGAGGTGCTGGTCGACGACGCGGACGCCGCCGACGTCATCGAGGTGATCGCCAAGTCCGCGCAGACCGGTGCGATCGGCGACGGCAAGGTCTGGAGCACCCCGGTCGACGAGGTCGTCCGGGTCCGGACCGGCGAGCGCGGCGTCGAAGCCCTGTGAGGCTCGTGACCGCGGTCGTCAAGCCGTTCAAGCTCGACGACGTGAAGAGCGCACTCGAGGCGATCGGCGTCCAGGGCATGACGGTCAGCGAGGTGCAGGGCTTCGGTCGTCAGCGCGGGCACACCGAGGTCTACCGGGGCGCGGAGTACACCGTCGCGTTCGTGCCGAAGACCCGCATCGAGGTGCTGGTCGACGACGCCGACGCCGCCCGGGTGGTGGACGCCGTCGTGACGGCGGCCGGCACCGGCTCGATCGGGGACGGCAAGGTCTGGACGACGTCCGTCGAGGACGTCGTCCGGGTGCGCACGGGGGAGCGCGGCGCCGAAGCGCTCTAGCCCGGCACAGGGAGCCGGACGGGCCGCGCGCGACCACCGCGCGCGGTCCGTTCACCCGGCTGAAACACGAGCGACACGGCAGGGGAACAGGAGTCGCGGAACCTGCCTGCGTGGACTTCGACTCCGGCGACACCGCCTTCGTCCTGCTGTGCACGGCGCTCGTCCTGCTCATGACGCCGGGACTGGCGGTCTTCTACGCCGGCATGGTCCGGGCCAAGAGCAGCCTGGCGATGCTCATGCAGGTCTTCACCTGCATCGGGGTCGTCAGCGTGACCTGGGTGCTGCTCGGCTACTCGCTGGCGTTCGGCGAGGACGTCGGCGGCGGGCTGCTCGGCGACCTGCGCTTCGCCGGCGGCCGCAACCTGTCCGACGAGGTGCCGGGGCTGACGCTGAGCGTCCCGCCGGTGCTGTTCTCGACGTTCCAGATGATGTTCGCGATCATCACGGTCGCCCTGATCGCCGGCGCGATCGCGGACCGCGCGCGCTTCGGCGCGTTCGTCGCCTTCGCCGTGCTCTGGTCGGTGCTGGTCTACGCGCCGCTGGCGCACTGGGTCTTCTCACCGTCCGGGTGGATGGCGCAGTACGGCGTCCTGGACTTCGCCGGCGGCCTGGTCGTCGAGGTCAGCTGCGGCGCAGCAGCTCTCGCGGTCGCGCTGGTCGTCGGCAAGCGCACCGGGTGGCCGCGCGAGGCGATGCCGCCGCACAACCTGCCGCTGACGATGCTCGGCGCGGGGCTGCTGTGGTTCGGCTGGTTCGGCTTCAACGCCGGGTCAGCACTGGCCGCGAACGGCCTGGCCGCGCAGGCGCTGCTCAACACCCACCTCGCCGGCGTCGGCGGGCTCATCGCGTGGGCCGGTATCGAGCGCCTGCGCACCGGCGCCGCCACCTCGCTCGGCGCCGTCTCCGGCGGCGTCGCCGGGCTGGTCGCCATCACCCCCGCGTGCGGCTTCCTCGAGGCCGGTCCGTCGCTGCTGCTCGGCCTGGCCGCCGGTGGCTGCGCCTTCTTCGCCGTCCAGCTCAAGCACCGGCTGTCGTACGACGACGCGCTCGACGTGGTCGGCGTGCACTACGTCGGCGGGGTCGTCGGCATGCTGTTCATCGGGCTGCTCGCCAGCTCGTCGGTCAACGCCGTGGTGGCGGACGAGGGGCTGCTGCTCGGCGGCGGGCCGGACCAGCTCGGGCGGCAGGCGGTGGGGGTGCTGGCGGCCACCGCGTTCTCCTTCCTCGCCTCGTACCTGATCGCGAGGGCGGTCGACCTGGTCATTCCGTGGCGGGTGAGCGAGCAGGACGAGCAGCTGGGCCTGGACATGTCCTCGCACTCCGAGACCGCGTACGACCTCGGCGCGGTCCGTTCGCTCGGCCGACTCTGAGAGGGTGCGCGCATGAGACTCGTGACCGCCGTCGTCAAGCCGTTCAAGCTCGACGACGTGAAGACCGCTCTGGAGGCGATCGGCATCGCCGGGATGACCGTCAGCGAGGTGCAGGGCTTCGGCCGCCAGCGGGGCCACACCGAGGTCTACCGCGGCGCGGAGTACACCGTGTCGTTCGTGCCGAAGCTGCGCGTCGAGGTGCTCGTGGACGACGCCGACGCC
>JBKJQQ010000165.1:0-8140 GCA_046593875.1 Mycobacteriales bacterium | reverse complement strand
GACCTGGCCGGCAAGGTCGTCGTCGACTGCGTCAACCCGCTGGGGTTCGACAAGCAGGGGGCCTACGCCCTGTCCGTCGAGGAGGGCAGCGCGGCCCAGCAGGCCGCCGCGGTGCTGCCGGACAGCCGGGTCGTCGGGGCCTTCCACCACGTCAGCGCCGTGCTGCTGCTCGACGAGGCCGTCGACCAGGTCGACACCGACGTCCTGGTGCTCGGCGACGACCGCGAGGCCACCGACCTGGTGCAGGCGCTGGTCGCCCTCGTCCCGGGGATGCGCGGCGTCTACGCCGGCCGGCTCCGCAACGCCCACCAGGTCGAGGCGCTCACCGCCAACCTCATCTCCGTGAACCGCCGCTACAAGGCGCACGCCGGTGTCCGCATCACCGACGTCTGACGACCTGGGGGCGCCCTGCCCGCTCCCGGGCCGGGTCCACCGCGTCGTCTCGCTCGTCCCCTCGCTGACCGAGGCGGTCGCCGTCACCGCTCCCGGGCTGCTGGTCGGGGCCACGGACTGGTGCACGCACCCGGACGACCTCGACGTCGCGCGGATCGGCGGTACGAAGAACCCGCGCGTGGCCGACGTCGTCGACCTGCGGCCGGACCTCGTGCTGGCCAACGCCGAGGAGAACCGCGAGGACGACGTGCTCGCGCTGCGCGCGGCGGGAGTCGCCGTCTGGGTGACCGCTCCGGACACGCTGCCCGCAGCGCTGCGCTCGCTGGAGCGCATGCTGCGCGTCTGCGGGCTGGACCGGCCGCCGTGGCTGGAGCAGGCGGAGCTCGCCTGGCGCGAGCCGTGGACCGGTTCTCGGCGCCGGGCGGTCGTCCCGATCTGGCGTCGCCCGTGGATGGCGCTGGGCCGGGAGACCTTCGCCGGCGACGTGCTCGCCCGGCTCGGCGTCGACAACGCGCTGGCGGACTCGCCGGACCGCTACCCGAAGGTGGCCTTGGCCGACCTGCCGGCGTACGACCTCGTCGTCCTGCCGGACGAGCCCTACTCCTTCTCCGCCACCGACGGCCCGGAGGCCTTCCCGGACGTGCCCGCCGCGCTCGTGAGCGGGCGGCACCTGACCTGGTACGGCCCGTCGCTCGTGGAGGCGCGGACGCTGCTGGCCCGGCAGCTGGATGCCTGACCGGCTGCGCGCGGCCCTCTGCCTGGTCGGCGTCCTCGGCCTCACGGCCGCCTGGGTGCTGGGCGGGCTGCTGACCGAGGACTTCAACCCGGCGCGGCAGAGCATCAGCCAGCTGCAGCGCGACGGCGCGGCGACGGCGACCGTCCTGACCGTGGCCTTCGCCGGGTTCAGCGTGGGCGGGCTGGCCTTCGCCCCGCTGCTGCCCCGCGCCCCGCGCATCGTGCTGACGATCGCCGCCGTGGCCACCCTCGGCGCGGCGCTGTCGCCGCTGGGCGAGGTCCGCGGTGGCCGCCAGGACGGGCTGCACCTGGCCTTCGGCGCCACCGGCTACCTGTCGCTGTCGCTGCTCCCGCTGCTGGCGGCCGCGTCGCTGTCCGGGGTCGCCCGGCGGGTCGCGCTGCTCGCTGGGCTCGTGACGTCGGTCTGCCTGCTCGGCACGGTCCCCGCCGACGCCGTGTCGGGCGCTCTGCAGCGGGCCGGCTTCCTGACCGCCCACCTCTGGCTCGCGGGCACTGCCGTCGGCAGACTGCGGTCATGAGCGAGCTCGACCGGCACCTGTCCGAGGTGCTCGTCGGCGGACTGCGGCCGGTGGTCGTCGAGCTCTCGCCGTACGACCCCGCCTGGCCGGGGCTGTTCGAGGAGCACCGGGCGCGGATCGTCGGTGCGCTGGGCGATCTCGAGGTCGAGCACATCGGCTCGACCTCGGTGCCGGGCCTGACCGCCAAGCCGGTCATCGACGTGCAGCTCGTGGTGCCGGACCTCGACGCGACCGTGGCTGCGCTGGCCCTGGTCGGCTACCCGCTGCGCGTCCACGAGCCCGGGCACCGCATGGCGAAGGGTCGCGGCGCCAACGTGCACGTGTACGAAGCGGGGCACCCCGAGATCGACGCCCACCTGCGCTTCCGGGACCGGCTGCGGGCCGATCCGACCGCCCGTCAGCGGTACGAGGACGTCAAGCGGTCGCTGGCCGGTCGGGAGTGGCCGGACATGAACCACTACGCCGAGGCCAAGAGCGCCGTCATCGCCGTGCTGCTCGCCTGAGCCTGCGGCCCGTGACCCGCCGGCCCGTCCGGGGTGCGACCTCCGCGGGCGTCCGCGGTGAACCCTCCCCGGCCGTGCGGTGGCTCGCGGCACGGGGAGCGACCTCCGCGGGTATCCGCGGTGAACCCTCCCCAGGGACGGCGGTCGCCGCCCGTCGTCACTCGAAGCTGTGCTCCGGCCCGGGGAAGCGGCCCTCGCGGACGTCCTCCACGTACGCCCGCGTGGCGTCGCCGAGCACCGAGCGCAGGTCGGCGTACCGCTTGACGAAGGTCAGCGGCTCGCCCGCTGTCAAGCCGGCCATGTCGGTCCAGACGAGCACCTGCGCGTCACAGCCGACACCGGCGCCGATGCCGATGGTCGGGATGACGAGCTCCTTGGTCACCCGCTCGGCCAGTGCCGCCGGCACGGCCTCCAGCACGACGGCGAAGGCTCCGGCCTCCTGCAGCGCCAGGGCATCGGCGAGCAGGGCGTCGGCCCCGTCGCCGCGACCCTGGACCCGCAGGCCGGTCACGAGCTCGGACTGCGGGGTCAGCCCGACGTGGCCCATGACGGGCGCGCCGGCCGCGACCAGCAGCTCGACGGCGGGGGCGACCCGGCGGCCGCCCTCGAGCTTGACGGCGTGCGCGCCGCCCTCCTTGAGGAAGCGGACTGCGGTGTGCAGCGCCTGCTCGGGGGAGCCCTGGTAGGAGCCGAACGGCAGGTCGGCGACCACCAGCGGGCGGGTGGTCGAGCGGACCACGGCGCGCACCAGGGGCAGCAGCTCCTCGACGGTGACCTGGACGGTCGTGCCGTAGCCGAGGACGTTGTTGGCCGCCGAGTCGCCGACGAGCAGCACCGGAACGCCGGCCTGCTCGAAGATGCCCGCGGTGAGCATGTCGTAGGAGGTGAGCATCGCCCAGCGCTCCCCGCGCTCCTTGGCGTGCTGCAGGTCGCGGGTGCGGACACGGCGGGAGGTGATGCCGCCGTACAGGCTCGGCAGTTCAGACATGGGAGGACCTCCGACGACTCGAGGCCGGCCTCCTCGGACGGAGGTCCAGGTCCCCGGACGCGTCCAGCGTCCCACCGCCCCGCCCCGCTGGCGATGTGTCACGCCTCACGCTGCCGGCACTAGCGGAACGGTTGCGTACCGGAACGACCGCTCTTACCGTTGCGAGACGCACCCGTCTAGGAAGGCTGTCGATGACCACCGCGCTCGAGGCCCCGCGTGCCACCGGCCGGCCGCGCGACCCCAAGCTCGACCGCGCGATCCTCGACGCCACGCTGCAGCTGCTGGCCGACGGCGGCTACGACGGGCTGACCATCGAGGCGGTCGCGGCGCTGGCCGGCGTCGGCAAGGCCAGCGTCTACCGGCGGTTCGCCGGCAAGGAGGAGCTGGTCATCGAGGCGGTCGCCTCGCTGTCCGAGCAGCCCGAGCCGGCCGTCGGGGCGGGCGTCCGCGACGAGCTCGTGACGCTGCTCGAGGTCATCCGCCGCAAGTCCGACTCCTCGCTCGCCGGCAAGATCTTCCCCCGCCTGCTCGGGGCCAGCGCCGAGAACCCCGAGCTGATGCGGCGCTACCGCGAGCAGGTCCTGGACCCCCGGCGCCGGCGCTTCCTCGACGTGCTGCAGCGCGGCGTCGACCAGGGGCTGGTCCGCCCCGACGTCGACCTGCACTACGCCGCCGACCTGCTCGTCGGACCGATGGCCTACCGCAACCTCATCCGCACCGACCCGCCGCCCGGTCCAGAGCTGGCCGCCCAGATCGTCGACGACGTGCTCGTCGCCCTTGCCCCGAAGGACGTCCCGTGAACGCGCCCACCCAGCTGACCCACCGCCAGGTGCTGACCGTCCTGTCCGGGCTGCTGCTCGGCATGTTCCTCGCGGCGCTGGACCAGACGATCGTCTCGACCGCGATGCGCACCATCGCCGACGACCTCGAGGGCCAGACCGCCCAGGCGTGGGTCACGACGGCGTACCTCATCGCGTCGACCATCACGACGCCGCTGTACGGGAAGCTGTCCGACATCTACGGCCGCAAGCCGTTCTACCTGTTCGCGATCTCGATCTTCATCGTCGGCTCGGTGCTGTGCGGTACCGCGCAGGACATCTACCAGCTGGCGGCCTACCGCGCGGTGCAGGGCATCGGCGCCGGTGGCCTCATGTCGCTGGCCTTCGCGATCGTCGGCGACCTCGTGTCCCCTCGCGAGAGAGGCCGCTACCAGGCGTACTTCATGTCGGTCTTCGCCACGAGCAGCGTGCTCGGGCCGGTGCTCGGAGGTGCGCTCGCCGGCCAGGGCCAGCTGCTCGGCATCGACGGCTGGCGCTGGATCTTCTACGTCAACGTGCCGATCGGCTTCGCCGCGCTGCTGGTGGTCAGCCGCAACCTCACGCTGCCGCGCCGCCGCTCCGACCACCGGATCGACTACGTCGGCGCCGGTCTCCTGACGAGCGCCGTCGTGCCGCTGCTGCTCGTCGCCGAGAAGGGTCGCGACTGGGGGTGGGGCTCGGCGCTGACGCTGTCCCTGCTGGCCCTGTCGATCGGCTCCCTGCTGGCGTTCGTGCCGTGGGAGGAGCGCATGGGGGACGAGGCCATCCTGCCGATGCGCATGTTCCGCAGCAGCGTCTTCAGCGTGACCAACGTCGTCGCGCTGCTCGTGGGGGCGGGCATGTTCGGCGGCCTGGTCGTCGTGCCGCTCTACCTGCAGATCGTCAAGGGCTCGAGCCCGACCGAGGCCGGGCTCCAGCTCGTGCCGCTCATGGCCGGCATCATCCTGACGTCGGGCATCTCCGGGAGGGTGATGGCGCGGACCGGCCGCTACAAGCGCCTGCCCATCACCGGCACCGCGCTGATGATCCTGGCGATGGCGCTGTTCTCGACGCTGGACGTCGACACGCCGATCTGGCGCGCGATGCTCTACATGGTCGTCATGGGCGCCGGTCTCGGCCTGTCGATGCAGACCCTGGTGCTGTCGGTGCAGAACGCCATGCCCGCGCGCGACATGGGCGTCGCCACCAGCTCGGTGACCTTCTTCCGCTCCATGGGTGGCACGTTCGGCGCGGCCGTCGCGCTGGCCATCCTGTTCGGCTCGGTGGCCGGCAACATCGCCGACCGCGCCCGGTCGACGGGGGTCCCGGCGCCGTCCTTCCGCGGCTTCAACCTCGATGACACCTCGACGCTGAGCGTGCTCCCGCAGGCGGCCCGCGACGCGGTGCTGGGCGGATTCGTCGACTCGATGTCGACGGCCTTCGCGGTGATGGGGATGCTGCTCGTGCCGGCGTTCGTGCTGACGCTGTTCATCAAGGAGATCCCGCTGCGCGCGACCGGCGGGCTGGCCGCCGAGCACGAGGATGCGCTCGCCCGCACGGAGAGCGCGGTCGTCTAGGTTCCCCCACACCGACCCCCTTCGGGTCGCGCCGGCTCGGGCTCGGGCTCGGTGGGTGCAGCCACCTCTCGCCATCTGGACGTGATGGGCAGCCGGCGGTCGCGGCCGAACGCTCGACCCGTGATCTTCGGCCCGGGCGGTGACTGCCGGCGCTTGTACTCGGCTGCGTCCACGAGCTTGATGACCCGGTCGACGACGGCCTCCTCGAACCCGGCCGCGATGAGCTCGGCCCGCCCCTGGTCGTGCTCGACGTAGGCGTCCAGCAACGGGTCCAGCACCTCGTACGGCGGCAGCCGGTCGCTGTCGAGCTGGCCCGGCGCGAGCTCGGCGCTCGGCGGCTTGGTGATCGTGTTCTCGGGGATCGGCGGGTCCTCGCCGCGCTCCCCGGCCACCTCGTTGCGCCAGCGGGCGAGCGCGAAGACCAGCAGCTTGGGGACGTCCTTGATCGGCGCGAAACCGCCTGCACTGTCGCCGTACAGCGTCGAGAAGCCGGTCGCCGCCTCGCTCTTGTTGCCGGTCGTCAGCACGAGGTGGCCGTGCTCGTTGGACAGTGCCATGAGCGTCGTGCCGCGGACGCGGGCCTGCAGGTTCTCGACGGACAGCCCAGTCAGCGAGACGGTGGCCAGCCAGGCGTCGACCATCGGCTGGATCGCGATCAGCGACCAGTGCAGGCCCTGGCGGCGGGCCAGGTCCTCGGCGTCGCCCACCGAGTGGTCCGAGGAGTGCCGGCTCGGCATCCCGACGACGTGCACCCGGTCCGGTCCGAGCGCGTCACGGGCGATCGTCGCGACCAGCGCGGAGTCGATGCCTCCGGACAGCCCGAGCACCACAGAGGCGAAGCGGTTCTTCTCGACGTAGTCGCGGGTCGCGGTGACCAGCGCACCCCAGACCTCGGCGTGGTCGTCGAGGGGGACGGCGATGCCGTGGACCAGCGGCTCGTACGGCGGAAGAGGGTCGACCGACAGCGAGACCCGCTCGACGGTCATGGTGGTGCCGTCGCCCGCGTCGACCGGGCCGGTGCTGGAGCCCGCGGCGGGCTGCAGGTCGAGGTCGACGCACATCAGCCCCTCCTCCCAGCGCGGCGCTCGGGCGACGACGCCACCAGCCGCGTCCACGACGAAGGAGTCTCCGTCGAAGACCAGCTCGTCCTGACCGCCGACCGCGTTGACGTAGACGATCGGGGCGCCGGCCTCGGCAGCGCGTCGCGCGGCAAGAGGAGCCCGTACGTCGTCCTTGCCTCGTTCGTAGGGGGATCCGTTGATGCAGACGACCAGCCCGGCCTGCGCCTCGCGCGCCACCAGCAGCGGGCCGCCCTCCTGCCACAGGTCCTCGCAGACCACGGTCGCCACGTCCACGCCGTGCAGGCGGACGACCGGCAGCCGGTCACCGCGCACGAAGTAGCGGAACTCGTCGAAGACCCCGTAGTTGGGCAGGTGGTGCTTGGCGTAGCGGGAGACGACCTGCCCGCCGAACAGGACCGCCGCGCTGTTCTGCGGCTCACCCGCGGGACGGCCGAGCGCCGGCTGCGGCTTCTCGGACCGGCCGCAGTAGCCCACGACGACCGCCAGGCCGCCGGCTCCCTCGTCGGCGAGCCGGGCCGCCAGCGCGGTCAGCGCGTCGAGCGACGCCTGGACGAACGAGTGCCGCAGCACCAGGTCCTCCGGCGGGTAGCCGGTGAGGACCATCTCGGGGAAGGCCACCAGGTGGCAGCCCTGCTCGACGGCGTGCTGCGTCCAGCGGCTGACCATGTCGGCGTTGCCCGCGAGATCGCCGACGGTGCTGTCGACCTGGGCCAGTCCGATCCGCAGCTGCGACATGCCCGAAGGCTAGGACCCGGCGGCGGCCGTCAGCGCGTCGAACTCGGCGTCGGTCAGCTCGACCGTCGCCGCGGCGCAGTTCTCCTCGAGGTGCGCCACCGAGCTGGTGCCCGGGATCGGCAGCATCACGGGCGAGCGGCGCAGCAGCCAGGCCAGCGCGAGCTGGGCGTGCGTGGCCTCGTGCTCCCTGGCGATCTCGTCCAGCAGGCCGCCTGGCTTGGCCAGGTCCCCGGCCGCGACCGGGAACCACGGGATGAAGCCGATGCCCTCGGTCTCGCAGTAGGTCAGGACCTCCTCGGACTGGCGGGACGCCAGGTTGTAGAGGTTCTGCACGGACACGACGTCGACGACCTTGCGGGCCTGCTCGATCTCCGCGACGGTCACCTCGGAGATCCCGATGTGCTTGATCTTGCCCGCGTCCTGCAGCTCCTTGAGCGCGCCCAGGCTGTCCTCGACCGGGACCTGCGCGTCGAAGCGGTGCAGCTGGTAGAGCCCGATCTGCTCCACGCCGAGGCGGCGCAGGCTCATCTCGACGCACTGGCGCAGGTACTCCGGCCGGGCCACCTGCTCCCAGACGTCGGGGCCGCTGCGGGTCAGCCCACCCTTGGTGGCGATGAGCACGCCGTCATAGGGGTGCAGCGCCTCGCGGATGAGGTCCTCGGACAGGTAGGGCCCGTAGCTGTCGGCGGTGTCGATGAGATCGACTCCGAGCTCCACGGCCCGACGCAGCACAGCGATCGCGGTGTCGTGGTCGGCAGGCGGTCCCCACACGCCCTTGCCGACGATGCGCA
>JBKJQQ010000064.1:0-13087 GCA_046593875.1 Mycobacteriales bacterium | reverse complement strand
GCAGGAGCACGACGACCACGTCGTCCGCGCTCAGCGACTCGGCGGCGCGGAGGGCCGCGACGACCGCCATTCCGCTGGAGCCGCCGACGAGGATCCCTTCCTCGAGGGCGAGGCGGCGGGTCATCGCGAAGGAGTCGGCGTCGGAGATCGCGAACACGTCGTCGGGGATCGAGCTGTCGTAGGCACTCGGCCAGAAGTCCTCGCCGACGCCCTCGACCAGGTACGGCCGGCCGTCGCCGCCGGAGTAGACCGAGCCGACGGGGTCCGCGCCGTACACCTTCACCCGGCCGTCACTGACCTCCTTGAGATAGCGGCCGACGCCGCCCAGCGTGCCGCCGGTGCCGGCGCCCGCGACGAAGTGCGTCACCCGGCCGTCGGTCTGCGCCCAGACCTCCGGCCCGGTCGTCTCGTAGTGGGCACGCGGGTTGTTGGGGTTGGAGTACTGGTCGGGCTTCCAGGCGCCGGGGATCTCGCGGGAGAGCCGGTCGCTCACGGAGTAGTAGCTGCGCGGGTCCTCCGGGTCGACGGCGGTCGGGCAGACCTCGACCCGGGCGCCGTACGCCCGCAGCACGTCGATCTTGTCCTTGGCGACCTTGTCCGGGCAGACGAAGACGCAGGTGTAGCCCTTCTTCTGCGCGACCAGCGCCAGGCCGACGCCGGTGTTGCCGCTGGTCGGTTCGACGATGACCCCGCCGGGCTGCAGCGCGCCGGTGCGCTCCGCGTCCTCGACCATCGCCAGCGCGATGCGGTCCTTGACCGAGCCGCCGGGGTTGAAGTACTCCACCTTCGCCAGGACGGTGGCCGCGATCCCCTCGGTCACCCGGGTCAGGCGGACCAGCGGCGTGCCGCCGACGAGGTCGATGATGTTGTCGGTGACCTGCACGGGGCGGTACCTCCGGGAGCGCGGGCGCCGCGGGACCCGCGTCCACAGGCCGCCCGCCGAGCAGGGTACGGCCGCTAGGCTCGCCTCCTGGTTACCGGCGAGTAGGGGTGGTGGGCGTGGCGGCGGTGCAGGTGGCCGACGGCGTGTGGCGCATCCCGACCGCGCCCGCGGACTTCCTGAACTCCTGGCTGCTGCAGGGCGCTGACGGCACCCTGACGCTGATCGACGCCGGCACCAAGGGCGCCCCGAAGAAGATCCTCGCCGCGCTGGCCGGCCTCGGGAAGGCCCCCGGCGACGTCACCCACCTGCTGCTCAGCCACGCCCACAACGACCACACCGGCGGGGCCCGCTCGGTCGTCGACGCCACCGGCGCGCAGGTGCAGACGCACGAACGCGAGGCGGTCTACGTCCGCGAGGGGCGGATGCCCCCGTCGGACGCCTCCACCCGCGGCGGCCGGCTGATGACCCGCCTGCCCGGTGCGCTGAAGGGCTTCGCGAAGGTCGGCGTGGACGGGACCTTCCAGGACGGCGACGTGCTGCCGCTGGCCGGCGGGATCCAGGTCGTCCACACCCCCGGGCACACCCCGGGGCACTGCTCGTTCCTGCACCCGACCAGCGGCGTCCTGCTCACCTCAGACGCGGTCTTCAACGTCCGCGGCCTGCGCTACTCGTTCAAGAACAGCTGCACCGACGTGCGCCTGTCGCGCGCGTCGGCGCAGCGGCTCGGCGAGCTGGACTTCGAGGTGGCCGGGTTCACGCACGGCGCGCACGTCTCGACCGGCGCGCGGGCGGCGGTGCGGGCCTTCCTCGCCGGCCGGCCGTCCTGATGGTCAGAGCCGTCCCCCGGCCCGGGCGGCGGGCCAAGTACCTCGCGGCCAAGGCGGCGTACGGCGGCGGCGGCTTCGCCGGTGCGCTCGGCGTGGGCTTCGCGATCCTCGCGACCGAGGCCCGGCTGGCCCGCCAGACGATCGGCATGCCGACCGAGCGGGCGCCGCTGGCCGCCGGGTCCTACGGCCGCGGTCGGCGCGGCGACAAGCCGGTCCACCTGGCCGTGCTCGGTGACTCCGCTGCCGCCGGGCTGGGCTGCGCGAAGGCCGACGAGACGCCGGGTGCGCTGTTCGCCGGTGGCATCGCCCGCGACCTGCGCTGCCGGGTCGACCTCGACGTCGTGGCGGTGACCGGCGCGCGCTCGGCCGACCTCGAGGTGCAGGTCGCCCGGGCGCTGCGCCGGCCGGTCGACGTCGCCGTGATCATCGTCGGCGCCAACGACGTCACCCACCGGGTGCCGCGCGCGACCGCCGCGCACCAGCTCGGCCGGGCCGTCCGCGCCCTGCGGGCCGCCGGGGTCGTGGTGGTCGTCGGCACCTGCCCGGACCTCGGCACGGTCAAGCCGGTCATGCAGCCGCTCCGGACCGTCGCCGCCCAGTGGAGCCGACGACTGGCGGCCGCGCAGACGGTCGCGACGGTCGACGAGGGCGGCATCGCGGTCTCGCTGGGCGACCTGCTCGTGCAGGAGTTCAACGAGCAGCCGCACCTGTGGAGCCGGGACCGCTTCCACCCCTCGGCCGACGGCTACCGCCGGATCGTCGACACGATGCTGCCGAGCGTCCTGGAGAGCCTGGGCGTCCAGATCCCGGTCAGCGTGCCGATCAGCGACAGCGTCCAGGACGTCGAGCTGGCCGCCCGGGTGGCCGCCCGCGAGCCCGGCGTCGAGGTGGACCCGCTGCCCGCCGGCGAGGGCACCGGCCGGCTGGCGATGCTGCGGCGTCGGCTGCCGCTGGTCGGACGGGGCGCGCCCGCCGGTCCGACCGACCCGGCCGAGCTGGCCGAGCTGGCCGAGCTGGCCGACCTCGAGGGTGACCAGGCTCACTAGAACGACGTTCGGTCCGCAGCCTTACGCTGGGCGCGACATCCCGAACCGAGGAGACCCCAGTGACCGAAGCCGTCATCGTCGCGACCGCCCGCACCCCCATCGGCCGCGCTTTCAAGGGCTCGCTCGCCAGCGCCCGCCCCGACGACCTGGCCGCCTTCGCGGTGAAGACCGCGCTCGCGAAGGTCCCGGGCCTGGACCCGCGCGACATCGACGACCTGATGATGGGCTGCGGCCAGCCGGCCGGAGAGGCGGGCTTCAACATCGGCCGCGTCGTCGCCGTCAAGCTCGGCCTGGACCACCTGCCCGGTACCACCGTCAACCGCTACTGCTCCTCCTCGCTGCAGACGACCCGGATGGCCTTCCACGCCATCAAGGCCGGCGAGGGCGAGGCCTTCATCTCGGCCGGCGTCGAGGCCGTGTCGCGCTTCGGCAACGGCATGGCCGACAGCGGCGACGCGCAGAACCCGGACTTCGCCGAGGCCGTCGCGCGCACCGCCAAGACCGCCGAGGGCGGCGCCGACTCCTGGGTCGACCCGCGCGAGTCCGGCGAGCTGCCCGACGTCTACATCGCCATGGGTCAGACCGCCGAGAACGTCGCCCGCTGGAAGGGCGTCAGCCGCGCGGACATGGACGAGTTCGCGGCCCGCTCGCAGAACCTCGCCGAGAAGGCGATCGCGAACGGCTTCTGGGAGCGCGAGATCAGCCCGTACACCCTCGAGGACGGCACCGTCGTCGACAAGGACGACTGCCCCCGCGCCGGCGCGTCGGTCGAGGCCATGTCCGGCCTCAAGCCGGTCTTCCGCCCCGACGGCCTGGTCACCGCCGGCAACGCGTGCCCGCTGAACGACGGCGGCGCCGCGGTGGTGGTCATGAGCGCCGACAAGGCCAAGGCCCTCGGCCTCACCCCGCTGGCCCGCATCGTGTCGACCTCGGTCACCGGACTGTCCCCCGAGGTCATGGGCCACGGCCCGGCCGACGCCATCAAGCTCGCCCTGAAGCGGGCCGGCAAGAGCGTCGACGACATCGACCTGTACGAGATCAACGAGGCCTTCGCGGCGCAGGTCCTGTCCTCGCAGCGCGAGGTCGGCATCGACATGGACAAGCTCAACGTGCACGGCGGCGCCATCGCGGTCGGCCACCCGTTCGGCATGACCGGCGCCCGCATCACCGGCACGCTCATCAACGGCCTGCAGACGCTGGACAAGACGTGGGGCGTCGAGTCCATGTGCGTCGGCGGCGGCATGGGCATGGCGATGGTCATCGAGCGCCTCAGCTAGCCCTCCCGCTCATCCTCGTGAGGTCCCCAGCACTCCGGTGCCGGGGACCTCACGTGGGCGTGCCGGAGGCCGGCCCCCTGATCGGTGGGGCCGGCCTCCGGACGGTGCGCGGGGCTACCCCAGCAGAGCCCGCACGACGGCACCTTGGCCGCTGAAGGCCCCGCCGGGCACGAGCGACACGCCGGTACTACGCGCTGCGCAGGCACTCCTCGCGCCCAGCAGCCAGGACGTCGGCCAGGCACAGGGCGGCGGCGAGCCCCGTGGGGACGTCCTCGTCGAGCAGGTCGCGGCGGTGCAGGAGCAGGTGCGCGGTCGCGGCACGCGCGGTGTCGGCGTCCGCGACGCGCGCCAGGTCCTCGGCCGTGACGGCCAGCTGGTCGGGCAGCACGAGGTCGCCGTCGAGGCGGGGCAGGGGTCGGCGCGGCGCGCCGTCGGTGTCCGCGGCGCGGTCCGCGAGGGCCTGGGCCAGGTGGTGGACGAGGTCGGCGCGGGTGCCGTGCGTCGGCGCCTGGGCGGAGTAGCGCGAGGGCGTCCACAGGCGCAGCCGCTGGACGAGGGAGCGGCTCTCGCGGCGCAGGAGGACGCAGGCCGCCTGCTCGTCCACCCGCGCAGGCTAGCCGCGGTCTACCGTCGACCGATGAGGCTCACCGGGGCGCTGCTGGTGACGTCCGCCCTGGCCCTGCCGGCGTGCGGCGGCGGGGCCGCGATGACGGCGCGGAGCGTCGAGCCCGCCCCGACGGCGCCGAGCGCGCCGGCGGCCCGCGTGGTGGCGGCAGCGCTGGCCACGCCGACGGCCCTGCCCTGCCCGTCCACCTACGCGGCGCCTGACCCGCGCCGGCCGGTGCTGGACGCCGCCCTGACCGTCGAGGGCGGCCTCGTGACCGGCACCTCGCGGCTGCTCTTCACCCCGGACCTCGCGACCGGCGAGCTGGTGTTCCGGCTGTGGGCCGCCGCACCCCGCCCCCGCGCCGCAGGCGGCCGGATCGACGTGACGCGGGTGGTCGTCGAGGGCGTCCCCCGTACCGCGCAGCGACCGTCGCCGACCCTGCTGCGGGTGCCCCTGGCCGGCAAGACCCCGGCCGGCAAGCCGCTGTCGATCGAGCTCACCTGGCGGCTGCGGCTGCCGACCGGCGCCAACGACCGCCTCGGCGTACGGGGGCAGACCGCGTGGTTCGGCAGCGGTCTGCCGCTGCTGGCCTGGGTGCGCGGCACCGGCTGGGCCGTCGAGCCCGAGACCGCGAACTTCGCCGAGGCCACGACCTCCGAGGTGTTCCAGCTCCGGTCGCTGTCGGTCACCCGCCCCGCCGGGCAACGGGTCCTCGCGACCGGCACGCAGGTCTCCGACGACGGCCGTACGGCGGTGTTCCGGGCACGGGCGGTGCGCGACCTGCTGGTGGCCACCGGGCCGTTCCGGACCGCGACCGCCACCGGCGGCGGCAAGCAGGTGCTCGTGGGCGTCGCCCCCGGGATGCCCGACGATCCGGTGGCTGTGGCCCGCGAGATGGCGCGCGCCCTGGGTAGGCACGCCGCCCGCTTCGGCGTCTTCCCGTACGAGCGGCTCGTGGTCGCGGTGGTCCCCGACCTGCGCGGCGGCGTCGAGCAGCCGGCCGGGATCCTGCTCGGCGAGGGTCAGGCGCAGGACGACGCGACCGGCAGCCACGAGGTGGCGCACGAGTGGTGGTACGGGCTGGTCGGCAACAACCAGGGCCGCTCGCCCTGGCTGGACGAGGCGTTCGCGACCTACGCCGAGGGGCTCGACCGCGGGACCGCCGCCCGCTACGCCAGCAGCTCGGTCCCGGCCGACGGGCAGCGCCGGGTCGGCGCGCCGATGACGTACTGGGAGGGGCGCAGCTCCTACTACCGGTCGGTCTACGTGCAAGGCGCGGCGATGCTGCTCGAGGCCCGGGCCGCCGTCGGGGCAGCAGTCTTCGACAGCGCCCTGGTCTGCCACGTCCGCCGCTCGGCGCACGGCGTGACGACGCCCGCGGACCTGGCGGCGTCGCTCCGGCACCTGCCCCGGGCGCTCGAGGTCCTCCGGCGCTACGGCGCGCTCTAGGAACGGCGACGGGCCGCCACCCCTCGCGGAGTGACGGCCCGTCGTACGGACTGGACTGCTGCTAGTCGTTGCCCTGCAGCATCGACAGCAGCCGCAGCATGTTGAGGTACAGGAAGATCAGGCCGACGATGAGGCCGAAGCCGACGCGCCACGCCTCCTGCTCCGGGACGCCCGCAGCGATCATGCGGTCGGCCTGGTCGAAGTCGAGCACGAACGTCAGCGCGCCGAAGGTGATCAGGGCGAGGGTGAACAGGATGCCGATCGGGCCGGTGTTGAGGCCGAGCGGGTCGCCGTCGGTGAAGATGCCGGCGAGCAGGTTGAGCAGCATGACGGCGACCAGGCCGACGAGGCCGAAGGTGACGACCTTGGCGAACTTGGGCGTCGCGCGGAGCTTGCCGCTCTTGTAGCCGAACAGCACGGCGCCGAAGACCGCGGCGGTGCCGACGATCGCCTGGACGACGATGCCCTGGTAGCTGCCCTCGTAGCTGGCGCTGATCGCGCCGAGGAACACGCCCTGGGCCACGGCGTAGGCCATGACCAGCGGGACGCTGACCTTCTTCTTGAAGATGTTGACCATCGCCAGAGCGAAACCGACGAGGCCGGCCATGAGGGCCAGGCCGATCGGCACCTGGAGGTACCAGGAAGCCGCACCGACGCCGACGACGATCGCCAGCAGGATGCCGGTCTTGACGACGACGTCGTCCATCGTCATCCGCTGGGGCGTGTCGTAGATCGCCGCGACGTCCTCGGCGGAGGGGGCGGGCGGGTGGAAGCCCACGCCCTGCTGTGCGGCGCGCAGCGACTCGCTGCGCGAGAAGACGGGGTTGTTGCTCTCCATGCTGCGCATGTCGGGGTGATCTCCTCTGCGCGACCCACGGGCGGGGCCGTGCGCTCAGTACAACGTACGGGTGGGCGCCCTTGTGCCCGCCGTTGCGACGCAGTGCCCCCGGTGGGAGTCGAACCCACACCGGTGGAGCTTTTAAGGCTCCTGTCTCTGCCGTTGGACCACGGGGGCCGCGGTCGACCACGGTAGGCCTGGCCCCATGACCGCTCCAGCCCCTCCCATGATCAACGCCGGGAAACCGCACCTCCCGCCGCCGCCCGAGGTGCTCGAAGCCCGCGTTGATCATGGGAGACCGCACCTGGAGCGCGGCCTGCAGGCCGTGCTACTGGTCCCCAGGGGCCACTTCCGTCACACTGCGCGCGTGACCCCCTCGACGGTGCCGCGCGTGCGCTACCGCGACGTGCTCGCCGTCGGCGAGTTCCGCGCGCTGCTCGCCTCCAACGGGCTGAGCGGCATCGGCGACCAGATCGCGCGCATCGCCGTCGCCCTGCTCGTCCTGGAGCGCTCGGGATCGGCCTTCGCGGCCAGCGCGACGTACGCCTGCTCGTACCTGTCCTGGCTCGTCGGCGGGCCGCTGCTGTCGGGGCTGTCCGACCGCTACCCGCGCCGCCGCCTCATGATCGTGTCCGACCTCGCGCGCATGGTCCTCGTCGCCGCGCTGGCCGTGCCCGGGGTGCCGCTCTGGGTCGTCTTCGTGGTCCTGCTGCTGGTCGGGCTGCTGGCCCCGCCCGCGGAAGCCGCGAGCAGCGCGCTGCTCGCCGACGTGCTGCACGGCGAGCAGTACGTCGTCGGCAACGCGCTGTGCAACGCGGTCGCGCAGGCCGCGCAGGTGGCGGGCTTCGTCCTCGGGGGCGCGCTGGTCGGGCTGGTCGGCGTCGGCGGCGCCCTGCTCGTCGACGCCGGCACCTTCGCGGCGTCCGCCGTGCTGCTCGGCGTCCTGGTCCGCGAGCACCTCGTGGAGCACGTGCCCGGTCCGCCCCAGTCGAGGCGCCAGGAGGCCGTGGCCGGCGCGCGACTGGTCTGGGGCAGCCCGCGGCTGCGCATGCTGCTGTCGTGGGGCCTGCTCACCGCGGCCTCGGTCATCGCCGCCGAGGGCCTCGCCGTCGCGATCGCCGAGCAGCAGGGCGGCGGGCCGCTCGCCGCCGGGATCCTCACCGCGAGCGTCCCGGTGGGGTTCCTGCTCGGCTCCTTCGCGCTGCTGCGCCTCCCGACCGCCCGGCGCGAGGCGCTGTTCCCGGGGATGGTCGCCCTCAGCTGCCTGCCGCTGATGGTCACGCCGCTCGTCGACAGCATCCCGCTGATCGTCGCGCTCTGGGTCGTCGCCGGGGTGGGCAACGCGCTGCAGCTGGTGGCCAACGCGGCCTTCGTGCAGGAGGTGCCGGCGCACCTGCGCGGGCGGGCCTTCGGCGTCGCGGCGACGCTGCTGATGGTGCTCCAGGGCGTCGTCCTGCTCGCCGCCGGTGCGCTGGCCGAGATCACCGAGCCGAGAGTCCCGATCGCGGTCCTGGCGCTGCTCGCGCTGCTCGTCGTGCCCCTCTTGTCCGGATCTGCTCAAGGCTCAGCGATCTTGCGTCGAGAGCCTGCGGGATGAGCGCCCTCCACCACGGACCGACCTGGGGTCGCCGCCTGGCCGCCGCCGGCATCTCGGCGGCCGTGCTGCTGCTCGGCCTGGCGCTGGTCCTCGCCGCCGGCTCCCCCGTCCCGCAGGACCGGCTGCCGGCTGCCGTCGTCGCGGCGATCCTGCTGCCCACGTATCTGTTCGGGCACCGGTACACGCTGGACTTCGAGTTCCGCCGCGAGACCAACACCGTGACGCTGGTGCAGCTCCCGCTCGCGCTCGGCGTGCAGGTCCTCGCCCCCGGCATCCACCTCGTCGTGCGCCTCGCGGCCGTCCTGCTCGACACGCTGATCAGGCGCACGACCCCTCAGAAGGCGCTGTACAACCTCGCGGCAGCGACCGTCGAGCTGGGCGCCGCAGCCTTCGCGGTCGGACTGGTCCGCGAGGGCGAGGTCGGTCCGGCGATGTGGGTGGCGCTGTACGCCGGCCTGCTGTTCGGCGATGTGCTCGGCGCCGTCGCCCTCGGCGCGATCTGGCGCACGCTGCACCTACCGGTCAGCAACCGCCGCATGCTGGTCACCCTGCTCATCACGACTCCCGTGTCGCTGATCTTCACCGGGGTGGCCGTCGTCGCCGCCAGCGCCATCCGCGTCGAGCCGCTGACCGCCGTGGTCGTGCTGGCGCTCGCCGGCTGGCTCGGCGTCGCCTACCGCGCCCATCGGCGCGTGCTGGCCCGGCAGTCCACGACCGAGCAGCTGTACGAGTTCGTGAAGGACCTCGGGCCACTCACCCTGGAGGACGTGCGTGCCCCCGTCGTCCTGGAGCGGATGCGCCTGATGCTGCACGCGGAGCGCCTGGACCTGGCCCTCCCGCACGGTGAGGGCTGGAACCGGCTGAGCGTCTTCGACGGCCGGGAGCCGGAGCGGGTGGACAGCGGGGTGCCCGAGCTGAGCCGCCAGGTGGCCAGCACGCGCGCCGGCGTGCTGCACAGCCGCCAGAGCGGCGAGGACACCATGGCCACTCCGCTGCTCGGTCCGGCCGGGCTCGTGGGCATCCTCACCGCCAGCGACCGGTTGGGGAACGTCCGCGGCTTCGAGATGGGGGACCTGCGGATGCTCGAGGCCGTCGGCGCGGAGGTCGCGGTCGCGCTCGATCGCGGCCGGCTCCACGCCGAGCTGGAGCGGGCCGCCACCACTGACACGCTCACCGGGCTGCCCAACCTGCGCGAGGTCACGCGCCGGCTCGAAGCGCTGCTGGCGCAGAGCGGCCGCGGCGTCCTGCTGGCCGCAGTCGCCGTCGACTCCTTCCGCGAGGTGAACGACACCCTCGGCCACCAGGTCGGCGACGACCTGCTGCTCGAGGTGACCCGCCGGCTGGCGCTGTCGAGCCCTGACGCTCTCGTGGCGCGCATCGGCGGCGGCCGCTTCACCGTCGCGGTCCCCACCGCCGCAGCCGGTGACGACGCGGAGATGTTCGGCCTCGCACTGCGCTCCCAGGTCGAGGGCGCCGCGCAGCTGGGCCCCGTCAGCACGCACGTGCGGCTGTCGGTCGGCGTCGTCCGCGCACCGGAGCACGGCGGTGACGCCGCCACCCTCATCCGCCGCGCCGAGACCGCGATGTACGGCGCCCGGCACGCGCACGGTGGGCCGGTGCTGTGGGAGCCGGCGTACGAGGTGCAGGGCCAGCGCCGGCTGGCCCTCGTCATGGCCCTGCGCGAGGCCGTCGCGGGCGGCGCGATCGGTGTCGCGTTCCAGCCCAAGGTCGAGACCGGCAGCGGCAGGCCGAGCGGTGTCGAGGCTCTGGCCCGCTGGACCCACCCGGCGCTCGGCGCCATCAGCCCGGACGAGTTCATCCCGCTGGCCGAGGCCTCGGGCCTGATGGGCCCGTTGACGGCCGCGATGCTGAGGCAGAGCCTCACCGCTTGCGGCGGGTGGCAGCGGCGGGGTGGCCGCGTGGGCGTCGCGGTCAACGTCAGCGCCGACACCATGCTCGACCCGTCGTTCGTCACCGAGGTCGCGTCCATCCTGCGATCCACCGGCGTCCCGGCCGACCTGCTGACCCTGGAGCTGACCGAGGGCGTCGTCGTCTCCGACCCCCAGCTGGCCGCCGTGCGGATGGGCGAGCTCCGTGCCCTCGGCGTGCGGCTGTCGGTCGACGACTTCGGGACCGGGTACTCGTCGCTGACCTACCTCAAGGGCCTGCCGGTCCATGAGGTCAAGATCGACAAAGGCTTCGTCGCGGGCCTGTCCACCGACCCGGCCGACCGGGCGGTCGTGCGCGCCGTCGTCGACATCGCCCACACGCTCGGCATGCGGGTCGTCGCCGAGGGCGTCGAGCAGGAGGACCAGCAGGAGATCCTGCGGGCACTCGGCGTGGACGAGGTGCAGGGCTACCTGCACGCACGGCCGATGCCGGCGCTCGCGGTCGCCGCGTGGCTGCGTGCCCGGGCGGTCGGGGCGCGCGTCTAGCGGATGACGATGGCTCCAGGGGCCAGGACCGGCGGCGTCATCGACGCTTCCAGTCCCGACCCCTGGGGATCGGGTGCACTCCGAGCTACCTCCAGCCGTTGCCGCGCATGTCACCCTCCCCCGCTCACCACGGCCGGCTGCTCCATCCGGCGTACTGCGACGGACGATATGGCTACGCCACCTGCGTTGGCTAGAGGACGAAAGGGATCAAAGCGGCAAGTCCCCTTCCAGATCGAGGAGATTCACCCGTTCAGCCCCTTCAGACCGCCCTGCGGACCGCCGACATGCTCGGCGCGGCCCGGTCGCTAGCGGTCGGCGAGCTCCCGGGCGCGGAGCAGGACGGCGTCCAGCATGGGCTCGGTCAGCCGTCCGGTGAAGGTGTTCTGCTGGCTCACGTGGAAGCAGCCCAGGACGGTCGGCCCGCCCGGCAGCGCCACCTCCGCACCGTGCCCGAACCTCGGGACGGGTGACGGCACGTCCTCCCCCGCTCCGCGCAGGACCGGCCACAGCGCCGCCCACCCGTAGCCGCCGAGCACCACGACCGCCCGTACGGACGGCTGCAGCAGGCGCCACTCCGCCTGCAGCCACGGAGCGCACGCGTCCCGCTCCACGGGTGTCGGCTTGTTCGCCGGTGGCGCGCACCGGACCGGGAGCGTGATGCGGACGTCGACGAGAGACTGCCCGTCGTACGCGTCCGTGCTCGTCGGCTGCGTGGCCAGCCCGACCCGGTGCAGCGCCGCGAACAGCCAGTCGCCGCTGCGGTCACCGGTGAAGATGCGGCCGGTGCGGTTGCCACCGTGCGCCGCCGGCGCGAGCCCCATGATCACGATCCGCGGCTGCTGGACGCCCCAGCCGGTGATCGGCCGGCCCCAGTAGGTCTGGCTCGCGAACGAGGCCCGCTTGGTTGTCGCGACTGTCTCCCGCCAGGCGACCAGTCGAGGGCAGGCACGGCAGACGCTCGAGCGAGCGTCGAGGTCCTCGAGCGACGGGGCGCTGGCTGCCAGCTGCTCCACGTCGGCCGCGTCGTGGGCGACCGGAGTCGTGGGGCTTGCCTTATCTGTCGGGTGCCCTGTGCCTGGCGGTATCACCGGATCGACAGCGCGATGCCGTCGAGGATGTCGGTCTCGCTGACCAGCAGCTCGGCCAGGCCCAGCTGCCCCATCACGGTGGCAAGGATGAGCGCTCCGGCGCCGATGACGTCGACCCGGCCAGGGTGCATCACCGGCAGCGCAGCTCGCTGGGCCCGCGTCATGGTCAGCAGCTGCTCGGACACCCGCTGCGCATCGGAGCGGGACAGCCGGCTGTGGTGGAGCCGGTCTGGGTCATAGCTGGCCAGGCCGAGGGCGATAGCGGCGACCGTGGTGACAGAGCCGGCCAAGCCGATGGCCGTGGCTGCTTGGTCCGCGGGGACGACGGCCAGCGCCTGCTGCAGGGCTGCCGTGATGCCCTCGACGGCTGCGTCCACCTGCTGACCTGACGGGGGGTCGTCGGTGAGCTGCCGCTCGGTCAGCCGGACGCAGCCGATGTCCATCGAGAAGGCGGCCTCCGGTTCCTGGTTGCCCAGGACCAGCTCGGTCGATCCGCCACCGATGTCGAGGACCAGATAGGGAGCGGGCTCGGTCAGACCGGCGGTGGCTCCGGCGAACGACAGCGCCGCCTCCTCGTCCCCGCTGACGATGTCGGGAGTGACGTGAAGCGTGCGCTCGACCAGGTCGACGAACTCGGCGCTGTTGCGGGCATCGCGGGTGGCGGACGTGGCAACCAGGCGAGTGCTAGTGACTTCGAGGCGGGCGCACGTCGCGGCGTATTCCTCGAGAGCGACAGCCGTGCGCTCCAATGCCTGAGGGGACAGCACTCCGGTGCGGTCTACGCCTTCACCGAGGCGGACGATGCGCATCACGCGTTCCACGTCCGTGAGGTGCCCTTGCGCTACGTCGGCGACGAGCAAGCGGATCGAGTTGGTGCCGCAGTCAACAGCCGCGACCCGCGTCACCGCCTCACCTTCTTGTAGGGGTGGGCATCGGGGTCGTCAGGGTCGACGCACGGCCCCTTGCGGGACCAGTCGTCGAGCAGCGCGAGTGCCTCGTCGCCGAAGGGGTTGACGCCCTCACCGACGGCCAGCGCATGG
>JBKJQQ010000117.1:0-4721 GCA_046593875.1 Mycobacteriales bacterium | reverse complement strand
CCGGCTGCCCGACGCGCTGCAGGCCCTGCGCGACGAGGTGGATGCCGTCGGCTTCGGCCTGCCGACCCCCGACCGCGACGCGGCGCGCACCGCCGCCCGCGCCGTGGTGGACCAGGTTGACGACTACCTGCTGCCGCGGCTGCGCGACCTGGATGCCCCGCTGCTCACCGTCGTCGGCGGCTCGACCGGGGCCGGCAAGTCGACCCTGGTCAACAGCATCCTGAGGGCGACCGTCACGACACCCGGCGTCCTGCGGCCGACGACCCGCGCGCCGGTGCTGGTCTGCGCGCGGACCGACCTCCCGTACTTCGCCGACGAGCGGGTGCTCCCCGGTCTGGCCCGCACGACCGGTGTCGGCCCCGACGCCGGCCCGGGGGCGCTCCGGCTCGTCGTGCGCGACGACCTGCCGGCCGGCCTCGCGCTGCTGGACGCCCCCGACGTCGACTCGGTCGTCGAGACCAACCGCGAGCTGGCCGGCCAGCTGCTGGCCGCCGCCGACCTGTGGGTGTTCGTGACGACCGCCGCGCGCTACGCCGACGCCGTCCCGTGGGACGTCCTGCGCACCGCGCAGGAGCGCGGGACCGCGCTGGCCGTGGTCCTGGACCGGGTGCCGCACGAGGCCGTGGCGGAGGTGCGCGACGACCTCGCCGGGATGCTCGACCGGGCGGGGCTCGCCAGCGCTCGGCTGTTCGTCGTGGAGGAGCGGCCGCTGGTCGAGGGCTTCCTGCCTGAGGACCAGATCGCCCCGCTGCGCTACTGGTTGCATGCCCTGGCCGCCGACCAGGAGCAGCGCGCGAGCGTGGTGCGCCAGACCTTGGCCGGCGCCCTGGACAGCCTCACCCAACGGGTCGGTTCGCTGGCCGCCGCCGTCGACGCACAGGACGCCGCCGCTGCCGCGCTGCGCGACGCTGCCGCCGCGTCGTACGCGCAGGCGGGTTCCGGGGTCGACGACGGGATGCAGAGCGGGACCCTGCTGCGCGGCGAGGTGCTGGCGCGTTGGCAGGAGTTCGTCGGCACGGGGGAGTGGATGCGCAGCCTGCAGGCGCAGGTCGGGCGCCTCCGCGACCGGATCGCCGCGGCCGTCACCGGCAAGCCGGCGCCCGGGGAGGACCTCAAGGTCGCGCTGGAGAGCAGCGTCGAGCAGCTGCTGCGGGCCGAGGCCGACACGGCTGCGGAGCGCACCGTCACGGCCTGGCGCGCGCTGCCCGGTGGTAGCGGCCTGCTCGGGGACCGGGTCCGCGTCCTGGAGACGGTCAGTCCGGAGTTCGGGGCGGCCGCGGGCGACGAGGTGCGCGACTGGCAGGGGCACGTCCTCGATCTCGTACGTACCGAGGGAGCGGGGAAGCGTTCCACCGCAAGGGTTCTCAGTCTCGGCGTCAACGGGGCGGGGCTGGTCGTCATGGTCGCCGTGTTCGCGCAGACCGGTGGCCTGACCGGTGGGGAGGTCGCCGTCGCCGGTGGCACCTCGGCGCTCGGCCAGCGGCTCCTGGAGGCGGTGTTCGGCGATGCGGCCGTACGCACGCTCGCCGCCAAGGCGCGGGCCGACCTGCGCGAGCGGGCCGAGCGGTTGCTGACGAAGGAGCGCGCCCGCTTCGACACGCTCCTCGAGACCGCCTCACCCGCAGCGGGTTCCGCCGACCGACTGCGCAGCGCCGTCGCCGCTCTGGCCGCGGCCCGGCGCGAGCAGCCGTGAAGCGCCGCACCATCGACCTGCCGCTGACCGACCGGCTCGCCGCCCTGCGGGACGCGGTCGAGCTGGCGGAGGACCGCCTGGACGTCCCCGAGGTCGGCCGCGCCCGTGCGCTGCTCGCGAAGGCCGGAGCGCGCGAGGCGCTGGGCGACGCGACCGTGGTCGCGCTGGCCGGGGCGACCGGCAGCGGGAAGTCGACCCTGTTCAACGCCCTGGTCGGCGCCGAGGTCAGCAGCCCCGGCGTGCGTCGCCCGACCACCGGCGTCGCGCACGCCGCCGTCTGGGGCGAGCAGCCGGCCGACCGGCTGCTCGACTGGCTCGAGGTCCCGCGCCGCCACCTCGTCGACGCCGGCGCCCCGGCCCTCGACGGCCTGGTGCTGCTGGACCTGCCCGACCACGACTCGACCCGGAGCGAGCACCGGCTGGAGGTCGACCGGCTCGTGCAGCTCGTCGACGTGCTGGTCTGGGTGCTGGACCCGCAGAAGTACGCCGACGCCGCCGTGCACGACCGCTACCTCGCGCCCTACGCCGCGCACGCCGGCGTCCTGCTCGTCGTGCTCAACCAGGTCGACCGGCTGGACACGGCCGCCGCACAAGAGTGCCTGGGCGACCTGCGCGGTCTGCTCGACCGCGAGGGCCTGGCGGCGACGCCGCTGCTCGCGGTGGCCGGTCGCACCGGTCAGGGGCTGTCCGAGCTGCGGGCCGAGCTGGGCCGCCGGGTCAGTGCGCGCAAGGCCGCCAGCGACAGGCTCACCGCCGACGTCCGTACGGCCGCAGCAGCCCTCCAGGAGCACTGCGGCACCGGTGGCGAGTCGCTGCCGGCCGCGGACCGGCGTCAGCTGGTCGATGCCCTGGCCGGTGCCGCAGGCGTCCCGACGGTCGTCGGCGCGGTCGAGCGCTCGGCCCGCCGTGCCGGACGTGCGCACACCGGCTGGCCGGTCGTCCGCTGGACCGCCAAGCTGCGGCCCGACCCGCTCAAGCGCCTGCACGTCGACAGCCCGGCCGCGCGGACGTCACTGCCGCCGGCGGGTGCCACGCAGAACGTCGCGGTCACCAACGCCCTGCGCCGGGTGCGCGACGTGGCCGGCGACGGACTGCCGCAGGCCTGGCGCGACGACCTGCGCCGTACCGTCGACGTGCGCCAGGAGCGCCTCGCCGACCGGCTCGACCGCGCGGTCGCCGGCGCCGACGTGACGGCCGGTCGCACTCCGCGCTGGCAGCCGGTCGTCGGTGGCCTGCAGTGGCTGCTGGCCCTCACCGCGCTGGTGGGCGGGCTGTGGCTGCTCGCCCTGGTCGGGCTGGGGTACCTGCAGCTCGACGACGTCGTACCGGTGCCTGAGGTCGAGGGCTTCCCGCTGCCGACGCTGCTCCTGGTCGGCGGCCTGCTCTGCGGCGCGCTGCTGGCGTTCCTGGCCGCGCCCTTCGTCCGCGCCTCGGCGCGCCGGCGAGCCCGCCGGGCCGGCCGCCGGCTGCACGACGCGGTCGAGCAGGTGGCGCAGGTCGAGCTGCTCGACCCGCTCGCGCAGGAGACCGACGCGCACAGCAGGTTCTGCACCGCCCTCTCCCGCGCATCCGCCTGACCACCTGGCAGGGTGGGGGCCCCGCCCGCCGCCCAGGAGTCCCCGTGCATCACGCGTCCGATCCCGTACCGCCCCGCCTGCGCCTGGGCGGTAGGTCGTTGTCGGTCGTGGGTCGCGCGCGCATCTACGTCTGCGGGGTCACGCCGTACGACGTGACGCACCTGGGCCACGCGGCCACCTTCGTCTGGGTCGACGCGGCGGACCGGCTGCTGCGGCGGCTCGGTGTGCAGGTCGAGGTCTGCCGCAACGTCACCGACGTGGACGACGTGCTCTTCGAGGCGGCGGCACGGGCGGGGGCGCAGTACGACCGGTTCGCCGCGGTGCAGCAGTTCCACTTCGAGCGCGACATGGACGCCCTCGGTGTGCGCCGGCCTGCGCACGAGCCGCGTGCGCACAGCTTCATCGGACAGGTCGTCGAGCTGGCCTCAGCGCTGCTCGAGGGCGGGCACGCCTACGTCGCCGACGGCAGCGTCTACTTCCGCGGCGCCCACGTCCCCGGGGCGCACGGGCTGCTGCGCGACGAGGCCGAGCAGCTGCTCGCCAGCAACGGCGGGCGCAACGACGACCCCGCGAAGGACGACGTCCTGGACCAGGCCGTGTGGCAGGCCAGCGCTCCGGGTGAGCCGGCCTGGCCGTCACCGTGGGGCCCGGGCCGTCCGGGCTGGCACGCCGAGTGCACGGCCATGGCACTGTCCACCTACGGCCCGTCGCTGGACCTGCACGCCGGCGGCGCCGACCTGCGCTTCCCGCACCACGCCTACGAGTCCGCGCAGGCCGAGGCGGCGACCGGCGTCGCGCCCTTCGCGCGCTCATGGCTGCACGTCGGGACGGTCCGGCTCGGGGGCGAGAAGATGGCCAAGTCGACCGGGAACCTCGTGTTCGCCGCCGATCTGGTCGAGCGGACCAGCGGTCCGGTCGTGCGGACGATGCTGCTCGATCGCCGCTACGCGACGCCGTGGGACTACACGGACGCTGCTCTGCAGGCGGCCGGGGAGCGGCTCGATGCGCTGCGCTCGGCAGCCGGACGCCCGGAGGGGCAGGGCTCGGCGCCGCAGGCCGTGCTGGAGGCGCTCGTCGACGATCTCGACGTGCCGCGCGCCCTGGACATCGCCATCGAGGACGGCGGCCAGGCGGCTCGCGACCTCGTCTCGGTGCTCGCGCTCTAGCCCCGGTGCCCGAGCGGCGCGGGCGTCTGTTCGAGCTGACGCCGGGGGCGCCGGCCTAGGAACGACGAAGGCCGCCGCCCGGGGTGGGGGCGACGGCCGTCGTGGGGGCGCTAGAAGCCGCTGACGTCCAACCGCCCGCCGGTCCAGGTCTTGCCGACTAGCGAAGGGGTCGCTACTGCGCTGTTGAGGAGGGCGGCCTTGATGGTTGCTGCCGACGAGCCCGGGTGGGAGGCGGCGTAGAGCGCAGCTCCGCCCGTCACGTGCGGTGTCGCCATCGACGTCCCG
>JBKJQQ010000108.1:0-16917 GCA_046593875.1 Mycobacteriales bacterium | reverse complement strand
GCACTCGTCCCGCACGGGGCGCGCGAGCGGCTCGTCGGCGCGGACGTCGCCTTGCCGGCTCCAGCGCAGGTAGTGGCCGTGGCACCAGCCGCGGGTCACCGCCACGCGCCCGCAGTCGTCGACGGCGCACGTCGTCGGTGCCCGGTCCGGCTGCACCTGCCCGTGGCGCAGCAGCTGCTTGTAGTGCCGCGCGCAGTGCCCGCGCGCGTAGACGTCGCGGTCACAGGCCTGGCACTGTCCCATGCGCCGAGCCTGGGGCCGACCTCCGACAGCCCTGGGGAGCGCTCAGCCGGCGACGACGTGCAGGCGGCGCTGCTGAGGCAGCCCCAGGTCCTGCGGGATCCCCCACGAGCCCAGGAGGGCCTCCAGGAGCTCCGCAGGCACGTGCCGGACGGGCGCCGCCGCCACGGACCGGACCACGGCCTCGTTGCGCACCCGCAGGGCCTCCAGGTCGGCGACCGGCGCGAAGCGACGGGAGGTGCGGGTGGCGGCGCGCAGTGAGGGGGTCACGGGTCGAGCGTGGCCCGGGTCGAACCGGCGCGCCATGGCCCGTTGTGACCCCTCTTGCCCTAGTTCGCGGCCATACCTACGCGCGCCAGCTCGGCGGCTGCCGCGCACACGGCCTCGGCGTGCAGGCGGCCGGGAGCGCGCGTCAGCCGCTCCAGCGGGCCGCTCACGCTGACGGCGGCCATCACGCGGCCGTCGCGCGTCCGCACCGGGGCGGAGACCGAGGCCACGCCGGACTCGCGCTCGGCCACCGAGTGGGCCCAGCCCCGCCGCCGGACCTCGGCCAGCGTCCGCGGGGTGAAGGCCGCCGCGCGGACGAGCGGGTCGTCCGGGATCCAGGCCAGCAGCACCTGCGCCGCGGAGCCTGCCGTCATCGGCAGCGAGGTCCCCACGGGGACGGTGTCGCGCAGGCCGCTGCCGCGCTCTGCCGCCGCCACGCAGACCCGCTGCTCGCCCTGCCGGCGGTAGAGCTGCGCGCTCTCGCCGGTCCGGTCGCGCAGGCGTGCCAGCACGTCGGCCGCCCGCTCCAGGATGGTGTCCCCGGCCGGGCCGCCGGCCAGCTCGCCCAGCCGCGGGCCCAGCCGCCAGCGGCCGTCCCGGTCACGAGCCAGGAGCCGGTGCACCTCCAGCGCCACGGCCAGCCGGTGCACGGTCGCCCGCGACAGGCCGGTCCGCTCCACCAGCGCCGCCAGCGAGGTGGCGCCTGATTCCACCGCCTCCAGCACGAGGACGGACTTGTCGAGGACGCCGACTCCGCTAGTGTGTTCCACGTAGTGACACTAACTTCTCACATGCTGGGATGGCAACGATGGGCCGCACGCTCGCCGAGAAGGTCTGGGACGCGCACGTCGTCCGCCGCGCCGAGGGTGAGCCGGACCTCGTCTACATCGACCTCCACCTGGTCCACGAGGTCACCAGCCCGCAGGCCTTCGACGGCCTGCGCCTGGCCGACCGCCCCGTCCGTCGACCGGACCTCACCCTGGCCACCGAGGACCACAACGTCCCCACGACGGGCCTGGTGATCGAGGACCCCGTCAGCCGCACCCAGGTCGAGACGTTGCGCAGGAACTGCGCGGAGTTCGGCATCCGGCTGCACCCGATGGGCGACGCCGGTCAGGGGATCGTGCACGTCATCGGCCCGCAGCTCGGAGTGACCCAGCCCGGCATGACGATCGTCTGCGGGGACAGCCACACCAGCACGCACGGCGCTTTCGGGGCTCTCGCCTTCGGGATCGGCACCAGCGAGGTCGAGCACGTCCTGGCCACGCAGACCCTGCCGCTGGTCCGCCCGCGGACGATGGCCGTCCACGTGGAGGGACGCTTGCAGCCGGGCGTCAGCGCCAAGGACCTCGTCCTCGCCCTCATCGCGCAGGTCGGCACCAGCGGCGGGCAGGGCCACGTCGTCGAGTACCGCGGCGACGCGATCCGTGCGCTGTCCATGGAGGGCCGCATGACGGTCTGCAACATGAGCATCGAGTGGGGCGCCCGCGCGGGGATGATCGCGCCGGACGAGACGACGTACGCCTACCTGCAAGGGCGTCCGCACGCGCCGCAGGGTGCGGACTGGGAGGCGGCGGTGCAGGCCTGGGCCGCGCTGGGTACCGACGACGACGCCGGCTACGACAAGGAGGTCGTCCTCGACGCCTCCGCCGTGACCCCCTTCGTCACCTGGGGCACCAACCCCGCGCAGGGGGTCCCACTGGGTGCCTCGGTGCCCGACCCGCAGTCGCTGCCGGCCGGCAGCGAGCGCGACGCCGCGGAGCGCGCGCTGGCCTACATGGGTTTGCAGGCAGGCACTCCCATGCGCGAGGTCGCCGTCGACACCGTCTTCCTCGGCTCCTGCACCAACGGCCGGATGGAGGACCTGCGTGCGGCCGCGGAGGTCGTGCGCGGCCGCAAGGTCGCCGACGGCGTCCGCGCCCTGGTGGTCCCCGGCTCCATGCTGGTGAAGCTGCAGGCCGAGCAGGAGGGGCTGGACGAGGTCTTCCGCCAGGCCGGCTTCGAGTGGCGCAACGCCGGCTGCTCGATGTGTCTCGGCATGAACCCCGACATCCTCCAGCCGGGGGAGCGCAGCGCCTCCACGTCCAACCGCAACTTCGAGGGCCGCCAGGGCCGCGGCGCCCGCACCCACCTGGTCTCACCGGAGGTCGCCGCCGCGACCGCCGTCGTCGGGCGCCTCGCCGCTCCCGCCGACCTGCAGGAGGTCTGAGGACATGGACGCCTTCACCGCGCACACCGGCACCGCCGCCCCGCTGCGCCGCAGCGACGTCGACACCGACCAGATCATCCCGAGCGACTGGCTGAAGCGCGTGGAGCGCACCGGTTTCGGCCGCGGGCTGTTCAGCGAGTGGCGCGAGGACCCGGCCTTCGTGCTCAACCTCCCTCAGCACCAGGGCGCCAGCGTCCTGCTCGCCGGCGAGAACTTCGGGACGGGCTCGTCGCGCGAGCACGCCGTCTGGGCGCTGCAGGACTTCGGCTTCCGCGCCGTCGTCAGCCCGCGCTTCGGCGACATCTTCCGCAGCAACGCCCTCAAGGGTGGGCTGGTCCCGGTGCAGCTCGACGAGGCGGTCGTCGAGCAGCTCATGGCACGGGTCGAGCAGGACCCGCAGCTGCCCGTCACGGTCGATCTGGAGGCACGCGAGCTCCGGGCCGGCGACGTCGTCGCGGCCTTCCCGCTCGACGACTTCACCCGCTGGCGCCTCATGGAGGGACTCGACGACATCGGCCTGACGCTGCGCACCGAGCCCGAGATCGCTTCGTACGAAGCCGCTCGCGCTCACCACCTCCCGACGACCACGCCCGTCTCGCGGTGACGGAGGGGCTAGCCGCCCAGCTCGCCGTCCGCGTGCGCGACGCCCACCGCCTGGTGGCCGCGCTGGACCTCCCACCGGACGAGAAGGCATGCACAGCAGGCAGACTCATCGCTCTGACCGATGCGAGCAAGCACGACCTCGCCGGCGCCTCCGCCCGCTTGGACCTGCTCCTGGTCGACCTCGACGCCGGGGTGAGCCCCCGCAAGGAGCCCGGCTAGCCGGGAAAAGCCCCTGCGACACAGGGAACTCCCGATGGTCAGGTCGTTGTGATGACCGTCTTTGGGGCCTACCGTGCGCGGCCAAGGGGCAGATCGCCTCGGCAGTGCACCCAAGGAGCCGTCGTGAACAAGTCCGATCTGATCGAGGCTGTCACCGAGAAGCTCGGTGACCGGAAGACCGCGACCGCCGCTGTCGAGGGTGTCGTCGACGCCATCACGCGCGCTGTCGCCAAGGGCGAGAAGGTCGGCATCAGCGGCTTCGGCGTCTTCGAGCGCGTCGACCGGGCCGCCCGCACCGCCCGCAACCCCGCGACCGGCGCCGCCGTGAAGCTGAAGAAGACCTCCATCCCGAAGTTCCGTCCGGGCCAGGGCTTCAAGGACATCGTCAGCGGTGCGAAGAAGCTCCCCGCTGCCGGCGGCTCCGGTGCTCGCGCCGTGACGGCCCGCGCCGGCTCGGCGACGCGCGCCGCAGCTGCTCCGGTCAAGGCGGCCGCCAGCAAGGCTGCGGCCAAGGCCCCGGCGAAGGCGGCGGCCGCCAAGGCGCCGGCCAAGGCTGCAGCGACGAAGGCCCCCGCCAAGGCTGCAGCGACCAAGGCCCCCGTCAAGACCGCTGCCAAGACCGCTGCGAAGGCCCCTGCCAGGACCGCCGCGAAGGCCCCCGCGAGGTCGGCGGCGAAGGCTCCGGCCAAGACCGCGGCCAAGAGCGCGGCCAAGGCTCCGGCCAAGGCGGCGAAGGCTCCGGCCAAGGCAGCGACCAAGGCTCCGGCGAAGGCCGCGGCCAAGGCTCCGGCCAAGGTCGCCGCCAAGGCTCCCGCGAAGGCCGCGGCCAAGGCTCCGGCCAAGAAGGCCGCCAAGAAGTAGCTCGTCCGCTCCCGAAGGCCCCGCTCCGGCGGGGCCTTCGGCGTTCAGTCCAGGGTGGCCGTGTAGGCCGCGTCCACCAGCTCGTCGCCCGAGAAGCTCAGCGCCCACAGGCTGCCCTTGCGGGCGCACAGCTCGTCGACCGGCCGTCCGGTGAGCAGGCCCACGGCTGCCTGGATCCCGCCGCCCTGCGCGCAGACCACGGCGGGCCGCCCCTCGCGGCCCAGGTCCGTCAGCAGCGCCACCAGGTCTGGACCGGCGGTCTCGTCGCCGGCAGCCTCCTTCGCCGGCTCCACGAGAAGGCCTGTCCGCTCGGCGGTCTGCTGCACCGTCTGCACGCACCGCAGGGGCGGCGCCGCCAGGACCAGCTCTGGCCGGTAGGCCGGCAGCAGGTCGGCGAGCGCGTCCGCCTGCTCCCGGCCGGTCGCGTCCAGCGGCCGCGCGTCGTCCGGGCCGTCCCACGCGGCGCGCGAGCCGGCGGACGCGTGCCGCACCACCAGCACGGTCGTCGTGAGCGCAGGCGCCTGCGCGAAGGCCGTCAGCGGGGCCACGTCGTACCCGGCGCGCACCCGGGCGAGGGCCGCCGGCAGCGGCAGCCAGTGCAGCCGGTCCACCTCGAGGCTCGGCTCGAAGTCGCCCTCGGCGGCCTGCATCGCCCACCACTGCACCGTCTTCGCGGCGTCCCGGCCGTTGTCCAGCACCCGGTAGCGGCTCACCCCGAGGGTGCGACCGGGCACCCCGACGAAGCCGGTCTCCTCCCAGACCTCGCGCAGCCCGCCGAGCAGCGGCTGCTCGCCGTGGTCGAGCTTGCCCTTGGGCAGCGACCAGTCGTCGTACTTCGGCCGGTGCACCAGGGCGACCTTGACCTCACCGGCGTCGCGACGCCACAGCACGCCGCCGGCTGCCCGGACGGTCCGGTCAGACACCGTCACCGCGCTCGGAGGAGCGCCGCATCAGCTCGCGCTGGAGGTCACGCGCCGGCTCGCCGGGCGCGGGCCGCTGCTCCCAGCAGCCGTCCTCCTGCAGCTCCCAGTGCCGCGTGTCCGCCGCGAGGGAGCGGTCGAGCACGTGGTCGAGGTGGGCGGCGACCGTGGCGTCCTTGACGCGGACGAGCGTCTCGACGCGCCGGTCCAGGTTGCGGTGCATCAGGTCTGCGCTGCCGAGCCAGTGCTCGGCGTCCTCGCCGACGCCGAACACCATGACCCGCGAGTGCTCCAGGAAGCGCCCCACGATGCTGCGGACGTGGATGGTCTCGGACAGGCCGGGAACGCCTGGCTTGAGGGCGCAGATGCCCCGGACCACCAGCTCCACAGGCACTCCCGCCTGCGAGGCGCCGTAGAGGGCGTCGATGACCTGCTCGTCGACGATGCTGTTGGCCTTGATGCGGACCCGGGCGGGGAGCCCCTCGCGGGCGCGCTCGGCCTGCCGGCCGATCCGCTCGACCAGGCCGGAGCGCACGCCGTGCGGGGCCACCATGAGCGTGCGGTAGCGGGTCTGCCGGCTGTAGCCGGTGAGCGTGTTGAACAGGTCGGTCAGGTCCGCCCCCACCTCGGCGTCGGCGGTCAGCAGCCCGAAGTCCTCGTACATTCGGGCGGTCTTGGGGTTGTAGTTGCCCGTGCCGATGTGGGCGTAGCGGCGCAGCTGCCCCTTCTCCTGGCGCACGACCAGCGAGGTCTTGCAGTGCGTCTTGAGCCCGACCAGGCCGTAGACCACGTGGCAGCCGGCCTTCTCGAGCGCTCGGGCCCAGCGGATGTTGGCCTGCTCGTCGAACCGGGCGGTGATCTCGACGAGCACCACCACCTGCTTGCCGGCCTGCGCCGCGTCGACGAGGGCGTCGACGATCGGGGAGTCGCCCGAGGTCCGGTAGAGCGTCTGCTTGATCGCCAGCACGTGCGGGTCCGCCGCCGCCTGCTCGATGAAGCGCTGGACGCTGGTGGCGAAGGAGTCGTAGGGGTGGTGCACCAGGACGTCGCCCTCGCGCAGGGCCGCGAAGATGTCGGCGGCCTTCTCGCCCTCGGACAGCCGCGGGTGCGTCGCCGGGACGAACGGGTCCTGCTTCAGGTCGGGCCGGTCCGCGTCGTAGAGCTGCCAGAGCGACGACAGGTCCAGCAGTCCCGGCACGGAGATGACGTCGTCATCGGTGATCTCGAGCTCGCGGACCAGCATGTCGAGCACGTGCGGGTCCATGTCGTCGACGACCTCGAGGCGCACGGCGGGACCGAAGCGCCGCCGCGCGAGCTCGCGCTCCATCGCCTGCAGGAGGTCCTCGTCGCGGTCCTCCTCGACCTCGACGTCGGCGTTGCGGGTCACCCGGAACGGGTGGTGGCCGGTGACCTCCATGCCGGGGAAGAGCTGCTGCAGGTGGGCGCCGATGAGGTCCTCGAGCGGAAGGTAGGCCGTGCCGCTGTCAGTCGACACCTCGAGGAAGCGCTTGACGTTGTTGGGGACCTTGACCCGGGCGAAGTGCTCCGCGCCGGACTCCGGGTCGCGTACCAGGACGGCGAGGTTGAGCGAGAGGCCGCTGATGTAGGGGAAGGGGTGCGCAGGGTCGACGGCCAGCGGCGTGAGCACCGGGAAGAGCTGCGCCCGGAACCAGTCGTGCAGCGGGCGCTGCTGCTCCTCCGGCAGGTCGCGCCACAGCACCAGGCGCAGCCCGGCGTCGGCCAGGGCCGGCCGGACGTCCTCGACGTAGGACCGCGCGTGCTTGGCGGCGAGCTCGCGAGCGCGGCCGGAGATGCGGGCGAGCTGCTCGCGGGTGCCGAGCCCGTCGGCGCTGCGGACCCCCAGACCCGTGCTCTGCCGCCGCTTGAGGCCGGCCACGCGGACCATGAAGAACTCGTCGAGGTTGCTGGCGAAGATGGCCAGGAACTTCGCCCGCTCGAGCAGCGGCGCGCCCGGGTCCTGGGCGAGCTCGAGCACGCGGGCGTTGAAGTCCAGCCAGGACACCTCGCGGTTCAGGAACCGCCCCTCGGGCAGCGGTGCGAGGGGGGTGACGGCCAGCGCCTGCACGGCGGGGGGCGAGAGGTCGGTGCTCACCGCACCATCGTGCACCCGTCAGGTGAACGTGCGGAGGGTGGCGGCCACGGCGGCCGTGTGCTGCCCGACCCCCAGCAGCAGCGCGTCGCGCAGGTCCTCCGGGGTGTCGACGTCGCGCCGCAGCGCCGCTGGACCCGCGAGCTCGACGGCGCCGCCGGCCAGGTGCCGCTCCCGCGAGCCCGTGCCGTACGACGGACGCAGCGCGGCGGGAGCGGACGCCGCAAGCAGCGTCGTCCCGGTACCGGCGCTGTCCGCCACGAAGGCCCGCCCGCCCGCAGGCACGGCGGCGAGAGCGGCAGCCAGGTCGGCCGGGCTGAGCGACGGCAGGTCCGAGGAGACGGTGACGACGCCGAGGTCGCCGTGCCCGGAGCGCAGCAGGTCGGCGCCGTGCTCGAGGGCCGGGTTGAGCCCGGCGTCGGGGTGGTCCGGCGCCACCCGTGCCCCCAGCGCCGTCAGCGCCGCAGCGGCCTCGGCGTCGTCGGTGACCACCAGGACCTCCGCCACCAGCGGGCAGTCCAGCGCCGCCGACACCACGTCCGCGGCGAACGCGAGGGCGAGCGCGCGCCGCGACACGTCCCCGTACGCCGCCAGCCTGGACTTGGCCACGGCCAGGCGCTTCACCGGCACGACCACGCCCCAGGAGGCGGCAGAGCGGTCAGCAGGCACGACGCCCAGCCTCGCAGCAGACGGTGGTCCTCGACACGGCAGGGCGCGGCACGGAAGGATCAGCGCCCGGCACGAGGGCGACGAGGGGGTGCGGTGAGACGGCGAGGACGGCTCGGTCCCTGGTACCGCCTCGCGATGCTGCTCCTCAAGCCGTTCAGCGTCGCGCTGTGGCGGCGCGAGGCCACCGGCCTGCAGCACCTGCCCCGGGGCGGCGGGCTGATCCTGGCCGCCAACCACATCTCGCCGATCGACCCGATCACCCTGTCCGACCACGTGCTGTACGACCTGGGGCTGGCGCCGAGGTTCCTGGCCAAGAGCTCGCTGTTCGAGGGGCGGGGCTTCGTCGCCACCGTCCTGCGGGGGGCGGGGCAGATCCCGGTGCACCGGCAGACCGCGGACGCCTCCAGGGCGCTCGACGCCGCGGTGGCGTCGCTGGCCCGGGGGGAGACCGTCGTCCTCTACCCGGAGGGCACCGTCACGCGCGACCCGGACAAGTGGCCGATGGTCGCCCGCACGGGGGTCGCGCGGCTGGCGCTGCTCTCGGGTGCGCCGGTGCTGCCGGTCGCGCAGTGGGGCGCGCAGGAGATCGTCGACAGCTACGGCCGACCCGGCTTCCACCCGTTCCCCCGACGCACGATGCGCTTCCGACTGGGTGCGCCGGTCGACCTGGCCGACCTCCTGGGTCAGCCGCTCTCGGCCGAGGTGCTGCGGGTCGCCACCGACCGGGTCATGGACGCGCTCACCGCCGAGGTCGAGGCGCTGCGCGGCGAGAAGGCACCGGCGCAGCGCTACGACCCCGCCGGCGTCGCGGCGGACGACGACGAAGGAAGGACGGCGTGATGCGTGCGGCAGTGCTCGGATCAGGCTCCTGGGGAACCGCTTTCGGCAAGGTGCTCGCCGATGCGGGCACCGACGTCGTGCTGTGGGCCCGTCGGCCCGAGCTCGCCGAGGCGGTGCGCGAACGGCACGAGAACGAGGACTACCTGCCGGGCATCGCGCTGCCGCACAACCTGAGCGCGACCTCGGACGCCGCGCAGGCCGTCGAGGGCGCGGACTTCGTGGTTCTCGCCGTGCCGTCGCAGAGCCTGCGCGAGAACCTCGCCGCCGTGGCCCCAGCCCTCGGGCGCGGGACGCTGCTGGTGAGCCTCATGAAGGGCGTCGAGCTCGGCACCACCAAGCGCATGAGCGAGGTCATCTGCGAGGTGGCGGACGTCCCGCCGGACCTCGTCGCCGTCGTCTCGGGCCCCAACCTCGCGAAGGAGATCGCGATGGGCCAGCCGGCCGCGACGGTCGTCGCCTGCACCGACGGGCAGGCGGCCGAGCGACTCCAGACTGCCTGTCTCACCGGCTACTTCCGGCCGTACACCAACATCGACGTGGTCGGCTGCGAGCTCGGCGGTGCGGTCAAGAACGTCATCGCGCTGGCCACCGGCATGGCCGAGGGCATGGGCTTCGGCGACAACACCAAGGCCTCGCTCATCACCCGCGGGCTCGCGGAGACGGCGCGGCTGGGCGCGGCGCTCGGCGCCGACCCGCTGACCTTCTCCGGACTGGCCGGGCTCGGCGACCTCGTCGCGACCTGCACCAGCCCGCTGTCGCGCAACCGCACCTTCGGCGAGAAGCTCGGCCGCGGGGAGACTCTGGAGGACATCCTGGCCCGCAAGCAGCAGACGGCCGAGGGCGTCAAGAGCTGCCGCTCGATCCTGGACCTCGCCCGCAAGCACGACGTCGACATGCCGATCACCGAGCACGTGGTCGCGGTGGTGCACGAGGGGATGACGCCGCAGGACATGGTGCGCGGCCTGATGCGGCGCGAGGCCAAGAGCGAGTAGTACAGGCTGTGTGCATGCCTTCCCACGGTGAGCACACCCGCGCCGTCCACCAGCCTGCTGCGCCCGTGCCCGAGCAGGTCCCGACGGGCCTGCCCGTCTACCGGACAGCGGCGTTCTCCTTCGGCAGCGCCCAGGAGTACGCCGACCTGCTCGACGCCACCGCATCCGGCTACTCGTACTCGCGCGTGGACAACCCGACCAGCGACGCCTTCGCGCAGGCCGTCGCCGCGCTGGAGGGCGTGCGCGTCGAGGACGAGGTGGTCGGGCAGGCCTTCGCCTCCGGCATGGCCGCGATCTCGACGGTGCTGATGTCGCTGACGCACGCCGGGGCGCACGTCGTGGTGCCGCGCGAGGTCTACGGCGGGACCTACGGGCTGCTGACCACGGTGCTCGACCGCTTCGGGGTCACTGCCACCTTCGTGGACGGCACAGACCTGGACGCGGTCCGGGCCGCCCTCCGCCCCGAGACCACCGTCCTGTGGGGGGAGACCCTCGCCAACCCCACGGTGAGCGTCGCGGACCTGCCTGCTCTGTCGGCGATCTCGCGCGAGGCGGGCCTCACCTTCGTCGTGGACTCGACGTTCGCCTCGCCGGCGGTCTGCCGACCGCTGGAGCACGGCGCCGACGTCGTGGTGCACTCGGCCACGAAGTACATGGGCGGTCACAGCGACGCGACCGGCGGGGTCGCGGTCGGTCGTCCTGAGCTGATGGCGAGGGTGCGGCACGACCGCATCGACCTGGGCGGGATGCTCGCGCCCGACGAGGCCTTCCTGCTCCGCCGCGGTCTTGCCACGCTGCCGCTGCGCGTCGACCGGCACTGCCGCAGCGCCCTGGCCGTCGCCGCGGCGATGGCCGAGCACCCGCGGATCGTGCGCGTCGACCACCCCGGTCTCCCCACGCACCGCGACCATGCCCTGGCCGGCAAGATCTTCGACGCCGGCCGCTACGGCGGGGTCGTGACGGTGACGCCGGACGGCGGACGTGCGGCGGGCATGGCGCTCTGCGACCGGTTGCGGCTGGTCGTGCTCGCGACGTCCCTGGCCGGCACGCACAGCAAGATCAGCCACGTCGCCACGACCACGCACCGGCAGTTCGACGACGCAGCGCTGGCTGCGGCCGGCATCGATCCCGGCGCGGTGCGCATCAGCGTCGGCCTCGAGGACCCCGAGGACCTGATCGCCGACCTCGAGCAGGCGTTGGCCGCCCTCTAGCGAGGTAGGGCTCCGGCATGGACATCTTCGACGTCGTCGTCCTCGGAGCGGGCTCGGCCGGCGAGGCGCTCAGCGCAGCCCTGGCCGAGGAGGGCAAGCGGGTCGCCCTCGTCGAGGCCCTCCGGGTCGGCGGGGAGTGCCCGTACGTCGCCTGCATGCCGAGCAAGGCGCTGCTGCGCAGCGCGCAGGCACGGGCGCAGGCCAGGGCGCTGGTCGAGCTGGGCGGCGCGTCGACGACGCCGGAGCTCGACGACGACGACGCGGCCTTCGCCCGTGCGGTCGCACGTCGCGACGAGATCGCCGAGCACCGCGACGACTCCGGCGCCGCAGCCGCGGTGCAGGAGGCGGGCGTGGTGCTGGTCCGAGGGCGCGGGAGGGTCGTGCGCGCGGGCGTGGTCGCGGTGGGGGACCACGAGCTCGGCTACGCGGACCTCGTGCTGGCGACCGGCTCCGCGCCGAACCGGCCGCCGATCGACGGGCTCGACGACGTCCCGACGTGGAGCAGCGACGAGGCGCTGAGCGCGCAGCAGCGGCCGCAGTCGCTGCTGGTCCTGGGCGGCGGCGCCGTGGGGTGCGAGCTCGCGCAGGTGCACGCCCGGTTCGGCGTCGTCACCACCCTCGTCCAGTCCGGGCCGCAGCTCGCGAGCAAGGAGGAGCCGAGCATCGCTGCACTGCTCGCCCAGGTGCTGCGGGACGACGGCGTCGACGTCCGCCTGGGGACAGAGGTGGAGCGGGCCGAGCGGATCGCCGAGGGACGTGCGCGGGTGCACTTGTCCGACGGCACGACGGTCGAGGCCGAACGCGTGCTCGTCGCCGCGGGCCGTACGCCCACGACCGACGACCTCGGCCTGGAGCTGCTCGGCATCGCCCCGGACGAGAAGGGGGCGATCGCGGTCGACGACCACTGCCGGGTCGTGGGACACCCGCACGTCTGGGCGATCGGCGACGTGACCGGTGCGGCGCCGTACACGCACACGGCGAACTACCAGGCCCGCGTCGTCGCGGACAACCTGCTCGGTCGCGACCGGGCCGCCGACCTCAGGGCCATCCCGCGGGCGATCTACACCGACCCCGCCGTGGCGAGCGTCGGCATGGCGGAGGAGCAGGCCCGCGGCCAGGGCATCGACGCGATCACCGCGGTCATGGACCTCGGGGAGGTCGCGCGGACCAGCGCCGAGGGCTCGGGCGGAGGGCGGCTGGTCCTGACCGCCGACCGCGGCACAGGCGTGCTCATCGGCGCCGCCGCGATCGGCCCGCACGCCGACGAGTGGCTGTCCGAAGCGACGCTCGCGGTCCGGGCCCGCATCCCGCTCAGCGTGCTGGCCGACGTCGTGCACGCCTTCCCGACCTTCGGCGAGGCCTTCGAGCCGCCGCTGCGCGAGCTGGCCGGCAGGGTGACGTCACGGTGACCTGGGCGCCGCCGATCGCCGCAGCAGCTCCCTGGCTAGGGTCAGGGACGTGACGACCCGCACCCGCCTGGCCGTCGTCTTCGGCGGCCGCAGCACCGAGCACGCGATCTCCTGCATCTCCGCGGGCAGCATCCTGGCCGCGGTCGACCGCGAGCGCTACGACGTCGTCGCCATCGGCATCACGACCGAGGGCCGCTGGGTGCTCGCCCCCGACGACCCCGCCCGGCTCGCGCTGTCCGGCCGTGAGCTGCCGGCGGTCAAGGACGGCCAGGCCGTCGCGCTCCCGGGTGATCCCACCGCCGGTGGGCTCGTCCCGCTCGAGGACGGCCCCGGGCTGCTCGGGCAGGTCGACGTCGTCTTCCCCGTCCTGCATGGGCCGTACGGCGAGGACGGCACCCTGCAGGGGCTGCTCGAGATGGCCGGCGTCCCGTACGTCGGCAGCGGGGTGCTCGCCAGCGCTGCCGCGATGGACAAGGCCGTGGCCAAGAAGCTGCTCGCCGCAGCGGGCATCGCCGTCGCCCCCGCGGTCGTGGTGCGCGCGCAGCACTGGGCCGCCGACCGCAACGGCGTGGTCGACGAGGTCCGCGCGCTCGGGCTGCCGGTGTTCGTCAAGCCGGCCCGCGGCGGCTCCAGCATCGGCATCAGCAAGGTGGACGACCTGGCCGACCTGCCGGCCGCGGTGGAGGAGGCATTGCGCTGCGACCCCAAGGTTCTCGTCGAGGCCGCCGTCGTCGGACGCGAGATCGAGTGCGGGATCCTCGAGGACGCCCACGGCAGGCCCGAGGCGAGCGTCCCCGCCGAGGTGCGGGTCAGCGCGGGCTACGCCTTCTACGACTTCGAGGCCAAGTACCTCGACGCGGCGGAGCCGGAGATCCCCGCCGACCTCGCTCCCGAGATCGCGGCCGCCGTGCAGGACCTGGCTCGTCGTGCCTACGACGCGCTGGACTGCGAAGGCCTGGCCCGAGTCGACTTCTTCGTCGGACCCGACGGCGAGCTCACCGTCAACGAGCTCAACACCATGCCCGGCTTCACGGCGACGTCGATGTTCCCGCGCATGTGGGCGGCGTCCGGCGTCGACTACCCCGAGCTGGTCGACCGGCTCGTCCAGGCGGCGCTGCGGCGGGGCACGGGTCTGCGCTAGCGACCGCCGGGGTTCAGCACCTCGGCCACCACCGTGCTGATCGGCAGCACGATCTCGGCACCGTTCTCGTACGCCGACGGGATCTCGACCGCGACGTTCACCGCGCGGTCCTTGGTGGTCCAGCGGAAGCCGGCGCCGATGTCGCGCACCGACCAGGCGACGCCGTTGATGAAGATCGGCTCCTCCGGGCGGTCCGGATCGGGCACGCCGCACTCCAGGGTCACCGGCGGGTCGCCCCAGGCGGCGGTGCGCGTCCGGTCCGACAGGACCTCGCGCCGCTCGACGCCGGGGTCGACCTCGTCCGGGAGGGCCGCGGTCAGGGCGCGGCACGCCCGCGCCGTCGCCGCGTCCGCGGAGGCGACGGGGACGGTGAGCGGGGCTGTGCTCGGTGCGGGTGTCGAGGTCGTGCAGCCCGCCGCCAGCAGCAGCGGGAGGAGGACGAGCCTCAGAGGTGGACGACCGGGCACGTCAGCGTGCGGGTGATGCCGTCGACGCCCTGGATCTTGGCGACGACGAGCTTGCCCAGCTCGTCGACGGAGTTGGCCTCGGCGCGCACGATCACGTCGTAGGGCCCGGTCACGTCCTCGGCCTGCGCGACCCCGTCGAGCGCGGCGATGGCGGTGGCCACGGCGGCGGCCTTGCCGACCTCGGTCTGGATGAGGATGTAGGCCTGGACCGGCACGATGAGGACCCTTCTGGGAGGCTGGCGGAGTGCCGGACGCTACAGCACGAGAGCTCGGCGAGTTCGGCCTGATCGAGCGCGTGGTCGCCCGCCTCGGGACGTCCTCGAGCGTGCTGCTCGGCCCCGGTGACGACGCCGCCGTGGTCGCCGCGCCGGACGGTCGCGTGGTCGCTACGACCGACGTCCTGGTCGAGGGCGTGCACTTCCGGCAGGACTGGAGCACGGCGTACGACGTGGGTCGCAAGGCCGCCGCGGCCAACCTGGCGGACGTCGCCGCGATGGGCGCCACGGCGACCGCCCTGCTCGTCGGGCTGGCTGCCCCGGGCGACCTGCCCGTGCAGTGGGCCACGGACCTGGCGGACGGCCTGCGCGACGAGGCCGCCCTCACCGGTGCGGTCGTCGTCGGCGGCGACACCGTGACGGCCGACCGCATCGTCGTCAGCGTCACCGCGCTCGGCGACCTCGGCGGGCGCGCACCGGTCACGAGAGCCGGCGCGCAGCCGGGCGACGTCGTCGTGCTGGCCGGTCGTCTCGGGCACGCCGCCGCAGGCCTCGACCTGCTGCAGCAGGGCCGGCTCGAGGGTGGGCTGCAGGACGCCCACCGCCGCCCGACGCCGCCGTACGCGGCGGGTCCTGCGCTCGCCGACGCCGGCGCCACCGCGATGTGCGACGTCAGCGACGGGCTGGTCGCCGACCTCGGTCACCTCGCCCGGGCCAGCGGCGTCGTCGTGGACCTGCACGTGACGGCGCTCGGGGGAGATGTCGAGCCGCAGTACGTGCTGCACGGCGGCGAGGACCACGCGCTGGTCGCCACCCTCCCGCCCGGAGCCGTGCTGCCCGAGGGGTGTCGCCCGATCGGCGTCGTCCGCGCCGGCGCCCCCGCGGTGCTGCTCGACGGCGGGGCCGTGGAACCCGCTGGCTGGAAGCACTTCTCGTGAAGCGCGTCCTCACGATCGCGGGATCGGACAGCGGTGGCGGGGCCGGCATCCAGGCCGACCTCAAGACGATGCTGGCCTGCGGTGTGCACGGCATGAGCGTCATCGCGGCCGTGACCGCGCAGAACTCCGTCGGCGTCCAGGGCGCCTGGGAGCTGCCGGTGGAGGCGGTCCTGGCCCAGCTCGACAGCGTGCTCGGCGACATCGGCGCCGACGCGCTCAAGACCGGCATGCTCTCCTCGCCGGCGCTCGTCCACGCGGTGGCGGACCGGCTGCGCCATGAGACGGCCCCGCTGGTCGTGGATCCGGTCGGCGTCAGCAAGCACGGCGACCCGCTCCTGCAGGACGACGCGGTGGAGGTGCTGCGCACCGAGCTCGTCCCGCTCGCCACCGTCGTCACGCCGAACCTGCCCGAGGTCGGGCAGCTCACCGGCGTGCGCGTCGACGACGAGGCGGGGATGCAGCGCGCCGCCGAGGCGGTGCTGGCCCTCGGACCGCGCTGGGTGCTGGTCAAGGGCGGCCACCTCGCCGGCGACGCGGTCGACCTGCTGACCGACGGCACGACGACGCGGGTCTTCCGCGCCCCGCGGCTGGACAACCGGCACGCCCACGGCACCGGCTGCACGTTGGCGTCCGCGATCGCGTCGCGGCTCGCGCTGGGCGACGACGTACCGACCGCCGTGGCTGCCGCCAAGGACTACGTCACCGGGGCGCTGGCGGCCGGCTTCCGGCTGGGCACGGGCATCGGCCCCGTGGACCACGGCTGGCGCCTGCGCACCCGCTGAGGTCAGTCGCGGTCGGCCTCGTCCCGGGCGTCCTCGGCCTCGGTGCGCGCCCGCGTCCGGGACAGCGCGCCGGCGGCCTGCTCCTGCGTCGGGTAGGGCCCGAGGCGCTCCTTGTCCGGACACCCAGGGCCGTGCTCCACGGCGCCGTGCGTCAGGCACCACCACCAGCCGTCGCGACCGTCCGTGCTCATCGCCGTCCTCCGTCTCGTGGGCTGCGGGGTGACCGTACCCAGGTCCCTGCGAGGATCCCCTTCCCCGACACGACAGGAGATCCCGTGGCCGTCTACGCCCTCGGCGACCGCGTCCCCCAGATCCACGAGGACGCCTACGTCCACCCGGACGCGACCGTGATCGGCGACGTGCGGCTGGCCGCCGGCGCGAGCGTCTGGCCGCGGGCGGTGCTGCGCGGCGACTACGGGACGATCACCGTGGGGGAGCGCACGAGCATCCAGGACGGCACCGTCGTGCACGCGACCGAGGACAAGCCGACCACCATCGGGGCGGACTGCGTCGTCGGGCACCTCGCGCACCTCGAGGGCTGCACGATCGAGGACAAGTGCCTGGTCGGCTCCGGCTCGGTCGTCCTGCACGACGCCGTCGTGCGCACCGGCGCGCTGGTCGGTGCGGGCGCCGTCGTGAGCGACCGGGTCGAGGTGCCCTCCCGCGCGATGGCGCTCGGCATCCCCGCCAAGATGCGTCTGGACGCCGTGCCGGAGGGCGTCATCCAGCTCGGGGCCGACCTGTACGTCGAGAACCTGAAGCGCTACAAGGACGAGCTCAAGCGCCTGGACTGAGCGCTGCTCCCCCAAGAGCGGCTGGCCCAG
>JBKJQQ010000253.1:0-7035 GCA_046593875.1 Mycobacteriales bacterium | reverse complement strand
GACGGCTCCGGCCAGATCGCCGACGGCCTCGGCAAGGTCGTCGACGGCCAGGGCAAGGTGGCACAGGGCCTGTCCGACGTCCGCACCAAGGCCATCAACGTCCTGCAGTCGCAGTTCAAGCAGGGCACCGAGCTGGCGCGTCTGCAGCTCGCCGGCCTGGACGCCGCCAGCGCGCGGATCACCAGCACGCCGGGTGCGGCCACCACGACCTGGGTCCTCACCCAGTCCGAGAAGGCGATCACCGCGGAGCTCGCCTCCGACGACAGCGACCTCGGCCGCAACGTGGCTCTCGGTGCCGGTGGCGCGCTGCTGCTCATGACCGGCATCGCCGGCGGCTACCTCTCCGGTCGCCGCAAGACGGTCGTCTAGCCCCCGCACGCGCTCCGCGAGAAGTCCCCAGCACCCGGTGCTGGGGACTTCTCGCGTTGGGGGTCGCGCGACGTGCCACGCTGTCCACCGGCAACACCGACGACGCGGAGGCGACATGCCACAGGACCACCTGGACCGGCTGACGAGCATCGACGCCGGCTTCCTGCACCAGGAGGACGGCGGCGCCCACATGCACATCGGCGGCCTCGGGGTCTTCGCCGGACCGCCGCCCACCGGCGAGGAGTTCCGGGAGCACATCGCCTCGCGCCTGCACCTGGTGCCGCGCTACCGGCAGAAGCTGGTCGAGATGCCCTTCGGTACCGGCCGGCCGGTCTGGGTCGAGGACCCGGGCTTCCGCGTCGGCTACCACGTCCGGCACACCGCCCTGCCCTCCCCCGGCAGCGACCAGCAGCTGCTGACGCTGACGTCCCGCGTCCTGTCCCAGCGCCTGGACCGCACCAAGCCGCTCTGGGAGATGTGGCTCGTCGAGGGCCTGGCTGACGGGCGCTTCGCCATCGTCGCCAAGACCCACCACGCGATGATCGACGGCGTCGGCGGCGTCGACCTGCTGACCGCGCTGTTCGACCTCTCCGCCGAGGGCACCCGCCTCGAGCCCGAGCAGTGGTACGCCTCCGACACCCCGGGCAACCTCGACCTGCTGGTGCACGGCGCCAAGGGCGCGGTCCGCAACCTGGTCCGCCTCGGCGCCCGCGGCCTCTCGCTCGCGGTCCAGCCGCGGCAGGCCGTGCGCGAGGTCAGCTCCGCGCTGGGCGCTCTCGGCGCCGCGACCGCGCCGCTGGTCCAGGGCGCGCCTCCGAGCCTGCTCAACCGCAAGCCCGGCCCGCACCGCCGCGTCGAGATCGTGCGCACCGAGCTGACCGACTACAAGAAGGTGAAGCAGGCCTTCGGCGCCACCGTCAACGACGTCGTCCTGACCGCGGTCTCCGGAGCGCTCGGCCGCTTCCTCACCGGGCGCGGCGAGGCGGTCGACGGCGTACGCCTCAAGGCCTGCGTGCCGGTGTCGGTCCGCAGCGACGACAAGCAGGGCGCTGCCGGCAACGAGATCACGATCATGACGGCGCCCCTGCCGGTGGGCATCACGGACCCGGTCGGCCGGCTCGCCCTGGTGCGCGCGTCCATGGAGCACCTCAAGACCAGTCGCCAGGCCGAGGGCGCGAAGGTCCTCACCAGCCTCGAGAACGCCCTGCCGCCCGCGGTTCTCGCGCGCGCCTCACGCCTGGGCTTCAGCAGCCGCATGTACAACCTGCTGGTCACCAACGTGCCCGGCCCGCAGGTGCCGATCTACATGCTGGGCCGCGAGCTGCAGGAGCTCGCCCCGCTCGCCTTCCTCGCGCCCGAGCACACGCTGGCCATCGCGATCGTCAGCTACAACGGCGCGGTGACCTACGGGCTGCTCGGCGACGCCGATGCGCTGCCGGACCTGGCCGACCTCGCCCAGCACCTCGAGGACTGCCTCGCCGAGCTGGTCAAGGCCGCCGAGAACGCCTAGCCCGCAGCGGGATCGACGTCGATCCCGGCCTCCTTGCGCTGCTCTGCCGTGATCGGGGTCGGCGCGCCCGTCAGCGGGTCGCCGCCGCCCCCGGTCTTCGGGAACGCGATGACCTCGCGGATCGAGTCGGCACCGGTGATCATCGCCGCGATGCGGTCGATGCCGAAGGCGATGCCGCCGTGCGGCGGCGGGCCGTACGAGAAGGCCTCCAGCAGGAAGCCGAACTGCTCCTGCGCCTGCTCCGGGCTCAGCCCGATCACGTCGAAGACGCGCCGTTGCACGTCGGAGGAGTGGATGCGGATCGAGCCACCGCCGAGCTCGGAGCCGTTGAGGATCAGGTCGTACGCCCGCGCCGGCACGTCTGCGGGCTCCTTGTCGAAGCTGTCGACGTGGGAGGCCGCCGGCGCCGTGAACGGGTGGTGCACGGCCGTCCAGCCGCCGGCGTCCGTCGGCTCGAACATCGGGAAGTCGGTCACCCACAGGAACTCCCAACGGGAGTCGTCCATCAGCCCGAGCCGCCTGCCGATCTCGAGCCGGGTGGCGCCGAGGAGCGCAAGGGCGTCGGTGCGGGAGCCCGCCGCGAAGAACGCGCAGTCGCCGATGGACGCGCCGACCGCCTCGCGCAGCCCGTCCCGCTCGGACTCGGACAGGTTCTTGGCGACCGGGCCGCCAAGCGTGCCGTCCTCGAGGAACGTCACGTAGGCGAGCCCGCGGGCGCCACGCTGCTTGGCGAACTCCTGCCACGCGTCGAAGACCTTGCGCGGCTGGGTCGCCCCGCCCGGCATGACGACGGCGCCCACGTGCCCATCGGGCGCGTCAGCGACCTTGAAGACGCGGAACGGCGTCTCGGCGAAGTAGGAGGTCAGGTCGACGAGCTCGACGCCGAAGCGGACGTCCGGCCGGTCGACGCCGAAGCGCCGCATCGCCTCGTCGTACGTCATCCGCGGGAAGGGCGCGGGCACATCGATCTCGAGCACCTCGCGCCAGATGCGCGTCATGACGGCCTCGGTCAGCGCGTAGAGGTCTTCCTCGTCCGGGAAGGACATCTCGATGTCGAGCTGGGTGAACTCCGGCTGCCGGTCGGCGCGGAAGTCCTCGTCCCGGTAGCAGCGGGCGATCTGGTAGTAGCGCTCCATGCCGGCGACCATCAGCAGCTGCTTGAACAGCTGGGGCGACTGCGGCAGGGCGTACCAGTGCCCGGGCTGCAGGCGCACGGGCACGAGGAAGTCGCGGGCACCCTCGGGGGTCGAGCGCGTCAGGGTCGGCGTCTCGATGTCGAGGAAGTCGCGCTCGTCCATCTCGCGGCGGATGGCCCGCGTGATCAGCGACCGGGTGCGCAGCATCTTGGCCGAGGACGGGCGGCGCAGGTCGAGGTAGCGGTACTTCAGCCGGACCTCGTCGCCGATCGGGGCGTCGTCGTCGAGCGGGAACGGCAACGGCGCAGCGGCCGACAGGACCTCGACCTCGCTCGCGTCGACCTCGACCGCGCCGGTCGGCAGGGCGTCGTTGCGGTTGCCCTCCGGTCGCACCCGCACCTGTCCGACGACGCGGACGCAGTACTCCGCGCGCAGGTCGTGGGCGATGTCGTTCTCTCGCACGACGACCTGCGCGATGCCGCTGCCGTCGCGCAGGTCGAGGAAGGCGACGCCGCCGTGGTCGCGCCGACGGGCCACCCAGCCGGTCAGGGTGACGGTCGTGCCGGCGTGCTCCTCGCGGAGCGTCCCGGCCTCGTGGGTGCGGATCACAGCAGCTCCTCCAACAGGTGTTCGACAAGGCTCTCGAGGGGAACCGCGACCTGCGCGTGCTCGCGCAGGTCCTTGAGCTGGGCCTCGCCGGCCTCGAGGTCGCGGTCGCCCAGGACGACGGCGTACGACGCACCGGACCGGTCGGCGGCCTTCATGGCGCCCTTCATCCCGCGGTCGCCGTAGGCGAGGTCGGAGGCGATGCCGGCCGCGCGCAGCCGTCCGACCAGGCCGACGGCGTGCGCCTTGGCCGCCGCGCCGAGCGGGACCACGAAGACGTCGAGCGCAGGCTCCGAGGGTGCGTCGACGCCCTCGGCGCGCAGGGCCAGCAGGGTGCGCTCGACGCCGAGCGCCCAGCCGATGCCGGGCACGGCCGGTCCGCCGATCAGCTCGGCCAGCCCGTCGTAGCGCCCGCCGCCACCGACCGCGGACTGCGCACCCAGGCCGTCGTGGACGAGCTCGAAGGTCGTGCGCATGTAGTAGTCCAGGCCGCGGACGAGCCGGGGGGCGGCTTCGTACTCGACGCCGAGCGCGTCGAGCCCGGCCTGCACGGCGGCGAGGTGGTCGCGGCAGGCGTCGCACAGCGCGTCGACCATGAGCGGGGCGTCGGTGAGCTGGGCCTGCAGCTCGGGCCGCTTGTCGTCCAGCACCCGCAACGGGTTCAACGCGGCCCGGCGGCGGGTCTCCTCATCGAGGTCGAGCCCGGCCAGGAAAGCGGTCAGGGAGACCCGGTAGGCCGGCCGGCAGGAGGCGTCGCCGAGCGAGGTCAGCAGCAGGCGCACCTGCGTGAGCCCGAGTCCGGCGAAGGCCTGCCAGGCCAGCGCGATCACCTCGGCGTCCAGCGCGGGGTCGTCCAGGCCGAGCGCCTCGACGCCCACCTGCTGGAACTGCCGGTAGCGCCCCGCCTGCGGGCGCTCGGCGCGGAACATCGGGCCGGCGTACCGCAGCTTCACCGGAAGCTGGCCCTTGTGCAGGTTGGCGTCCAGGGCTGCGCGCAGCACGCCGACGGTGCCCTCCGGCCGCAGGGTCAGCGAGCGGTCGGCGCGGTCGGAGAAGGTGAACATCTCCTTGGTCACCACGTCCGTGCTCTCGCCGACGCCCCGGGTGAACAGGTCGGTGGCCTCGAAGACCGGCGCCTCGGCGTAGGCGTAGCCCGCCAGGCGGGACGGCGCGAGCAGCGCCTCCCGTACCGCCGCCGTGGCGGCGAACTCGGACCCGGGCAGGACGTCGTACGTCCCCTTGGGGGCCGGCATCACCACCCCCGGGAGGGCGGCGGGGCCGATAGCTCCTGCAGGAAGGGGTTCGTGGCGCGCTCGCGCCCGATGGTGGTCGCGCCGCCGTGACCGGGCAGCACGATCGTCTCGTCGGTCATCGGCAGGATCACGTCGCGCAGCGAGGCCTGCATCTGCTCCCAGCTGCCGCCGGGCAGGTCGGTGCGGCCGATCGAGCCGGCGAACAGCACGTCCCCGGACAGCAGCACCGGCGCGCCCGCCTCGCCGTCAGCCTCGTCACCGGGGAGCCGGAAGACGACCGACCCGGGCGTGTGCCCCGGCGCCCAGTCGACGCCGAAGCGCATGCCGGCCAGCTCGAGCGGCTCGGCGGGGTCGAGCAGCTTCACGTCGTCGGGCTCGGTCCACTCCAGGCGTCCGCCGAACAGCTGCGAGGAGCCGGCCGAGAGGTACTTGACCGGGTCGGCGAGCTGGTCGCGGTCCTGCGAGGCGATGTAGGCGGGGATGCCGCGCGCGCCGCAGACCGGGGTGACGGAGAAGGTGTGGTCCAGGTGGCCGTGGGTGAGCAGGACGGCCACCGGCTGCAGGTTGTGCTCGCGCAGCAGCGCGTCGAGCTGCTGCTCCACCCCGATCCCGGGGTCGACGACGACGCACTGCTCGCCCGGGCCAGGTGCCACGACGTAGCAGTTGGTGTCGAAGGCCTGGGCGGGGAACCCGCGGACGAGCACGGAGGGCCTCTCGATCGGTACCGGACGGTGACCGGAGCCTAGCGGCGTTCGGACGACGGTCCCCAGCGGGATTCCCTAGACTCCGGGCGCCGGGACGCACCCGGACCAGTCCTCAGGAGGCAACGGCGTGGCGAGCAGCAAGCGCGAGAAGGAGCTCGCCCGGCAGCGGGCCGAGCGTCAGGCGGCCCGCCGTGCCGCAGCCTCCCAGCGCAAGAAGCAGCGCCAGGCCGTCATCGCCAGCGTCGTCGCGGTCCTGCTGCTCGCGACCGGTGTCGTCGCGGCCGCGGCGACCCTGGGCGGGGACGAGCCCGACTCGGTCGCCGCCGCGCCGGCCGCCAGCGACCCCGCGCCCGGCGCCACCCCCACCGCGGCCGCGGAGCCCGAGGGCTGCGAGTTCGTCAAGGCCGACGCCCCGGGCAGCAAGGTCGTCGACCTGCCGCCGACCGAGGGCGTCGAGGAGGAGGCCGTCTTCGACGTCACCCTCACGACCAACCGCGGCAACATCGTCTTCGAGACCAAGACCGCCAAGGCACCCTGCACGATCCAGAACCTCCGGCACCTGGCGCACCTCGCGTACTTCGACGACACCCCGTGCCACCGCCTCACCACTCAGGGCATCAGCGTCCTGCAGTGCGGCAGCCCGGACGGCTCCCCCAGCGGCGGCCCCGGCTACTCCTTCGCCGACGAGAACCTCGAGGGTGCGACCTACCCGCGCGGCACGGTCGCGATGGCCAACTCCGGACCCGCGACCAACGGCAGCCAGTTCTTCCTGGTGTACGAGGACAGCGCCCTGCCGCCGAACTACACGCCGTTCGGCACGATCACCGCGGGCCTGGACGTGCTCGAGGAGGTCGCGGCCGCCGGCTCGGACGAGTCCTCCGGCGCGGGCGACGGCAAGCCCAAGCTCCCGGTCCAGATCAAGACCCTGCGCGTCAAGCCCCAGGCCGCCTAGCCCCGCTCCCTCCACAGCTGATCACTGCCTCCGCACACGTGATCGGCTGTGGAGGTCTGGCGCGCGCACATACGCAGCCCCCGCGGGTGCAGGAGCGTCAGCTCGTGACGCGGTAGGCGTCGTGTATGGACGGCCAAGCGCTGTGCGAATACGCCTGCTACGCCTGGACTTTCCCAGCGTAGCCACCGCATCTATCGGGTCACCTTCGGACCAGCAGAAGGAGCCCCATGACCACGACCGACACCACCAGCAGCACCTTCGAGCAGTACGCCGCGAGCCTCGGGCTCACCCTCGACGACCCGCGCATCGACCAGGCGCGCACCATCTGGACGATGGAGCGCAAGGCCGAGGAGTCCTACCCGCGGGAGGTCCCGCCGTGTCCGTCGTGGTGCGCCTTCGCGCCCGGGCACGAGTACGACGCCTACTCCCCCGACGGCGAGGGGCGTCCCTACGTCCACACCCGCTTCCACGAGGTCCACGTCGGCGCGGTGACGGTCAGCGTGAT